>DATKRJ010000212.1:0-24708 GCA_035532355.1 Thermomicrobiaceae bacterium | reverse complement strand
CCGGCGCGAAGCGAGCCCGCAGGTCCTCCGTGTCCACCGCGCGCAGCAGCGACAGCACCGACCAGACCCCCAGGGAGAGCGCCGTCGCATAGGACAGGAACAGCCCATTGAAGTGCGTGCCGTACGCAAAGAACACCGAGTTGTAGAGGATGTAGGCGAGCGCGCCCAGCCAGACGATCGCCGCGCGCCGCGAGCCGCGCGCCACCAGTAGCATCGCGATCACCAGCGCCGGAACGGCCAGCGCCAGCATGACCACGTCCGTCCCGCGCGCATTCCCGGCGGTCATCGGCGCGTTGGCCGACAGCACGGCCGGGAAGAAGGCGCCGACCGCCGCCGCGATCCCGGCGACGAGGGCCAGCGCGGACGACCAGCGATAGGCCGCCGTCAGCTCCGGTCGCGCCGTGGTGTGACCTGCGCTCGCCGGTGCCGGCGGGAGGGGCCGGCGGTCGCGCTCGGCCGGTCGGGGATTGAGTGTCGTGCTCATTTCGCATCGCTTTCCGTGAGCGGCGGCACGGCCGCCGGGGTCGGACCCGGGTCGGGGATGTGGCGCAGCAGGGTTACCAGGAGCCGGCTCGCGATCAGCCCCAGCATCACGAACCCCACCGTGGGGCCGATGATCTCAGGCGGTGTTAGCGAGACCCCACTCCAGAGCTGGCTGACCGTCTGCCCCACGATCGTCGGCGCCAGCAGCACGATCACGCCCAGCAGCGGGACGGCCAGCAGGTAGCCCATCGTCGCCCGTCGGAGGAGCAGGACGCCCGTCACAAAGCAGGTTGGCGTGATGATCGCCAGGTCCAGCGCGTAGGTGACCGGCGTCGTGTAGCCGTCCAGGTGCGCGGGCGCCTCACCGCGGAGCAGTGCGGCCACCACGTCGCTCAGCCACACCACCAGCGTCACGGCGCCGGCCGCGAGCATGAAGATCGCCAGCGCGCGGCGGGGGAGACCCGGCGACAGGCGTATCTCCGTGGCGTGCCGCTCGATCGACCGGAAGCACAGCACGAACGCGAACAGGCCGGCCGAGAACAGCACGACGTAGAGGATGAACAGCCCGTTGTACGTCACGCTGAGCGCCACGCTCGCGTAGTAGTAGAGGAAGTAGGCGAGCATGCCCGTCAGGACGAGCGCCCCGCGAAGCGACCCGCGCCGGTACCAGAGCATGGCCAGGACGAGCAGCGGGACACCCACGACCAGCGCCGCCGCGTCGGCGCCCCGGAAGATCGCACCCTGGAACAGGCTGTCGTAGCGGTAGATCCCGTGCCCGTAGAGCTGGACGGTCTCACCCCGTACCGACGTGACGGTCGCGGGCGCGGAGCCGCCCTGCCAGAACAGGCCGACGGCGGTGGCGATCAACGCGAGCGCCGCGACGAGCCACGCCAGCCCGCTGATGGGGTCGAGCCGGAGGCGCGGCGCGGCCAGCGACTGCTGCCGCACCGCCGTCTGCCTGGCCTTGCTGACCATAGCCGAACCTTCTTTCGGTCTGGAGCCCGGACACTCCGGCTCACGCCGGTCGCCGCCCTGCCAGGCAGGCCGGCCCACCGGACTAACCTTCCTGAAGCCTATGCCGGGGAGCGTCTGAAAATCGTGACGGCGGGTAGCGGAGGAGTATCAGAACCCTGTCAGGACAGGAGCACCGGAGGTCGCGGAGCGGCGGCGCGCCTCAGTCGTCGGCCGGCTGGGTCACCGGCGCCAGCGAGAAGATGCAGTCGACGGCGTGTGGCGCCACGGCGATGCGGGACGCCGGCCCGGCGATCGCCAGCGCCCGGGTCAGCCCGGCGTCGGGGGTCGGCGCCCAGTCGAGGAACATCCGCTGCAGCGTCTCCCGCTCGAGGCGGTCGGAGACGACGACGATGGGGTGCTCGCGGAGCGCGCGGGCGAACATGTAGGCCTTGGAGGTGTGCTCGTCCCCTCGAAAGCCTTCGGTCAGGAACTCGTCGATCACCACCTGGGGGCTGTCGGCACGCAGCAGCGCCGCGGCGAACCGGCCCATCCCGTCGGAGCACTTGGCGACCAGCACGATCGGCGCGCCCGGGCGCGTCACCAGCTCGGCCGAGGCGACCGCCTTCTGCGCCTGGTGCAGGTCGATGTCCTTGGGGTAGCCGCCCGCGCTGACGACGGCCACGTCGAACGGCTGCCCGACATTGACGCGCCAGGCCGCCTCGCAGCGGGCGACGCCGGCCGCGTGCGCCGCCTCGAGGTCACCGGCGACGACCGCGACCAACTCGCCGCGGCTGTTCTTGACGGAGTTGACGATGAAGTCGACACCCACGATGCGGGCAGCGGCCACGGCCTCCTCGTGGAAGGCGTTGGCGTCGATCTGACCCATCACCGGCAGCAGCGAGCGGATCGGGGCGGAGTGATGGGTGCGCAGGCTGCGCTCGCTGGCGACTCCCGGCATGATGCTCTTGCGACCGCCGCTGAAGCCGGCCGTCTGGTGCGGCGAGATGTTGCCGGTCAGGATCGTCAGGTCCGGCTCAACCACCAGCCGGTTGACCTCGACCGGCACGCCGCGCGGGGTCACACCCACGGTGACCAGCACCGCCGGGTCTCGCCCGTCGTGGTTGACGACGCGCAACCGCCGGCAGAGGTCCGCGCCGAGCATGGCTTCCAGCTCGGCCGGCGTGTTGGGCCGGTGGTTGCCGGTCGCCACCAGCAGGGTGACGTCCCGGTCTGAGAGCCCGGCCGCGGCGAGCTCCTCCAGCAGCGCCTCGACCAGCAGCCGCGACGGGCAGGGCCGGGTGATGTCGTTGACCACGATGGTGGCCGTGCGCGCGCCCCGCGCGAGGTCCCGCAGCGGCGCCGAGGCGATGGGGTCGGTCAGCGCGGCCCGCACCGCGGCCGACGGGTCGGCCAGCGCCGGCAGGGCGCGCGGCTCGAGGACGACGGCGCCGTCCGGCGCATCGAGCGGCAGGATGCTCCGGCCGTAGGGAAGCTGCAGCAGCGGCATCGTTCCTGGCTCCGTTCCTGAGGTCGGCCTCCAGTCGATGGTACGGCGGGGAGGACCTGGGGGCAACCGCCGGGCGGGTCGCCTACGCCGCGCCATCGGAGCGGTCCGTCACCGGCCGGGTGCCGCGGCTCCTGGCAGCGCTCACTGCATCGCTTGCGGATCGAGCGCGTCGCGCACGCCGTCACCGAGGAAGGTGAAGGCCAGCATGATCAGCGCGATCAGGAGCGACGGCATGATCACGAACGCGGGCTGGCCGAGAATCGCCGGGAAGCCGTCGAACACCATCGAGCCCCAGCTCGGCACGCTCGCCTGCACGCCGAGCCCGAGGAAGCTGAGCGACGCCTCGGCCAGGATGTAGCTCGGGACGCCGAAGGCGATCGCGACGATGACCGGCGCCAGGCTATTCGGCAGGACGTGCTTCATCACGATCCGCCAGGTTGGCGCCCCGATCGCCCGTGCGGCTTCGATGTACTCCCGCTGCTTGACGCTCAGCACCTGGCTGCGCACGAGCCGCGACATGTCGGTCCAGCCGACGATCGCGAAGGCGGTGAAGAGCATCACCAGGCCGCCGAGGAGCCGTCCGAACCCGGTGTCCCGCAGCACCGTCGCCAGCACGATGAAGAACAGAAACGCCGGGAAGGCATAGACGGCATCGACCAGGCGCATCAAGACGTTGTCGATCCAGCCGCCGGCCCAGCCGGCCGTGAGGCCGACCAGCAGGCCGACGACGGTGATGATGGCGATCGGCACGATGCCGACCGCCATGCTGACCCGCGTGCCGTAGATGAGCCGGCTGAGCTCATCGCGCGCCAGCTCGTCGGTGCCCAGAAGGTAGCGGGTGTCGTGCCCGGCACTCCAGATGGGCGGCGTATTCGACTGCGCGGTGGGCGAGGCGTAGTTCGGGTTGTCGGGCGCGATCAGCGGCGCGACGACCGCCAGCAGGCAGATGAGGACGATGTAGATGACGCCGGCCGTGGCCGCCCGGTTGTGGCGCAGCCGCCGCCAGGCGTCCGACCAGAGGCCGCGCGGCTTGCCCCGGAGCTCGCCGGCGAGCGTGGTAACGTCGCGATCTCGCGTAGTCGCCTGTCCGACCACTGCCATCGCCGCTCCTCCGCTGCCGCCAGCCCGCCGTCAGGTCGTCTTGATGCGCGGGTCTATGAGACCATAGGTAATGTCAACGAGCATATTACCAAGAATGATGAAGAACGCATAAAGTAGTGTGGTTGCCATGATGACCGGCTAGTCACGCGCGTCGATGCTGGTGATGTAGAGATGGCCCATGCCCGGGACGTTGAAGACCTCTTCGATGATGATCGTGCCGGTCACCAGCGCGGCAATGGTCGGTCCCATGACCGTCACGACCGGGATCATGGCGTTGCGCACGACGTGCCGCACGATCACGACGGTCCCACGCAGTCCCTTCGCTCGGGCGGTCCGCACGTACTCATGATGCATCTCCTCCAGCATCGTGGCGCGGGTCAAGCGGGCCATGAAGGCGGCCGGCCCCAGGCCGAGGACGATGCTCGGCAGGACGTAGTTTGTCCAGCTTCCGTTCCACAAGATGCTGACCCAGCCGAGGTCGACACCGAAGATCACCAGCAGGAAGATGCCGATGACGAAGCTGGGGATCGCATAGCCGGCCGTGGCACCGAAGAGGCTGGTGTGGTCGATCCAGCTGTTCTGCTTGACCGCCGCCAGGATCCCGAGCGGCACGCCCGCCGCCACCGCGAAGATGAAGGCAACGATCCCGATCGCCGCGGAGTAGGGGAAGCCCTGCATGATCAACGCGGCGGCGCCAGTGCCCTGCTGCTCGAACGAGGTACCGAAGTTAAAGTGGATGACGTTGCCCAGGTAGTTCAGGTACTGCACATACAGCGGTTTGTCGAGGCCGTACTGGTGATTGAAGGCGGCTTCCAGCGCCGGGTCGAGGAGCTTGCGCGAGTTCAGCGCATTCCAGGGGCCACCCGGCGCCGCGTGCATCAAGCCGAACGTCACGGTGATCACGATCCAGAGGACCGGGATGGCGGCCAGGACACGGCGAAGGATGAACCCGATCATGCGCTGCCCTCACCTCCTTCGACCGGCGACTCGCTCCCGACCGGGAGCGGCGCGCCGGGGCACGACAGATCGCGCCCCGGCTCACCGCGGCTGGCCGGCTACTGCTTGACCTTATAGATCGCGCCGATGTCGAACGAGATGTTGAAGAAGAACCCGTAGACCTGGCCATTCTTCGCGGAGTAGCCCTTGACGCCGGGCTGGATCAGCGTCAGGGCGATGGTGTGATCGTAAAAGAGTGCCGGTCCGTTCTCCGCCAGGTAGGCGTCCGCTTGCTCGTACAGGGCGGCGGACTGCGGGCCGACCGGCAGCGCGTCCGCCTGGTCGGTCAGCGCGTTGAACTTCGGGTCGTTCCAGCCGCGCGGGGCCAGCCCCGAGTTGTCGGCGAAGAGGAGGCTGAGCCAGTCCTGCGCGTGCGGGTAGTCCTGATACCAGTCGCCCTCCGTCATCTGCACCTGCGAGCTCTTCTGGCTGACGAGGTTGCCCAGCTCAACCGGGTCCATCGGCGTCGGGACGATGGTCACATTCAGGATCTGCTTGAACTGGCTGGCCCAGAATTCCGCCACCTTCTTCCGGAGATCATTACTGTTGTCGAAGTAGAAGTTCACGGAGGGGAAGCCCTTGCCGTTGGCGTAGCCCGCCTGGGAGAGGAGCTGCTGCGCCTTGGTCGGGTCATACGACTGCTGGTATGTCGTCTGATAGCCGGGGATGCCCGGGGGCAGGAGCGTCGTGGCCACCTGCCCGAAGCCACCGTTGACCTGCTTGATGAACAGGTCCCGGTTCATGGCATAGGCGAAGGCCTGGCGCACCTGCGGGTTGTTGAATGGCGGATCGGCGACGTCGAGCGAGATCCACTGGGTCGACGGGTCCAGCAGCTGGATGAGCTGGCTCTTGAGCGTCGCGTCGGCCGCGACCGTGGTGAACTGCGAGTTGGGGACGTCGTACCAGTCCAGCTCGCCCTTCTGATAGGCCAGCAGCGCCGTGGCCGGCGTCTGGATGATCTTGACCGTGACCTGGGCGAAGCCCCCCTTGCCGAGCGCGAAGTTGGGGTTGCGCTGCAGGACCCACTGCTGGTTGGGGGTGTGCGAGACGACCTTGTACGGCCCGTCGCCGACGTAGAGCGTGGTGTTCTGCGCCCAGTTCTTGCCGCCCTTGTCGACCAGGTCCTTACGCACCGGATCGGACATCCAGAGTGTCATCACGTACGGGAAGTAGCCGGCCGGATTCTTCAGCTGGATCTGGAGCGTGTTCGGGTCGACGGCCTTGATCGAGTCCTGGACCGCCTGTTGCAGCTGCGTCATCTGCGCCGGGGACGTCTTGGTGGTGTCGGCGCTGCGCCAGTCCTGGCAGCCGACAATGTCGAAGTAGACATTGGAGTAGGTGCCGGCCACCGCGGGATCGCAGACGCGCTGCATCGAGAAGGCATAGTCCGAGGCCGTGACCGGGGTGCCGTCGGAGTACACCATCTTGTTGAGCGTGAAGGTGTAGGTCTTGCCGTCACTGGAGACTTGCATGCCCTTGGCCCCGCTCTGGGCAACCTTGTTGTCGGGCGTCAGGCCGAGCAGCGGCGACCAGACGAGCATGTAGACGCCACCGTAGGAGTCGACCTGCGGGTCGAAGCTGGGCGTCTCCTGAGGCTGGGAATAGGTCAGGTTCGCGTTGGGGTCCGCTCCCGGCTGGGACGCGCCGTCCTGTGGGTTGGGCGGCGCGAGCTCGGTGACCGTCTGGAGCTGCGGCGGTTCGGGGGTGCCGGTCGCCGTGGCGATCGCGCTGGCGACCGCCTGCGCGGTACTGCTCGCCCCGGTGGTCGTGGTCGCCGTAGACGTGGATGACGTCGTGGTCGTCGGCGAGGCGCTGCCGCCGCAGGCGCCGGCGATCAGGCTTCCGATGACGAGCAGCGATATCAACGGCGAGAGGCGGCCGATGAAACCCGCAGACCGCAGTCGCATCACGTCTCCTTTCCGCTCACTCAAGCCCGCACCCGAGCGCCGGGTCACGATGGCCGATCGTTCGCGCCGGTCCCGGGTGACTGTGTCCCCAACGCCCGGGCGGGGAAGCAGCCGTTCCCGCGCTGGAAGGGAACACCCGAGGAGCCGGTAAATACCGACAGACAAGCTACGACGTACGTAGCGCCCATACTCCACGGCGGGAGAGACCTCAATGTGACTGCGCTCTTGATACCTCATTCTGGTGGTCAGCAATCAGCCTGTCAAGCGCCGGATTTCCCTTTCGACGACCGGCGAGCCGGGCTTGGGGCACGCTCCGAAGACAGGGTATGCTGTCAGACGGCACCGCACGGCGCGGAATGACATGTGAGGTCCGGCCGGGTCGGCCGGCGGAGATGGGGGCAGCACGCCAATGGTGGACGAGTCAGAGCAGATCGAGGTCGTGAACCAGCCCGACCGGGGCGAGCAGGCAGAGCCCAGGGTCGCGATGGTCGTGGTCGCCCATCCGGACGACGCCGAGTTCGGCTGCGCCGGCACCCTGGCGGTCTGGGCACAGGAGGGGTACGACGTCTACCAGGTGATCATCACCGACGGCTCGGCGGGCGGGCCGGACGAGGCCACCGACGTCGGGCCCGAGGCCCGCCGGCGGGTCGTCGAGACGCGCCAGGGCGAGCAGCGCGCGGCCGCGGCCGTTCTTGGCGTACGGGACGTCATCTTCCTGAACTACCCGGACGGAACCCTCGAGCCCTCGATTGAGCTGCGGCGCGACCTGGTGCGGCTGTTTCGGCGCTACCGCGTCTCGCGCCTCCTCGTCCAGTCGCCGGAGCGCACCTGGCGGCCGGCCTACCAGATCGGGCGCTACCACCCGGACCACCTGGCGTCGGGCCAGGCAGCGCTGGCGGCCGTCTACCCGGCCGCGCAGAACCCGTGGGACTTCCCCGAGCTGCTAGAGGAGGGACTGCCGCCGCACAGGGTCGCCGAAGTCTTCATCATGGGGGCGCCGACGGTGAACTACACGGTCGACATCTCGACCACCATCGACCTGAAGATCGAGGCGCTGCGCGCCCACCACAGCCAGCTCGCCAGCCACTTCGCCATGCTCGAGCGCTGGATGCGCACCGGCGCCGCCGACCGTGGCGCGCGCCACGGCATGGGCTACGTCGAGGAGTTCCACCGAGCGCAGAACTTCTAGCCCGCCCCACCGCGCGGCTCGGCACCCTGGCAGCCGACGTGCGAACGCCGCGATGGACGGCTCGTCGGCTCGTCGGTCGGGCCGGGGAGGTCCGCGGATGAGCGGGGTGCGGCGCATGCGCTCCGGGGACGGCGGGGACGGCGGGTGCGGGCGGGACGAGCGCCTGCCGCGCGCGGTCCGGTGGTACGCTGACACCACTCGCTGCCGGGACTGCCGGCCGACCTCCCGAGCGCGGGACGTCGTCGCCGACGCGCTGAGACACGGCGACGAGGTAGGGCAGAGCAACCCCGCCGGTATCATCGCCCATGACGCGCCCTCCGGACCGGATGACGGCGGCGCCGGCGGTCGGTCACCGGCGCGTTGCGTTTATAATCGCGGGGGCAACCCGGACGGATGCGGCGGCGGAGGGCTGAACGTGCCGGACGATCTCGAGCGGCTTCTCAGGTTCATCGTCCGAAACTACAACGTCCGCGAAGAGGTCAAGGACATCGAGCGCGATGCGTCCTCGGTGGACGACGTCCCGGCCGAGCTCCGTCGAGCCGCGCGCGAGGAGGAACAGCGTGCCGGCCAGCTCCTGCCGGCCTTCCGCGAGGGGCTGGCGCGGGCGGACGCGGCCCGCCGCGCGGGCGGCAACGCCATCTCGCTGGACGACCGTGACCCGCTCGACAACCAGATCGCCGACGCGCTCGTCCACTTCCTGGTCCGTCCGGGCATCGCCCTCTCCTCCACCCGCGAGACCCAGCCGCTGCACTACATCTACACCATCGCCGTCGACTGGAATCAGCTGGTCTCGGTAGCCCATCGCGCGCGCGTCGACCTCGACACCGCGATCCGACACTCGAGTTGACCTCGATGGCCTCCCGCCCCGCCGCCAGCCCCCGCGCGATCCCGCCGGACGAGCGGCCCGGGCGTGCCGCCGAGCGGCTCGGCATCACCTTCCACAACGAGAGCCTGCTGCGCCTGGCGCTGACTCACCGTTCCTACCTCAACGAGATGGGGGTCGATCAGGTTCAGGCGGTGCACGACTCGAACGAGCGCCTCGAGTTTCTGGGGGACTCGGTGCTCGGCATGATCACCGCGCAGTTCCTCTACGAGGAGTTCCCTCAGCTGCCGGAGGGGCGGCTGACCGCCTACCGCACGGCGCTGGTCCGCACCGAGACGCTGGCGAGGTGGGCGCGGCGCTTCGGGCTGGACGAGCTGCTCTACCTCGGCCGCGGCGAGACGACCGACGACGGCGAGGTTCGCGATCGGATCCTGGCGGGGGCCTTCGAGGCGGTCATCGCGGCCATGTACCTGGATCGTGGCATTCGCGTCACGCGCCACTTCCTGCGCGACCTGCTGCGCGAGGACGCCGCCGAGACGATCAGCCTCGGCCAGGAGACCAACTACAAGGGGCGGCTCCAGGAGCTGGTCCAGGAGCGCTCCCGGGTCACGCCGTCGTACCACACGATCGGCGTCACCGGCCCCGCCCACGAGCGGACCTTCACCGTGGAGGTACTCGTCGGCACGCAGCGCCTCGGGGTCGGCACCGGCAGCAGCAAGCGCGCGGCACAGCAGGAGGCGGCGCAGCGGGCGCTGCTCCGTTTGGCCGAGGAAGGGATCACCGAGGACCATGAGCGGGTTGTATGACCAGCTGACGATCTTCGGCGGCAGCTCCAATCCCGAGCTGACGCGCGAGGTCTGCGCCTACATCGACATCCCGCCCGGGCGGCTCGAGATCATCAAGTTCAGCAACGAGAACATCTTCCCGCGCATCGGCGAGAGCGTGCGCGAGAACGACGTCTTCGTCATTCAGTCCTTCAGCAGCCCGATCAACGAGAACATCATGGAGCTGCTGATCATTATCGACGCCCTCAAGCGGGCCTCGGCCGGCCGCATCACCGCGGTCATCCCGTACTACGGCTACGGTCGCACCGACAAGAAGGACCAGCCGCGCGTGCCGATCACCGCGCGCCTGATCGCCGACATGATCACGGTGGCCGGCGCCAACCGGGTGCTGACCGTCGACCTGCACGCCGGCCAGATCCAGGGCTTCTTCAACATCCCGGTCGACGAGATGACGGCCATGCCGATCATCGCCCGGCACTTCCGCGACAAGCGCCTGCCGCGTCCGGTGGTCGTCTCGCCGGACCTGGGCAACACCAAGCGCGCCCGCAACTTCGCCGAGTCGATCGACGCCAGCCTGGCGATCATCGAGAAGCGGCGGGTCGGCAACGTCGACGCCACGGAGACGCTCAACCTGATCGGCTCGGTCGAGGGCTCCCAGGCGGTGCTGGTCGACGACGAGATCGACACCGCCGGGTCGATCACCCAGGCGGCCCAGGTCTGCGTCGAGCATGGCGCCACCGAGATCTACGCCGCCTGTACCCACGCCGTCCTGAGCGGCCCGGCCATCGAACGGCTCGCCCGCAGCGCGATCCGCGAGGTCGTGGTGACCAACACCGTCCCGGTGCCACCGCAGAAGATGATCGACAAGGTCCGCGTGCTCTCGGTGGGGTCGCTGCTGGGCGAGTCGATCCAGCGCATCCACACCGGGGCCAGCGTCAGCCTCGCCTACCGCAGCGGCGGAACCACGTCACTGCGCTGAGACGCTGAGGGGGCGTGGGTTGACGCCCCGGAAGGCGAGTGGCAGAGTTTTGACACGATTGACGGGTGCAGCGAACCGTGGGATGTCGCCGCGGGCGGTCTCTACCGCGCCGTCATCCCAATCCGCCCCCATCTGATCAGGAAGGCCCTGACCCGTGCCCGGATACCGCTCGCCGTACTCGCAGCGACCGCCGTCCCGCAACGTCATTCCGAAGATCGTGATGAGCGTGCTCGGCATCACCGTCGTCGTGCTCGCCGTATTCGTGCTGGCCGATCGCTTCGGCGGCGGGCGGCTGTTGAGCAACACGACGATTCCGGGCGCCCCCGGCGCCCCCACCGCGGTCGCCTCCCCCGGCACCGTCAGCGTGGCCGCGCTCAGCTCGCCGCGCGACGTGGCCGGCACCTACGTGAACCTCTGGAACGCCGGCGACTATACCTCGATGTACGGGCTGCTCTCGGCCACCTCCAAGCAGCACATCTCGCAGCCCGACTTCGTCAAGCGCTACCAGGGTATCGACCAGGAGGTCGGACAGACCTCGATCCAGGTCACGCTGGGCAACACCTCGTCCGACGCGCTGCGCTTCCCGATCCACGTCGTCCGCCAGTCCTCCAAGGTCGGCCAGCTCACCGAGGACAACGCGGTCCCGATCGTGCGCGACAACGACGGCTACCGGGTGGAGTGGACCCCGTCGCTGATCTTCGCCGATCTGGGCGACGGCTTCGTCCACTGGATCCCCGACATCCCGCAGCGCGGTCGCATCCTCGACCGCAAGGGACGACCGCTGGCACACCTGGGGACGATCGACAAGGTCGGCGTGGTGCCGGGGCAGATCAAGGACGAGCAGGCCCTGCTCCAGCAGCTGAGCCAGGCGCTGGGCATGACGGCCGACCAGATCAAGGCGCTCTACTCGGGCGGCCAGCCGGACTGGTTCATGCCGATCAAGAACTTCTCCGATCCGATGGACCCCAAGCTGCTGCAGCAGCTGGCCGGCATCCCCGGCGTGACCGTCCAGAAGTGGCCGGACCGGGTCTACCCGGCCGGGCCGGCGGCGGCGCAGATCGTGGGCTATCTGAGCCAGGTGACGGCCGACGAGCTGCCGAAGCTCTCGAAGCAGGGCTACTCCGCCGGCGACCTGATCGGGCGCGCCGGGCTGGAGTCCTGGGGTGAGCAGTACCTGCGCGGTAAGCTCGGTGGGCGGCTGGTGATCGTGGGCGCCGACGGGCAGGAGCGCAAGACGCTCGGCCAGGTCAAGAGTCAGCCGGCGGCGGACATCGTCACCACCATCGACCTCGATGTGCAGATGGCGGCCGACAAGGCGCTCGGCAACAAGACCGGCAGCGTCGTCGTGATCGACCCCAACACGGGCGCCATCCTGGCGATGGTGAGCCACCCGACCTTCGACCCGAACCAGTTCATCCTCGGCATGTCCGATCAGGACTGGGCGGCGCTCAACGACCCGAACAACCGCCCGCTCGTCAACCGCGCCACCCAGGTCGCCTACCCGATCGGTTCGACCTTCAAAATCGTCACCACGCTGGCCGGCATGGTCGATCTCGGCATGAACCCGAACACGACGATCAGCTGCCCCGGGAGCTTCTCGCTACCGGGCAACTCCCAGGTCTGGAAGGACTGGAGTATCACCGGGCAGGGCACGCTGACGCTGCACAACGCGCTGGTGCAGTCCTGCGACACGGCGATGTACCAGATCGGCGTGAGGCTGGATGAGAAGGGCCGGAACCTGCTGCCGGACATGGCCAAGGCCTTCGGCTTCGGCGCCGCCAGCGGCATCCCGGAGCTGCCGGAGGTCGCGGGCGTGGTGCCAGACCCCACCTGGAAGCTGGACACGGTCAAGGATGGCTGGGCTACCGGCGACGCGGTCAACCTTGCGATCGGTCAGGGCTACTTCCTGGCCACGCCGCTGCAGGTCGCCAACGCCTACGCCGCGCTGGCGAACGGCGGCACGCTCTGGCAGCCCTACCTGGTCCAGGAGGTCGACGCGCTCGACGGCAGCAAGCTCTACACGCATCAGTCGAAGCAGCTCGGTAAGCTCCCGGGCACGTCGGATCAGCTCGACGCCATCCGCCAGGCACTGAAGGACGTGGTCACGGCGCCAAATGGCACCGCGGCCGGCCTGTCAATCGCGCACCCCTTCAACGGCGAGACCCACTCGGTGGGCGGCAAGACCGGCACGGCCGAGAGCGGGCAGACCCAGCCGCACGCCTGGTTTGCCTCGTTCAGCCCGGTCGAGGGCGCCAAGTTCGCCTCGGTGGCGATGGTCGAGCATGGGGGGGAGGGTGGAGACGTGGCAGCTCCCATCGACCGGCAGGTCATCGACGCCTACTACACAGCCAACCCATGACGCCGCGCGCATGCTCCGGCCGGCGCGGCCTATTCCATCGTCTCGACCGGGACCCGGGGATCGCCGCTGGCGTTCCCATGTCGTGAGCACCCTCGCGGGCAGGAGGCGGTGTGTCGACGGCGCTGACCCTGGTGATCCTCGGCATCCTGTGCCTGGCGGCCGGCGGCCTGCAACTCTACTTCGGCCGGGCGCTCCAGGGCAAGACGAACCTGCTGGCTCGCGTGCCGGTGTCGAAGGCGGTCGACGTCGCCCGGCTGCTACCCGGGGAGCCGGTGGTGGTCCAGGGAGCGCTGCGTTGCGATTCGCCGCTCAGCGGTGAGCTCTCGCACCAGCCCTGCGCCTTCTACGAGGCGAAGGTCACTCGGCACTACGCGCGGGACCGGCACCGGCGGCGGCACCGCGACCGTGCGAGTCGCACGGAGGTCGTGTCGACCAACCGGCAGTCGAGCCCGTTCTACGTCGAGGACGCGTCGGGGCGCGTGCTGGTGCGGCCCGAGGAGGCCGAGATCGACGCCCAGTCGATCCTGAACCGCTTCGAACAGTCGACCTCACGGCAACCGGTACTCTCCATCGGCGGGCTCTCACTGGACCTCTACCGCAGTGACGGCACGCTGGGGTTCCGCTACGAGGAGCGTGCCCTGCCGGTCGGCAGCTCCGTCTTCGTGCTGGGCGCCGTGCAGGAAACCGGGGAGATCGGCGCACCCCCGGTCGGCAGCCGCAGCGGCGCGTTCATTATCAGCTCTCGCTCGCGAGACGCGCTGCGGCGCGAGTGGGGCCGGCAGGCGCGCTGGCTGGCCGTGGCCTCGATCGTCCTGTTCGCGCTGGGCGCGATCCTCGCCGTCGCCGCTCTGGTCACACTGGTCGTCAAATGAGCCGCCAGGTGGACGAGCTTCAGCCCATGGAGTCGGTCCGTCGCTCCCGAGACAGGGCGGGGTCCTCGAGCGCGGCGAGACGCTCACGGATCTGAGCCAGCTCCGACTCGATTGCCGCGATCCTCGCCAGCGCCTCCTGCAGCGTCGGCACGACCATACGACCGGTTGCCGGGCTCTGGAACAGCCCCTCCATCCGCGAGCGGAACCCACGGTCCTCGAAGCGCGTCACCGAGGCGGACTGCGGACGATCCCGATCGCGCAGCACGGGGTTGAGCAGCGCCACCGCGACCAATTCGGCAGCCTCCCGGCCGGGCCGGTCACCGAGCTCGACATGCTCCCACCAGCGGACTTCGCCCACGAGGTCGGGGTTGATGGAGGCGGCGAAAGCGCCGGTTACCACGGAGCTGTCGCGGGAGACCAGGTGCTGCTTGATTCGTGCCCGCAGGTTGCCGGTCTCACCGAGATAGATGAGCGTGCCGGTCCGGCGGTCATGGAGCCCGTAGACCGCGGGGATATCGGGAAGGTCGGCAACCGACGAGACGACAGGCACCCAGCGTCCTCCTGCATCGACAGCCCGTTTCACGATCAGCCTACCGGAACCGGGTCATTGTCGCACGGGCGTCTCAGCCGAAATTGACGCGCTGCGCGGACCTGACCTATCCTGGGTGCGGGGTAGCGGCGCGAGGTAGGGGGCTGTCGGATGTCGCACGTCCTGGGGTTCGTGATCGCGGGGATCGTTTGCCTGGGTGTCGGAGCGCTCCTCCTGTGGATCGGCCGCGGCCAGCAGAGCAAGCGGAATCTGGTCGCTCGCGTCGTAACCTCCAATGCCGGCGACGTGGCCCGGCTCCTCCCGGGCGAGCCGGTCGAGGTCAAGGGGGTGCTGCGCTGCGACGCGCCGCTGGCCGGCGAGATCTCGCAGCAGCCCTGCGTCTACTATGACTCACGCGTCACCCGCGAGTACGAGCGGCGCGAGCGGGACAATAACGGCAACTGGCATACCGACCGGCGCTCCGAGACGGTGGCGTCGAACAAGCAGTCGACCCCCTTTTACGTCGAGGACGCGTCGGGACGCGTGCTGGTGCGGCCGGACGGGGCCGACCTCGACGCCCAGAAGGTGGTGGATCGCTTCGAGCAGGCCGCGGCGGGTGGTCCGACGATCACCCTGCCGATGATCGGTGGAGTCTCGCTCAACCTGAGCGGCGAGGGGACCGTGGGCTACAAGTACGAGGAGTGGGCCCTGCCGGTGGGCAGCCAGGTCTACGTCCTGGGCGCGGCCCAGGAGAGCGGCGAGATCGCCCGACCACCCGAGGGCAGCAAGTCCGGGAAGTTCATCATCAGCTACCGCTCGGAGGAGACACTCCAGCGCGAGTGGGGCAGGAACGCCCGCTGGCTCGCCTACTCGGCGATCGCGCTGGCCGTGATCGGCGGCGCGCTGATCGTCGCCGGGCTGGTTTCGCTGGTCGTCTGACCGGCCGCGCGGGCCATGTGCGTCCGGCAAGCGTGCGCGCGCGTGGCGCCGCGCTACGGCGTAACGACGTTGAACGTCGGGGCGAACGTCTCCATCATCCCCATCAGCTCCGCGAGCTTCCGGACCTCGCCGGTGACCCGGATCGCACCCGCCACGATTGCCTGCTGGAAGGTGGTCTGACCGAGGACGACCGCGTCGAGCGTCGCCCGCGCCAGGGTCAGGGTTGCGTCGGCGTCCGCCGCCTGGCTGTCCGGCAGGTAGGTCAACGCCGCATTCTCGAGGTTCAGGACGTACCGCGCCGCCGGGTCGGTGAATCGCCAGTTGAGCACGATGTGCTTGCCCTCGGCATTCGCGCCGACGAGGTGCACGCCCAGGTAGTCGAAGTACATCGGCACCGTCATCGCGCGGATCGTGTCCGGGCTCCCGCCCTGGCCCACCACCGTCAGCACCCCGTTGCGGAGCTCGTTGGCGCCCATGAGGTAGAAGTTGCGCCAGGTGGCCGCCTCTGCCTGGTAGCCAAGCTGCTCCAGCGCATCCGCCTCGAGGTTGCGTGCCTCGGCGTTGTCGGGGTAGGCAAACACGACGCGGTTCATTACCTCGGCCACCCAGCGATACTCGCCGTTCTTGAAGTCGTGGCGCGCGTGCGCGATCACGGCGTGCAGGCCGCCCATATAGGCGACGTACTTGCCGGCCGCCTCGACCGGCGGCAGCGGGTTCAGGTTCGCCGGGTTGGCGTCGAACCAGCCGAGGTACTTCTGATAGACCGCCTTCACGTTATGACTCACCGTGCCGTAGTAGCCACGGGCGAACCACTGCTGGTCAAGGCTGGCCGGCAGCGTCAGCATCTCGGCGATCTCGGGCGCGGTGTAGCCCTGGTTCATCAGTCGCAGCGTCTGGTCGTGGATGTACTTGTAGAGGTCGCGCTGGGCCTTGAGAAACGCGACGACGGCCTCCTGGCCCCACTTGGGCCAGTTGTGCTGCGAGATCACCACGTCCGTCTTGTCGCCGTAGAGCGCCAACGCCTCGTTGAGGTAGCGCGACCACGCGCTGGCGTCGCGGACCTGGGCGCCACGCAGGGTGTAGAGGTTGTGCAGCGTGTCGCAGGCCAGCTCGGCCGAGTCGAACACCCGAGACTTCGGGAAGTAGATGGTCATCTCGGCCGGCGCCTCGGTGTCCGGCGCCAACTGGAACACCATCTCCACCCCATCGATGGTCCGCCGCTCGCCCGTCGCTGCGATGACGTCGGTGGGCGGGATGATCGTAATCAGCCCGTTGGAGCGGGTCTTGCCGATACCGGCATCGACCTGACCCTGAACCCCCTTCGGCAAGAGCGGTGCGTACATGTAGTCCGAGCGCCGGCCCATGGCGGTACCGACCATCGCGTTCTCGCTCACCGCCGACTCGAGGAAGCCGTTCGGGGCAAGGATCTGCACCGCGTCCGCATCGGACACCACGCCCCTGACCCCGCCGAAGTGATCAACGTGGCTGTGGGTGTAGATCACGGCGTGGACGTCGCGCGGTCCCCGCTGCTCCTGGTAGAGGCCCAGCGCCGCGTGGGCCACCTCCACCGACACCAGCGGGTCAATGACGATGATGCCGGTGTCCCCCTCGACGATCGTCATGTTGGACAGGTCGAAGCCGCGCACCTGGTAGACGCCCTCGACGACCTCGAACAGGCCATTGGCCATGTTGAGCCGAGCCTGGCGCCACAGGCTCGGGTTGACACTGGGCGGGGACTCCTCCGACTCGAGGAACGCGTAGGCAGGCAGGTTCCACACCTCCCGGCCGTCCGCCGCCTTGACGATCAACGTCGGGCGACTGGCGACGAGGCCGCGCGCCGCGTCCTCGAAGGACTGCCGGTCGGCAAAGTCGAGCGTGTCCAGTACCGCCGCGTTGGCCGCTCTGGTGATAGACGTCGCGTCCTTGGGAAGCGCGGCGTTCGGCGCAGCCGCGGACTCCGGCGCGGAGATCGGCTGCGTAGCTTTCCGCGGGCCGGAGGCAGCCGCCGCGATGCCTGGAACGCCTCCCAGGCCCAGCGCCGCCGTGCCGGCAGCCCATGCCTTGATCAGGTTCCGTCGACTCAGTCTCATGCTCGCCTCCTCGCCGCCGTCTCGGCAAACGACCCCGCGCCCGCGGCGTCGGAGGCCGCGCAGCACCTCGGCGGGCCGCGCCATCCGCACGTCGGTGTCCCGGCTTCTCGGCCCAGCCGCTCTTCTCCGATCGTAGTGAAGGGGGAACGACAAAGGTGTTGCAGACGTGATCCGAACACGACAGGATCGTCTCAGAAGCGCGCATGGGCATGCGTCGCGTCGGGCACGCCAGCGTCCGCCACCCACTCCGGTCGCAGGGCGCGTCGGTTGCCCGCTCCGAGCGAATGAGGTGGGGCGGACACCGGCGAGGCCACGACCATCCGATGGGTGTCGTCGCGATGGATGCGAAAGCTGGGCCGTCCGCGGCCGGCATGGGCCGTCGCGCGACCTCCCGCCGGCCCGGCCCCCGGGTCTACGCGATTGGCGTCTCCTGCTCGATCTTGATCGCGCAGCCCGTCACCAGCGCGACGATCAGCGCGATCACGGCCAGATAGGGGGCGATCACGGCGCCGACCAGGCCGACGGTCACCGAGAACCGCGCGATCTGCCGGTCCTCCTTGCTGACCACGACGTGGCGGATGTTCCCCTCGTGGACGAGCCGCTGGATCTGGTCGCCGAGGCGCGAAGCCTCGGTCTTGAACGACGTGGACCAGCTCTGATTCTGCATGGGACTGCTCCCTCCCGTCATTCGGCAACTCGGACCGCCATGCCCGCGTCCCGAACCAGCATCGCACGCGTTCCGTCACAGGCTCGGCGTGCGGCAGGCACGATCCGTCACAACTCCGTGCCAGTCTACGACGCCCGCACGCCGCCCGGTCCGGCACACGCTCAGATGCTGCCCTCGTTGGCCCTGCGCGGCGCCGGTCGACGGGGCAGTGCCGCCCGTCCGGCTGGCCCGGGCCAGCCGGACAGGGGGCGGTCGATGACGACCGCCACGCGTCGAATTGACACGGAACTGCAACATTTGGCAACCGGATGGGCGAGGAACTCGGCGTACCATTCTGGCGGGAGAGCACGCGGACGGCGGGTGACGATGGCCCGCCCGGCGCGACGATGGGTTCGCGACCCGGGGGATGTGATGAGTGCCGGGATAGCGCCTGAACACACACGGGCACGATCGGCGTCGGCGAGCGGCCGCGTGAGTCGCGTCGCCGGGACCAGTCACCGCGTCGTCGACCACCGTACCCCGGTGACCAACGAGGGGAGCAGCACCCCATGCCCTTGAGGCTGTCGAACTTCACGCCGCTCGTCGACCTGCTGGCCGAGCCCGGCACCGGTCCGGTCCGCTCGCGGCGGCCGGTCTACGTCGACCTCATGCCCCCCTGCAACCAGGCGTGCCCGGCCGGCGAGAACATCCAGGCGTGGCTCGCCCTGGCTCAGGCGGGGGACTACCGCGCGGCCTGGGAGACGCTGGTGCGCGACAACCCGCTACCGGCGGTGCACGGCCGGGTCTGCTACCACCCCTGCGAGGGGGCCTGCAACCGCCGGGAGCTCGACGAGGCCGTGAGCATCCACGCCGTCGAGCGCTTCCTGGGCGATCGCGCGACGGAGGAGGGCTGGTCGTTCCCGATCGACGCTCCGCCGAGCGGCAAGCGCGTGCTGGTCGTCGGGGCCGGCCCCAGCGGATTGTCCGCCGCCTACCACCTGGCACGCCTGGGGCACACCGTCGAGGTCCACGAGGCGGGGCCGCTCCCCGGCGGCATGCTGCACTTCGGCATCCCGGGCTACCGGCTACCGCGGGCCGAGCTGCTGCGCGAGATCGCAAGGATCGAGGCGATGGGCGTCAGGATCGTCCTCGACCACCGGATCGAGGATGTGCTGGCCGAGAAAGCGGCCGGGAACTTCGACGCGGTGTTCATCGCCGTCGGCGCCGGGGTCGGCAAGCACGTGGACATCCCGGCGCGGGACGCGGTGCGCGTGCTCGACGCCGTCTCGCTCCTGCGCGACGCGGGCGACGCCGAGCCGCCACGCCTCGGCCGCCGGGTCGTCGTCTATGGCGGCGGCAACACGGCGATGGACGCGGCCCGCACGGCGAAGCGCCTCGGGGCCGACGAGGCGCTCATCGTCTACCGGCGCGACCGCGCCCACATGCCGGCCCACGCCTTCGAGGCGGACGAGGCGATCGAGGAGGGCGTCAAGATCAAGTGGCTGACGACGATCAAAGAGATCGTCGGCCCCGAGCTGACCGTCGAGCGCATGGAGCTCGACGACCAGGGCCGGCCGCGGCCGACCGGGCAGCTCGAGTCACTCACCGCGGACGCGATCGTGCTGGCCCTCGGCCAGCAGACGGACAGCAGCTTCCTGCGCCGGGTACCGGGCATCGTGGTCGGTGAGGACGGCGTCGTGAGTGTTGGCCCGGACCTGATGACGGGCTCACCCGGCATCTTCGCCGGCGGCGACATGGTGCCCAGCGAGCGCACCGTGACGACCGCCGTCGGCCACGGCAAGAAAGCGGCGCACGCCATCGACCGCTGGCTGCGGGGCATCAGCGACCGGCCGGCGCCGAAGCACCCGTTGGTCAGCTTCGCCATGCTGCACCTGCCGATCTACAGCGACGCCGAGCCACGCGCGCAGGCGGTCCTGCCGCCGGAGCTGCGCGCGACGGGCTTTGAGGAGGTGACGGCCGGGCTCAGCGCGGCGGCGGCGATCTACGAGGCCCGGCGCTGCCTCTCCTGCGGCAACTGCTTCGAGTGCGACCAGTGCTACGCGGCCTGCCCCGAGCAGGCGATCGAGAAGCTCGGCCCAGGCCGGCGCTACCGCATCCATGACGACCGGTGCACGGGCTGCGCCGTCTGCTTCGAGATCTGTCCGTGCCACGCCATCGCGATGATTCCGGAACCGCCCAGCAACTGAGGAGACGAGCGGTGTCGAGCGAGACTGCAGCGTCGACGACCAACACGACCACGAAAGCCACCATGGACGGCAACACCGCCGTGGCCCACGTCGCCTTCCGCGTCAACGAGGTCTGCGCTATCTTCCCGATCACGCCCTCCTCGCCGATGGCCGAGCTCGCCGACGAGTGGTCGGCGGAGGGGCTGACCAACGTCTGGGGCAGCGTGCCGGTCGTCGTGGAGATGCAGAGCGAGGGTGGTGCCGCCGGCGCGGTCCACGGGGCGCTGCAGTCGGGCGCGCTCACCACGACCTTCACCGCATCCCAGGGGCTCCTCCTGATGATCCCCAACATGTTCAAGATCGCGGGAGAGCTCACCGCGACCGTCTTCCACGTGGCGGCGCGCGCCGTGGCGACGCAGGCCCTGTCGATCTTCGGCGACCACTCCGACGTGATGGCCGCGCGCACCACCGGGTTCGCCCTGCTGTCGTCCGGCTCGGTGCAGGAGGCGCACGACGGCGCGCTCATCGCCCAGGCGGCGACGCTCGAGTCCCGCGTCCCCTTCCTCCACTTCTTCGACGGGTTCCGGACCTCGCACGAGGTCAATACGCTGACGCTGCTGTCCGACGACCAGATCCGCGCCATGATCCGCCCGGACCTCATCCGCGCCCACCGGGCGCGCGCGCTCAACCCCGAGCACCCCTTCATCCGCGGCACCGCCCACAACGCCGACACCTTCTTCCAGGCGCGCGAGACGGTGAACCCCTACTACGCGGCGCTCCCGGCGATCCTGCAGGCGACCATGGACCGCTTCGCCGCCCTCACCGGGCGCGACTACCGGCTGTACGAGTACGCCGGGCCGGCCGACGCCGAGCGGGTGATCGTGCTGATGGGCTCGGGGGCGGAGACGGCCCGCGAGACGGCGGAGTACCTGCGGCAGCGCGGGGAGCGGGTCGGCGTGCTCCAGGTGCGGCTCTACCGGCCCTTCGCGGCGGAGCACTTCGTCGCCGCCCTGCCGGAGTCCTGTCGCGCGGTCGCCGTGCTCGAGCAGACCAAGGAGCCCGGCTCGGCAGGGGAGCCGCTCTACCTCGACGTCGTGACGAGCCTGGCTCAGGCCGTGGCGGACGGGCGGCGCGCGAGCATGCCGCGCGTGATCGGCGGGCGCTACGGGCTGGGCTCGAAGAACTTCAACCCGGCGCAGGCCAGGGCGGTCTTCGACGAGCTGACGCGGCCCGAGCCGCGCAACGGCTTCACGGTCGGCATCGAGGACGACGTCTCGCACACCAGCCTGACGGTCGACCCGGCCTTCTCCATCGAGGCGGACGGCGTCGTGCGCGCCCTCTTCTACGGGCTGGGCTCGGACGGCACGGTCGGCGCCAACAAGAACAGCGTCAAGATCCTCGCCGAGGACCCGGCCATGTTCGCGCAGGGCTACTTCGTCTACGACTCGCACAAGTCCGGCGCGCAGACCGTATCGCACCTCCGCTTCGGGCGCCGGCCGATCCACGCGCCCTACCTGATCGAGTCGGCGGGCTTCGTCGCCTGCCACCGGGCCAGCCTGCTCGAGCGGGTCGACGTCCTGCGGCTGGCGGCTCCGGGCGGCACCTTCCTCCTGAACACGCCGTACGGCCCCGACGAGGTGTGGGACCACCTGCCGCGCTCGGCGCAGGCGCAGATCGTCGACCGGCACCTGCGCCTCTTCGTGATCGACGCCTCGCAGGTCGCGCGCGACGCCGGGCTCGGCGGGCGGACGAACACGGTGCTGCAGACCTGCTTCTTCGCCATCTCCGGCGTGCTGCCGCGCGACGAGGCAACGCGGCGCATCAAGCACGCGATCGAGAAGAGCTACGCCGCCAAGGGCGCCGACGTGGTACGGCAGAACTTCGCCGCCGTCGACGCCGCCCTGGCCCACCTGGCGGAGGCGACCGTGCCCGCCGCGGCTACCAGTCGGTTCGACCGGCCACCGATCGTGCCGGTGGGCGCGCCGGAGTTCGTGCGCGAGGTCACGGCCCAGATCATGCTCGACCGCGGCGACGAGATCCGCGTCAGCCAGCTCCCGGTCGACGGCACCTACCCGTCCGGGACCGCCGCCTACGAGAAGCGCAACGTCTCGGACGTGGTCGCGGTCTGGGACCCCGACCTCTGCATCCAGTGCGGCCAGTGCGCCTTCGCCTGCCCGCACAGCGTCATCCGTGCCAGGTACTTCGACCAGGCCGCGCTCGACGGCGCGCCGGCCGGCTTCAAGTCGGCGCCGGTCAACGCGCGCGGCAATCCGGATGTGCGCTATGCCCTGGAGGTTTGCCTGGAGGACTGCACCGGCTGCGGCATCTGCGTCGAGGTCTGCCCCGCGCGCAGCCCGGTCGCGCCGGAGCGGCGGGCGCTCGACCTGGCCGAGCGGCCGCAAGACCTGTCGGCCGAGCGCGCGCGGATCGAGTTCTTCGACGCGCTGCCGGTCAACGACCGCTCGCGCGTCGACTTCGCCAACGTGCGCGGTGTCCAGTTCCTGCAGCCGCTCTTCGAGTTCTCCGGCGCCTGCGCGGGCTGTGGCGAGACGCCGTACCTCAAGCTCCTATCCCAGCTCTTCGGCGACCGGCTGCAGATCGCCAACGCGACCGGCTGCTCTTCGATCTACGGCGGCAACCTGCCGGTCACGCCCTGGACGAAGAACCGGGAGGGCCGGGGCCCGGCCTGGTCGAACTCGCTGTTCGAGGACAACGCCGAGTTCGGCCTGGGCTTCCGCCTGGCGGCCGACACGCACCGCGGGCGGGCCGAGGCGCTGCTGCGGCGGCTGGCGCCGCCGCTTGGTGAGGACCTGGCCGGGGCAATCCTCGACGCGCCCCAGCAGCGCGAGTCCGAGCTGCGGGCCCAGCGCGCGCGCGTCGAGGTGCTGAAGTCGCGACTCGCCGCGCTCGACGACGAGGACGCCCGCGACCTGCTGTCGGTGGCCGACCACCTGGTGCGGCGCAGCATCTGGATCGTGGGTGGCGACGGCTGGGCCTACGACATCGGCTACGGCGGGCTCGACCACGTGCTGGCGAGCGGCCGCGACGTCAACGTGCTGGTCATGGACACCGAGGTCTACTCCAACACCGGCGGCCAGGCATCCAAGGCGACGCCGCTCGGCGCGGTGGCGAAGTTCGCGGCGGCGGGCAAGCGAGTCGCGCGCAAGGACCTGGGGCTGCAGGCCATCGCCTACGGGAACGTCTACGTCGCCCAGGTGGCGATGGGCGCCAACCCGCAGCAGACGCTGCTCGCCTTCCGCGAGGCGGAGGCCTATCCCGGCCCGTCGCTGATCATCGCCTACAGCCACTGCATCGCGCACGGCTTCAACCTGCGCTACGGCATGCGCCAGCAGGATCTCGCCACGGCCAGCGGCTACTGGCCGCTCTTCCGCTTCGACCCGGCGATGCGCACCATCGGCGAGCGGCCGTTCCGGCTCGACTCACCGCGCCCGACCATTCCCTACCAGGACTACGCCTACAACGAGCTGCGCTACCGGGCGCTGGCCGGCGCCGATCCCACGGCGGCCGAGGCGCTCCTGGCGCAGGCCCAGCAGGTCGTCGACGAGAAGTACCGGCAGTACGAGGAGTTGGCCAGCCGGGGCGGCGAGACCTTCCACCCCGCGGCGCTCGACGGCAGCCAGGTGCACCCGGTGGCGATTGGCCCCGGCGACGGCCCGCCCGACGATGCCCGGCTGGACGCCGACGAGTCGGGCGGCTACGTGGCGCCCCGGGACCTCTAGCCGCCCCTCGACGCGTTGACGACCCGGCGCCCCGACGCTAGGCTGACCCAGACGACGGGAACTGCAGGCGGGGGAGGGCACGATGGCCGGGGAGCGGACCAGGATCGACGCCGGAGTCGTGGTCGCGTTTCAGGACGGCGAGCATCGCATCCTCCACGACGGCGTCGTCGTGGTCGAGGGGAACGAGATCCTCCACGTCGGCCGCGGGTTCGACGGCACCGTCGACCGCACCCTCGACGCGCGCCGCATGCTCGTGACTCCCGGCCTCATCAACACCCACACCCACCTCTCGAAGTGTGCGGCTCCACGGCAAAAGCTTCCCAATCCCTCGCCTCACCATCTCGATGCTCGTCGGTGCGTGCGTCCTGATCTACGGTGAGATCTTCCGACGCCTTGGGGATGAATCGGCTCGACTCAATGCCGAATCGGTACGTCACCTGCGCCCGCCACGTCTTGTCCCGATGGTGCTTGCCGCCGAAGTCGGTGAAGACCATTCCACCCTTGACGAAACGATCGGCGATCCAGAGTTTCTGCGCCCATGGGAGATCGCCTTTGACGTAGGTGCGCACCGCATCGAGCGCCTCTCGGAAGCGCTCTTGCTCCTCGTCGCACGTCAGTCGCGT
>DATKRJ010000211.1:0-3555 GCA_035532355.1 Thermomicrobiaceae bacterium | reverse complement strand
CGGGTGGCGCTCGCCGGGGTACTCCGGATAGAAGCGGACCTCGTCGACCAGCGCGAACTCCTCGGCGTGCTCCGCCTCGAGCCGCGGCACCAGCAGCGCCGAGCGGTCGGCGGTCAGGACGTAGGCGATCGGCCGCTCGGTGGCGATGAAGCCGAAGCGGCTGAAGTACGACACGTTGTTGGGTCCGAAGAGCACGACCGCGCTGATGCCGCGCTCACCGAGGCGCTCCAGGATCGTCGCGCGGCGACGCGCGTACTCGCCGTCGCTCAGGCGCAACTGTGGCATGCGTCGGGTCTCCCTTCCTGCGTGACTGCGTCCGGGGGCCGTTGGCGGCCCCGCGTGAGAGCGCCGGGTTGGAGGCGACCATGCGCCCACCCGCGCCATCCGGCACGCTAGCGCGCGCTCCCGACGACTGTCAAGCGCGGTCGACCTGCGCCGCGGGAGGCGGCCGGGATCTCGACGGCCCGGCGCCGATGTGGTCCACTACGCCCATCGTTGGGGAAAGGACGGGTGTACGCATGCCCAAACAGATGCAGATCGAGACCGGTATTCCGGACCTGCCGTTCGACCAGATCCCGGCGCTGGCCGCCCGCATCGAGGAGCTGGGCTTCGACGGCATCGCCAAGTCCGAGCTGCGCCACGACCCGTTCCTGTCGCTGGCGCTGGCGACCACCACCACCCGGCGCGCCTGGCTGGCGACCTCGGTGGCGATCGCCTTCCCGCGCAGCCCCATGATCGTGGCCTACGAGTCGCGCGACCTGCAGGAGATGTCCGGCGGGCGCTTCGTGCTCGGGCTCGGCACCCAGGTAAAAGGCCACAACGAGCGGCGCTTCAGCACCCCCTGGGACTCGCCCGGGCCGCGGCTGAAGGAGTACGTGCGCTCGCTGCGGGCCATCTGGGATACCTGGCAGAACGGGACGCCGCTCAACTTCCAGGGCAAGTTCTACACGTTCACGCTGATGACGCCCGAGTTCAGCCCCGGGCCGATGCCCTACCCGCCGCCGCGGGTGGAGGTCGCGGCCGTCAACCCCTACAACGCGCGCCTGGCGGGCGAGCTCTGTGACGGCCTGCGCGTCCACGGCTTCGCTACGCCGGAGTACATCCGCGACGTCCTCTGGCCGGCGGTCCGCGAGGGAGCCCAGCGCTCGGGCCGGGACCTGGCGGGCTTCGCGATGGTCGGCGGCGGCTTCATCGCGACCGGGGCGAACGAGCATGAGGTCCGCCAGGCCCGCGAGGAGGTGCGCTACCGCATCGCCTTCTACGCCTCGACCCGCACCTACCTGCCGGTGCTGGAGCACCACGGCTGGGAGGCCATCAACCCGGCGCTGCGCGAGCTGATCGCCGCGAACGCCTGGGACCGGCTGGCCACGGTGGTGCCCGACGAGGTGGTCGACGGCTTCTGCGTGGCCGGCACCTACGACACGATCGTGCCGGCGGTGCGTGCCCGCTACGAGGGGCTGGTGGACGTTCTCTCGATCGGGCTGCCGGAGGACCCGTGGGCGCCGCCGCCCGCCTACCTGACGATGCTGGAGGGGCTCAAGGCGATCCGGCCGGCGGCGGGGACCGTGCCCGCCTGACCCGGCCGCGGCGCTACCCTCGACACCGTTCGGCCGGTCCCGCGTCCCGAGATGACGACGCCCGCCGGAAGGCGGGCGTCGGTCGCTGGATCTCCGATTCCCGAGACGACGGTTCCGGTCTGGTCCCGCGCGTGCCTGAGCAGGCACGCGCGGAACCGACGACCCTGCCTCCCTACGGATGGCAGATGTTCGAGTACAGCTGGCTCTCGAACTCCGGATAGCCGATCTGGGAGTATTGATTGGTCCCGTACTGCGCGGCCTGGCCGAAGGTGAGCGCCCCCGTGGCCGCGACGTTGCCGAACTCGATCTGGCAGTGGCCCCAGGTATTGGCCAGTCCGAAGTACGGGTAGAAGTGCCCCGGCGCGTTCGGCGGCGGCACGGAGCAGCCCGCCGTCCCCGTACAGGTGCTCTCGCTCAGGGCCAGGTCGGTCTGGAACGAGAACTGCGCGTACTGGTGGCCGCTGCTCAATGGCGGCGACTGCTGGAAGGTCGACGGGTAGTAGAGGCTCGGGCTGGTGCCGGTCGGCCAGTCCGCCCAGTACGACGAGCCGTCGAAGTCGAGGTCACCGTTCTGGAAGACGTTGTCCATGCAGCCGGTCACCAGGTCGGGTGTGCTGTTCAGCACGCCGTGCGTGTCCCCGAACGGGTAGCAGAACGCATCGCCGTATTCGGGGCTCGTCGCCGTTGCGTCGGCTGGCGCTGAGGCCTCGTAGGGCCCGCTGCACTGGTTGTAGGTCACGTCGTTGACACCCGGCGCCAGTGGCACCGTGCCCGGCTGGCTGAGCGAGCTGCACGCCTCGAAGTGCCCGATCTCGTACTGGGTGCTGATGTTCGTCTGCAGCGCCGTCCACCCGGCGATGTTGCCCGGCGACGCGGTCGAGTACGCCGGCTGGAAGTTGAACGCGGTCCCCGAGCAGTCGGCGATCGAGGTATTCATGAAGCCGTTGGCCGCCGAGGCCTGCATCAAGCCGCTCTGGCCGGTGGTCAGGTCCTTGATGGCCACCTCGAAGGCCATGGCCCCACCGCCCCCGGGCACCGGCTGGTCGGACATCTGCACCGTGAGCTTGTCGCCCGGGTTCATGAGCAGGGTGCTGCCGTTGGGCGTGAAGGTGGCGAGGTTCGACAGCTGCGGGCTGGGCGGGCCGGCCGGCACGCCGTTGGTCTGGATGAAGGCGAAGTTGACCGGCTCGGTGCAGCCGGGGTTGCAGCTGGCGAAGCCCAGCGTGCACTCCAGGCTGTCGATGGTCATCGCGGCGCACCAGTGGGTGTTGTCGCAGCTGATGGCGTCGGCGAACGGCGCGAATCCCGGCGGGTAGAACTGCATCTCCATGAAGGCCATGCCCGAGTTCGGCGTGTTCGTGTCGGAATTCGCCGTGCACGACGCCTGCGGGTAGGAGTTGGGGTCGCACATCACCATCGAGAACCACGGTGCGACCGACAGCTCGAACCAGTGGGTCACGTCGTAGCCCGGCTTGCGCACGGTCGGCAGGAGCGATGGGTCGCGCGGCAGCGTCTCGGACCAGGACACGTTGTTGCCCGAGCCGGGGAGACTGGAGTAGAACGACATGTCAGGCTCGTCGTGCCCGATGTAGTTGTTATTGTCGTAGAAGCGGCCGCCCCAGGTGTTGGCGTTGTCCACCCCGGCGAGCCCGCGGACGTCGGTGCAGTTCATCGTGCCGCGGATCGACTTCTGGATCGTGCTGTACCCGTTGCAGTCGAGCTCGCCGAAGGCGTTCGGCGGGGACGCCTGCGCCACGATCGGCGCCCAGGACCCGGCGGCCACCATGCCGAAGGCCATCAGGAGTATCGCGCCCAGAACCCGCCACCGCGACCGATGACGGACCCCCCGGTTCGGCATCTCGCACCTGCCCCTCTCACGGGCTACCAACGCGCACGGTTGGCCACGAGCGGCCACCGTACCGCACGGCACCGACCATGAGTCACCGTTGTGACCCATGCTGTGACAACGCGGATCTGC
>DATKRJ010000210.1:0-2639 GCA_035532355.1 Thermomicrobiaceae bacterium | reverse complement strand
GTCGACGCAACACCATGAGACGTGGTGGAGCATCGATCGGGAGGTGGACGGATGGCGCAGCTGGGCAGGCCCGGGCTCTCGCCCGAGCAGAAGCGCGAGCTGTGGGCCCGCTGGAAAGCCGGGGAGTCACTGAGCGAGATCGGGCGAGCCCTCGGCCGACAGGCGGGCTCGATCCACGGCGTCGTGGCGGCCAACGGCGGGTACGTGCCGCCGGTCCGCCGCCGGTCGGCCCGGGTGCTGTCGCTGGCCGAGCGGGAGGAGATCAGCCGCGGCCTGGCTGGCGGCCTCTCGGTGCGGTCGATCGCCCGACGCTCGGGCCGAGCGGCGTCGACCATCAGCCGGGAGGTCGTGCGCCACGGCGGACGGGCCCGGTACCGGGCGATCCGCGCCGACGAGCGCGCCTGGCAGCGGGCGCGCCGGCCGAAGCCGTGCAAGCTGGCGGCGTGCCCAGCCCTCCGTGAGCTGGTGGCCGCGAAGCTCGCCCTCGAATGGTCGCCCGAGCAGATCTCGGGCTGGCTTGCCCAGACGTACCCGGGCGAGCACGCTCTCCAGGTGTCGACCGAGACCATCTACCGGAGCCTGTTCATCCAGGCCCGAGGCGTGCTCCGCAAGGAGCTGACGGCCCATCTGCGCAGCCGGCGGACGATGCGTCGCTCGGCCCACGCAACAACGAAGGGCCAGGGCCGGGGCGGGATCATCGACGCGGTCTCGATCCGCGAACGCCCAGCCGAGGTCGAGGACCGATCGGTCCCAGGACACTGGGAGGGCGATCTCATCGCCGGCTCGGCTAACACCCACATCGCCACCCTGGTCGAGCGCCAGAGCCGCTACCTGCTCCTGGTGCGGGTCACCGGCAAGGACACCGCCACCGTCGTCGACGCGATCGCCGCCCAGATCCAGACCTTGCCAGCCCAGCTCCGGGCCAGCCTCACCTGGGACCGCGGCATGGAGCTCGCCGACCACCGCCGGTTCAGCGTCGCGACCGACGTCGTCGTCTACTTCTGCGATCCGCGCAGCCCCTGGCAGCGGGGGTCAAACGAGAACACTGTGAGTCTGTGACTGGCTTGGCCCGGATGGGCTCAGTCAGGCTGGAGCCGACAGTGCGAGGTGACTCTCGAGAACACTGGCCACCTCCGGGTGTGCCCTCCGTTCGACCTGTTCCTCGTGCTGCCGGCGCCGACCTGGCCCACTCGTCGCTGGCTTGATCAGGAGCTTGTCCGCCTTACGGGCGTGACCCTTCACAGTGCTGCCGTGACAGGTGAGGTTCATTTGAGGCCGGTGCCGACCACGCGTGCCCACCGAACCGGAGGACAACCGCCATGGTCATGTTGGCAGACCACTACGACTACGTCATCGGAGGCGACCCGGACCGCGACAGCGTGGACTTGGCCGTGATCGACACCCGCACCGGTGGGCTCCACGCGCAGATCGCGGCTCCCGCCGACGGCCCCGGCTATCAGCGGCTGCTCGACTGGGGACGCGCCCAGGCACCGGGCCGACGAGTCTGGGCGCTCGAAGGCACCGCCAGCTTCGCCGCGGGGTTCGTCGCGTGCTTGGCCCAGGCCGGCGAGGACGTCGTCGAAGTGGGGGGCATCAAGCGCGCCCGGGGTGCCAAGAGCGACCGGATCGACGCGGTGCGTGCCGGCCGCCACGCCTTGTCGTCGGAGCAGCAGGCGACCCCGCGGGCGCGCGGGTTGCGGGAGGCGCTCCGGTTGGTCCTCACCACCCGCCATGGCGTCCTTGTCAGTCGCACCACGGCCATCAACGAGCTCAAGAGCGTCATCGTGACGGCCCCCGAACACCTCCGGGCGGGCCTACGCGGGGTCGCCCTGGCCGGTCAACTCGACCGCGTCGAGGCACTCACGAGCGGCCCGTCGGCGAGCGTCGAGCATCGACTGACGGTCCTCACCCTGCGCTCGATCGCGACCCGCATCCGCTTCCTCTCCGCCCAGGTCCACGAACTCGACCCCGAGCTGGTGGCTTTGGTCAAGGCCCATCCCGCCGGACCCGCGCTCCTCACCGAGCCGGGCGTCGGCCCGGTCGTCGCCGCGCAGCTGCTGGTGAGCTGGTCGCATCGAGGACGCGTGCGCAACGAGGCCGCCTTCGCCGCTCTGGCCGGCACCGCGCCGCTCGAGGCCAGCAGCGGCGAGCGGACGCGCCACCGACTCAATCGAGGCGGCGACCGCGACCTCAACCGGGCGCTCCACACGGTGGCTATCACCCGCCTCCGCTGCCACCCCGAGACCATCCACTACGAAGCGAAACGGAGCGCCCAGGGCAAGACACACCGCGACGTGCGCCGGTCCATCAAACGCGCCCTGGCCCGCCGCCTGTACCGACGGATCCAGGCCGCCACCGGACCCATGGCGCTGCCCACCGCGTATTGACAAACATAGGAGCGTCGAACGGCCTGCTCCGGCAGTACTTCCCGAAAGGCACCGACCTCGCCCGACACTCCAGGGCCGACCTCGACGCGGTCGCCGTCGCGCTCAACAGCCGGCCGCGCAAGACCCTCGACTATCAGACTCCCGCCGCTATGCTGGCCAAGGCTGTTGCGTCGATCGACTGAACTCACCGCGGCGCTCTTCAGGATCTCGTTGGCCCGCCGCAGCTCCCGGTTCTCCCGCTCGAGGAGCTTC
>DATKRJ010000209.1:0-12451 GCA_035532355.1 Thermomicrobiaceae bacterium | reverse complement strand
GGCCCGGAAGTGGAAGGCTTGGTCAGCCCCATCGCGGGCGGGCCGGGTCTCGTTGGTCAACGCGCACTCGAGGTTGATCAGGAAGAGGTCGGCGGCCGCGAGCACCGGCCGGAGATCGCCCCAGGGGGAGCCGAACCCCCGTGCCGGGATGACGTCGTTGACGAGGCGGCCGAGCATGACGTCACCGGCGAGCGCGAGCGTGAGCGGGGTGGACATCGGCACGGTCCTCTCGCGGCCCGGCGAATGCCGGCGACTCAGCCGTCGCCGGACGACCGGAGCTCTGCGTGCCGCGTGTGCGCGGCACCCGCCTCGAGGATCGCGCGGACCTCACCGTCCTCGACGGGCTCAAAGTCCTGGTAGAACTGGCCGACGGCGAAGAACTCCGGCTCCTCCCACAGACAGATCACCTCGTCGGCCTCCTCACGCAGTGCCGCGAGCGTGTGCGATGGGCCGACCGGCACCGTGAAGACGACGCGCGCGGCCCCCTGAGCCCGGACCGAGCGCAGGGCGGCGATCGCGGTCGCCCCGGTGGCGACCCCATCGTCCACCACGATGACGTCCCGGCCGCGGAGGGACGGGCGCCGGCGGCCGTCGAGATAGTCCTCCCGGCGCCGCGCCTCGGCGATCTGCCGGGCCTGCTCGGCCGCCAGGTAGTGTTCGTCGGCGCCGGTGAGTGTGGCCAGTGCGCGATCGACGAAGGCGCTGCCGTCGGCGGTGACGGCGCCGATCGCCAGCTCGGACTGGCCCGGCGCGCCGAGCTTGCGGGCCACGACCACGCCGTGATCGGCCCCGAGCGCCCGGGCGACCTCGATCGAGACCAGCACACCGCCCCGCGGGATGCCGAGCACCACCGGCCGGACGAAGCGGTGGCCCGCGAGGAGCCGTGCCAGCTGCACCCCGGCAGCGCGGCGATCGCGAAACCGTTTCATGTCGTGACCCTCCCCATCCCCGCCTGCTTGCTGGCTCTCGGCGTCACACGGTGGGTCAGAATGCAGCGACGCCGCCGTTTGCCCCATCCCCGGTTGATCCCCAGGTGTCCCGCATCCCAGCAGATCGGCACTGCGCGACGGACGGGGACCGCGCCGGGAGTGGGGACTCTCACAGCGCGGTCCGGGAAGGGAAGGGATTGGGCTGGAGAGCTACGGGATCTGCACGTCGACATCGTTGGTGACTCGGGTGACCCCCTGGGCGCGCCAGGCGACGACCTCGGCCTCTGCCCGCTCGGCCTGGGAGCGCACCGACCCACTCAGGCGCACGTGCCCGCCGTCGACCTGCACGGCGATGTGGCTGGCGTCGATCGCCGCGCTGCGGACCAGCGCCTGCTCGATCCCGGAGTTGATCGCCTCGGCCGATACGGTCTGGGGTCGGATCGCCAGCAGGTTGTTGACCCCGATGACCCCGACGATCGGCCGCACGGCGCGCTCGGCGGCCACCCGCTGGTAGTTCCAGTCGACGCTGCCGCGCAGCGTGACCAGGCCGCTCTCGACCTTGATGTCGAGCCAGTCGGCGGGGATGGCGGCCGCCAGTTCCACGGCATTGGCGGCCGCCCGGGCGATCTCGGTGTCGTTGTTGAGGTGGACCGCCGGGGGGATGACCACGATCTCGCTCGCCACGGCGCGGACGCCCGCGACGCGGAGCGTGGCCCGCGCGGCCGCCTCCTTGATAGCGTAGGTGGCGACGTTGCCGGTGAGGGTGACGACTCCGCGGTCCACCTCGACGCCGACGTCGGTCACCTCGACGACCGGGTCCCAGGTCAGCTCGTCGAGCACGTCCCGCTGGATCTCGACGTCGGTCTTCTGCGCGGTTCGCATGCTGTCCCTCCAGAGATCGCCGTCTGCGGTGGGAGTGAAGAGGTCGCGCCGGCCGCGAACGGCGGCCCGCTCGTCTGGTCTCCACGGTAGCGCCGCCTGCGCGACAGGGGCGACACATAGCGAGATCCACACGTGACAAAACCGCCACAGCGTGACCAGGGCGGCGCGAACTGAGGCGAATGCGCACGTCTGCCGAGCGAGGGTGTCGCCCGCAGGAGCGAAGTCGGTGGCAACTCCCGCGCATCCCAGCCGCGGGAGAGCGAAGCGACGCCAGCGCCGGTTGGCACACCGGTCAGGCGCGGCGCTGCCCGACCGGGATCAGGTAGAGCGGCTGTTGATCTGGCGGCAGCCCGAGCGCCGCCTGCACCCGCTCGTCGTCGAAGTCGCCGATCGGCACGGAGGCCAGCCCCAACGCGACGGCCTGGAGCACGATGTTCTGGGCGGCGTGGCCAGCTTCCAGGTGCACGTACCGCTCTGCCCGTGGCCCGTACTTGCCCGCCGTCCGGGCGTAGACGGCCGCGATGACGAACACGACGGGCGCCTCCAGCACGGCCGACTGCGCCAGTGCCGCGTCGTGGAGCGCCGAACGCGGATCCCCGTCGCTCACCCGCGTCAGGACGTGCCGCGCTGGGTCGAAGTGGTCCACGCCGGCCGCCGTGGCCAGGTAGAGCTCGAGCGGGTAGAGGGCGCCAGCGGACGGCGCGGTGCGGTGACCGGCGTCGTCGGTCACTCCCTGGCCGGCCCACAGCAGTTGTCCGATGGCCGGGATCGTCAGCGGCTCGGCCGAAAATGTCCGGACCGAGCGCCGCCTCCAGCGTTGACTGCCCTGCGGCCGTCGGCGACGGGAGTCGCATCTCTGCGATCGTCGTGGGTCGTGGCATCGCCCCGTTTCCCCCTGCGGTCCAGGAGCACCCGCTCATGGTGGCGGCGAGCCTCAGGAGACAGAACCGCCGTCGGTTCATCGGCCACTTTCCGGGGTTACGCCGCGTCGATCGCGGCGGCAATTCGGATCAGCTCGCACCGGCGTTCTCTCCGCCGACGCGGAGCTCGTTCTCGACCGCGCTGACCCCGGAGACCTCCCGGGCGGCGGCTTCCGCTGCGTGCCGCTGGGCCGCTGAGCGGACGGTCCCGCTCAGCCGGACCACCCCGGCCAAAGCCTCGACCTGGACGCGGCTGGCTTCCCGCTGGGCTGCCCGGATGAATGCCTGGTCGATCGCGGTCCGGACGTCCTCGGCCGAGGCCTCAGGCGGGGAGAGCTGGATCAGGTTGACGAACGAGGTGACGCCAGTAATCGGCCGCACGGCGCGCTCGACGGCATCACGCTGGTACGCCGACTCCAGCGTCCCGCGGAGGAGGACCTGACCGCCCTCCTCAACGCCCACCTCGATGCACTCAGTCGGCACGCCCGCCAGCCGTGCCAGAGCGTCGACCACCTCCCGAGCGACGTCGGTGTCGGTCGGTGCGCCCCGTCGCACGGCTCTGACTATGGTCTGGTCGGCCACGGCGCGCACGCCGGCAACACGCAGCGCTGCGCCTCGTGCCGCCGCCTTGATGGCCTCGCTGGCGACGGTGCCGCTCAGCGTGACCACCCCATCGTCCACCTCGACCCCGACGTCAGTCACCTCGACATCGGGGTCCCGATCCAGCTCGTCCAGCAAGTCCCGCTGGATCTCGCGGTCGGCTCTCCTGAGCGTTGCCATCGTCAGACTCCCTCGTCCTTCGGCGTGATGCCGGCGTCGGGGCCCACTCTGGCGCCGCGATGCCATCCAGCGCGAAGGCAGGTCGAGTGTGCGGCGCGGACCCCAGCTACCACATGATCTCGGTCAGGTCGGCCACCTCGGCCACGCCGGGGACACGCGCCGCCACGGCCTCAGCGTTCTCGGCGACGTCGAGGGTCGGGACCTCCCCGCGCAGGAAGACCTCCCCGCTCAGGACGCTCACATGGAGTTCCAGGTCCGCCGTCAGCGCGTCCTCGTGCAGCTCCCGGATCACGTCGTCGCGGATGTCCTCGTCGTCCCGGTAGCGGTATTGATCCAGCTCACCCGGCTCCTGCCCCGGCTCGACGTCCGCCCGGGTCGCCAGCTCATCCATCGAAGTGTCCTGAAATCCGCCGACCATCCGCAGTTCCTGGGCGACACGGCTCGGACGCACGACCGGATCGGTGGGCGGGAAGTAGGGTTCGCCTTCCTCGAGCGCCTCCTGGAACGATCCGGCGGCCGCGCCGACGCGCCCCACGAAGTCGGGCTCGACGTCGGAGACGTCGTCCTGGAACGCTCCGACATCGGCGAAGCCGAACGCCTGGTCCTCGTCCGGGGCCTCGTAGGCGGTGTCCGGCGCGGTGATCTCGTAGTCCAGATCATCGTCGACCTGCTGGATGCCCGGGACCAGCAGCGCGAGGTCGATGGCCGCCTGGCGCATGGCCGGAGAGGTGACGAGGCCAACCAAGCGTGCCACGCCGTCATGGACCTCGACGTCGAGCGGCATCCCCGCCTGGCCGCAGAGGAGCTGAACCCGTTGGGCAAGCTGGGCATCCTCCCGGGAAGTCATGGTTCCCCTCCAGGTGTTCGTCCCGTACCGGCGCGCAGACGCCAGCGGCAGGCCGCTCAAGCCATCCCGGCGGCCGACGCACCTCGATCATGCGCAGCAGGCCATGACAACTGCGCGTGTATTCGCAGCGCGGGCGTGCCAGATCCGTGGCAGAACGCCGAGAGTGTGGTCAGGTCTGCACCTCGATCCCTCGGGTCCGGCCGTTGTCGCACTTCTGACACGGGAGCGGGCGCCGCGTGTATCACCTTTGTCGCGGCGTCTGGCATAGGGTGGGGGCAGACCCGGGCCGTCCGGCCCCGGGAGGCTGGATGCATGCACCGCATAGACAAGGAGGGACCATGCTGGAGCGGTGGGATCCGCGACCGCAGGTCGAGCGTCTGCTCGACCAGATCGACCTGGCCGCCAGTGAGGCGATGCGCCGGGGCCGAACGTTCGCCCGGGCGATAACCTTTCACCCGGCCATCGACCTCTACGAGACCCCGGAGGCCCTGGTTATCAAGGCGGCGATCCCCGGCGCGACGCTGGAGGATCTCGACATCACCATCGCCGGGAAGACGTTGACGCTGCGTGGCTCCTGCGGCTACACGCTCGCCGACGAGGAGGCGCGAGAGGCGACCTGGCACACGGCGGAGATCGTCAGCGGCGAGTTCACCGAGATCCTCACCCTGCCCGAGGCCGTCGACCCGGAGCAGGTCCAGGTGACCTACGGGCAGGGGATCCTGACATTGACCATGGCGAAGACGAAGGAGACCAGGGCACAGCGGATACCGGTGCGCAGCGCGGCGACCGAGGGGAGCTGAGCCGTGGAGGCGGGAGTTGCTCATGACAACCACCTGGAGGACGGACACTGACATCCAGGCCGACGTGTTCGATGAGTTCGATTGGGACCCCGAGGTCGAGGTCACCGACGTGGGCGTCGAGGTCGACGACGCGGTGGTCACCCTCACCGGTACGGTCAACAGCTACGCGATCAAGTGGGCCGCCGAGCGGGCCGCGCTGCGGGTCGCCGGGGTACGTGCGGTCGCCAACGATATCGTGGTCAAGCCGCGAGGATTCGAACCGCGGAGCGATGCCGAGATCGCGCGGGCGGTCGCCGACGCCCTCAGCTGGAGCTTCGACGTCCCGGCCGGCCGGATCCAGGCGACGGTCGAGCCCTCCGGCAACGTGGTCCTTGAGGGCACGGTGGACTGGCAGCATCAGCGCAAGGCAGCCGAGCGGGTGGTCCGGCCGGTCGCTGGGGTGACGTCGGTGGTCAACCGGATCCGGATCGTTCAACCCACGATCGCGAGCGATGCGATTCGTGCCGGCATCGAGCAGGCCTTCGTGCGCGATGCCACGGTCGACGCCGGCAGGGTGCAGGTGCAGGTCGAGGCTGGAACCGTCCACCTGACCGGCACGGTGCGGTCCACGGCCGAGCGCGAGGCGGCCGAGCAGGTCGCCTGGCGATCCCGGGGCGTGACGGACGTGACGAACGAGATCCACGTCGCCCCTTGAACGGGCAGCGACTCGAACAGGGGTGGCGGCTGGAGACGGGAGGGTTTACATGGAACAGCCAGTACAGCCGGCAGCCGAGATCCCGCAGACCACCGAGGGGGAAGGCAAGGAGCCGACCCACACCCACCCGGCGATCGTCCACAGCCACGACCACTACCACGTCACGCACCACCACACCGGCGGGCTGCTCGGGGAGTTCGAGCACCGCACCTACTGGCACACCCACGAGCACGACCACAGCGCGCTGACGCACAGCCATGACTACACCCACGAGGACGAGGACGAGCACCACGCCAAGGAGGCGCACGTTCACGACCATGCCCACCCCAGCCAGTCGCCGGGGTAGGGGGGCGACGGCGCGGACGGAACGTCGGTGCAGCCCGCACGATGGTCGGGCCGCGCCGGCCTCGGTGCGGGCGCGGGCGCGACGGTAGGAGACGGCCGGCGTCGGCGACGTCGGCGGGGCGCGGAGCGGAAGGCCCAGCGAGGCCGGGGATTGAAGGGGGACGCATGACATCGAGCACCACGTCGATCGCGGAGATCCTGCGCTCGCTCGCCCTACAGCTGCGCGGCACCAACTGCTGGGAGATCGCGGCGCGCCCGCCGATGCGGGTGCCCGCCCGGGTGTTCACCGACGAGGCCGGCATGCGGGCGCTGCTGGCCGATCTCGAGTCCAAGGAGTGGAGCGCGCTGCGGCAGCTGGTCAACGTGACCATGCTGCCCGGCATCGTGCGCGCCGCGCTGGCGATGGCCGACGTGCATCCCGGCTACGGTTTCCCCATCGGCGGGGTCGGCGCCTTCGACCCGGCCGTCGGCGTGGTGACCCTGGCGGGCGTGGGCTTCGACATCAACTGCGGCATGCGCGCCCTGCGCACGCCGCTGCACCGGGCGGATCTGGCCGGCAAGGAGCAATCGCTGCTCGAGGCGCTCTACCACGACGTCCCAGCGGGGCTCGGCGCCACCGGGGAGCTGGCGCTCGACCCGCGGGCCCTCGACCAGGTGCTCGTCGGCGGGGCGCGGGAGATGGTGGACCGCGGCTTCGGGCTGCCGGCCGACCTCGAGTACATCGAGGAGGGCGGGGTGCTGGCCGGCGCGGACCCGGCCGCGGTGAGCGAGACGGCCAAGCTGCGGCAGCGCCGCGAGGTGGGGACGCTCGGGGCCGGCAACCACTACGCGGAGGTCCAGGTCGTCGAGGACGTCTTCGACCCCGCCGCCGCGGCCGCCTTCGGCGTGGAGCGCGACCAGATCCTGGTCATGGTCCACACCGGCAGCCGGGCCCTCGGGCACCAGACCGGCAACGACTATCTGCCCGTGCTCGAGGCGGCCAGCGCCCGCTACGGCATCGCCATTCCCGACCGCGAGCTCGTCGCCGCGCCGATCGCCAGCCCCGAGGGCCAGCGCTACCTGGCGGCGGTGCGGGCGGGCGCGAACTGCGCCTTCGCCAACCGCCAGGTGCTGGCGCACCTGATCCGCCAGGCGCTGGTGCGGGTGCTGGGGCTGGCCCCGGAACAGGTCGAGACGCTCTACGAGCTCTGCCACAACACGGTCAAGCTCGAGCGGCACACCGTCGACGGTGAGGAGCGCGACCTCCTGGTGCACCGCAAGGGGGCGACGCGCGCCTTCGGCCCCGGCCGGGAGGAGGTGCCGCTCCGCTATCGAGCCACCGGGCAGCCGGTGCTGGTCGGCGGCACGATGGGGACCGCGAGCTACATCCTGCATGGCACCGAGCGGGGCATGGCCGAGACGTTCGGCAGCGCCCTGCACGGCGCCGGCCGCGCCCTGTCCCGGAACCAGGCGGGCAAGCAGTACCGCTCGGACCAGATCACCCGCGAGCTGCGCAGTCGCGGCATCCTGGTCCGCGCCCACGGCCGCCGCTCGCTGGCGGAGGAGGCGCCGGGCGCCTACAAGGACGTCGACCGGGTGGTGACCATCATGGCCGGGGCGGGCATCGTGGCGCCGGTGGCGCGCGTACGCCCGCTCATCTGCGTCAAAGGGTAACGCGCGGCCGGGACACCCACGCCATCGCGCTCAAGCGGCGGATGGAACGGCCGGATCCTCGGTGGGCAGCGCAGTCCCTGCCCCACGCCGCGCCCAACCCGGAGACGACCGGGATGCGATCCTCCCCGACACAGCTGAGGCAGTGGCCGAGCACCTGCAGCACCTGCTCGGGGCGCGACCCGTCCCGGTAGACGGTGATCCCCTTGCAGCCGAGGCGGTGGGCGTCCACGAAGGCCGCGCGCACCGCGGCCACCGTCGCGTCGGCCGGCAGGTTGATCGTCTTGCTCACGGCGTTCTCGACGTGCCGCTGGACGGCCGCCTGGACCGCGAGGTGCTCCGCCGGGGGGATCTCCGGGGCCACGCGGAAGAGCTGTCTCAGCTCAACCGGCAGGTCGGTGCGGTGCCCGATCCGGCCGGCGACCTCGACGTCGGCGATGAGCTCGGGGTCGTCCCGACCGATCCGGTGCAGCGCGGCGAGCAGCTGCGGGTGGGGCGCCACGAGCTGGGCGAGGATGCCGGCGCGCCGGTAGGCCAGCGCGTAGAGCGGCTCGATCCCGCTGGAGCAGCCGGCGATGAGGCTGATGCTGCCGGTCGGTGCGACCGAGGTGACGGTGGCGTTGCGCCGGGCCGGCTGTCCCGACGCGGCGAAGCGGCTGACCGGGAAGTTCGGGAACGGGCCGCGGGCGGCGGCGAGCTCGCGGGACGCGGCGACTGCCGTGCGCGCCACCAGGCCCATCAGCCGGTCCACGATCCGCAGGCATTCCGGCGATCCGTAAGGGACGCCGAGCGCGATGAGGAGATCGGCGAGGCCCATCACGCCGATGCCGATCTTGCGGTTGGCGCGGCAGACCTCCGCGATCCGCGCTAGCGGGTAGTGGGAGACCTCCACCACGTTGTCCAGGAAGTGGACGCCGAGCGCCACCGTCTCCGGCAGGCGCTCCTCGTCGATGGTGGTCTGACCCTCGACGGTGCGGACGAAGGCGGCCAGGTTGACCGAGCCGAGGCAGCACGCCTCGTACGGCAGGAGCGGGACCTCGCCGCACGGGTTGGTGGCCTCGATCGAGCCGAGGCTCGGGGTCGGATTGTCCCGCTCGACCCGATCCAGGAACAGCAGCCCGGGGTCACCGAGGGCGTGGGCTTGCTGGGCGATCTCGTCCAGGACCTCGGCAGCATTGAGCGCGCCGACCACCGCGCCGTCGCGCGGATTCACGAGCGGGAGCTCGCCGCCCTCAGCGGCCGCGCGCATGAAGGCGTCGCTGACGCCAACCGCGAGGTTGAAGCGGGTGAGCATCGTCGGATCCTGCTTGGCGGCGATGAACTCGCGGATGTCCGGGTGGTCTACCCGGAGCACGCCCATGTTGGCGCCGCCCCGCACACTCTCCCCGGCGATGACCGCGCTGGCGACGTCGAACACCCGGATGAACGAGACCGGTCCCGATGACGGGCGACCCGTGGAACGGACGAGGTCGCCCCGGGGGCGGAGGTGTGAGAACGAGAAGCCGGTGCCGCCGCCGCTCTGCTGGATCAGGACCGCGTCGTGGAGCGTGGTGAAGATCCCGTCGAGAGAGTCGGGCACGGGGAGGACGAAGCAGGCGAGGAGCTGGCCGAGTTCGGTCCCCGCGTTGAAGAGGGTTGGCGAGTTCGGCAGGAAGCGGCGCTCGACCATCACGGCGTGGAACCGCTCGGCGAGCTCCACCTCGTCGCAGTGGACCGGGAAGGCAGCGTCGGCCGCGGCGATCGCGCGAGCCACGCGCCAGAAGAGCTCGTCCACCGTCTCGCCCTGCTCGCCCTGGCCGGTCCGGCGCAGGTAGCGGGCGGCAAGGAGTTCCCGGGCGGCGGCGGACCACTCGTCATCCATCGGTCTACGCCCACGAAGCCAGCGATCTGTCGGCGAGAACCGCGCGGAGGATGACTTTCGCCGAGAATTCGACAGCGTCAGTCGTCCGGGAGGCGGCGCTCTCCGATGCGGGGACGGCGCACGTGGCCCCATCACCGGCGTGGTCACGCTGCCATGTCGCGCAACGCATCATCACCGTCTCGGCCTCCCGTCGCGCCCTCAGCATCCTCACGCGACGCCATGAAGGGTGGTTTCCCTCACCCCGATCCGGCCGGATCGCGCCGGCTGGCCACCATGAGCCAACTGACCGCGGTGTCGACTCCGGCGGCAGCACGTCGACGTCCCGAGCCGGAATCTTCGAGTCCGGAGCGCCACCTCGCTCGCACAGGCCGAACATGTCCACGGTTCCGGATCGGACGCGCAACGGAGGGCCGACGGGCGTCGCAAATGCGTTGCATTCCGACGCCCGCTGGGCGCGCATCGCGGTCATCCTCCCGCCGCCATCGACCGCCGGGCGTCCGCCGTACGACCACCGGTGCCTGCTCGCCGGGATGCTATGGGTCATGCGCATGGAGGCCACGTGGCGCGAGGTGCCGGTGTCGTTCGGGCGCTGGCACACGGTCCACATGCGCTACCAGAAGTGGCGTCACGCAGGCATCTGGGAGCCATTCTGGCGGCGCTCACCCCTGACCCACCCGTCGATCACACCGATCTGTGGCTGTAGTAACAGCCTCCACACTTGCCGTTGGCATGGCGTCTGCTCCCGTCCGGTGATCGTTCGACATGGATCAGCCGTCCTCACCGACCGCCGAGCGACGGGCTGCGCGGCGGGTTGGCCCGGGTGGGTCGGGCGACTCGTCCGGGACCCCACCGACGAGGAGCACCGGACAGGGGGTGCGGTTGAGGACCGCGCGGAGGACCACGGCCCGGCCCTGCTCCAGCTGGCTGCGACGGACCAGCACCACGGCGTCCTCATGATGCTCGGCAGCGAACCGCGCAATCGCATCGCCGATAGTGCCCGTCGCGAGGAATACCCGGGCCGTCACCCCGGCCGGCAGCTCGCCGCAGCAGGCACGCAGGTGGGCGACTACCTCATCCGCCCAGGCCGGCCACTCATGCTGCGGCTGATCGATGTAGCGCGGGGCGCCGATGCTGTAGCGCTCGACAGCCCGCGCATCGCGCCGCCCGGCGACGTAGAGCAGATCGATGGAGGCTCCCAGTTGGCCAGCTAGGGCGATCACCGGGGCGAGGGCGCCCGAGGTGGTCGGACTTCCATCCAGCGGCAACAGGAGCTGCCGCAGTTGCACCGCGACCACGTGCGGGCCTGCGGCCGCCTCCGGCCGTACCAGCAGCACCGGTTGCATCGCCCGCGCGATGACGGCTTCGGCGACGTGCCCGAGGTGCCGCCCGGGCTCGATCTCGCGGCCGTGGGTCGTCAAGACGAGCAGTGCCACCTGGGGATCCTCGATTTGGCGGAGTATCGTCGCCGTGGGATCACCCAGCTCAACGCGGACCCTGGTGTGCTCCCGCGCACTGATGCCACCCGGCACCAAAGTATCCGCCGCCGGAGCGTGCTCGCCGGAGGGGAGTACGTGCAGGATCTCCAATCCCGCATGGAGTTGCGCGGCCACGGTCCGCGCCACGGGGAAGGCCGTCGCGGCGGCGGTCGAGCCATCGAGCGCCACGAGCACCGTTCGGGAAGATCCGTCCGCGCCGGTCGTCATGCCCGCGCCTCCGTCCAGCGACCTTCCCGTTCATCGAACTGCCAGCGCGAGGGGTCGCCGCGCTGCAACCGTCGCTGTACGTCCCCAAGATGCAGCGTCAGCGGCCGACCGTGCTCCAGGGTGACCGCCAGGCGCAGCGGCGCCTGCTCGATGGCGACGCGGATCGCGCGGCCGCGCCAGCGCAGCGGGAAGCGGAGCGCGCCCCAGTTCGCGGGCAGCCGGGGGTCCAGGGCAATCCCGTCGGGCCGTGGGCTGAGGCCGCCGAAGCCAAACACCGTGGCTTGCCAGAGCCCGCCGAGCGCGCCGATGTGGATGCCGCGCGCGGCGTTGCCCAGCGCGTCGTCCAGGTCGATCGTGGCCGCCTCACGGAAGTAGTGCTCCGCGAGCGGCAGGTCACCCAGCCGCGCGGCGACCAGCGTGTGGACGGCTGGGCTCAGCGAGCTGCCCTGGGCACAGCGCGGCTCGTAGTAGCGGAAGTTCGCCACCCGGGCGTCGGGCGCGAAGCGCTCCCAGAGCAACGCGAGCAGCATCACCACGTCCGCCTGCTTGAGGATCTGCGCCTGGCGCACCCGCTCCGCACCGAGCACGACGTCGACCGGCGCCGTCCGCGTCCGTACCGCAAAGGCGCTGAGGTCGACCGGTTCCAGGCCGAAGAAGCCGGCAAACTGCTCCAGTACGCCGCTCGACGGGTCGGTGGTGAACGCCATCCCGGCCGCCACCCGGCCCCACTCGGCGAGCTCCGCGTCGTCGACCCCGAGCCGGTCGCGGAGGATCGCCCACTGCGCCGGCCAGCGGACGCGCAGCACGCCGGCGACGGCCACGCCCCGCTCCAGGTTCCACTGCGCCACACCGTTGGTGTAGGCGTTGTCGTCGACGGCGTCGTGGTACTCATCGGGGCCGATAACGCCGCGGATGTGGAAGCGGCCGTCGGTCTCGAGGACCGCGCGGCTGGCCCAGAAGCGGGCCGTCTCGAGCAGGATCTCCGCGCCGGCGTTGAGCAGGAATTGGATATCGGCGGTGACCTGCCAGTACTGCCAGAC
>DATKRJ010000208.1:0-20262 GCA_035532355.1 Thermomicrobiaceae bacterium | reverse complement strand
TCGATCATGGCGCTGATCCGGGCGCTGGTGAAGAGCGAGGGCGTGACGGCGATCGTGGCCACTCACGACCCGGTGCTGATCGACCTGGCCGACCGCGTGGTCGAGCTACGCGACGGTGAGATCATCGCCGACAACTGGTAGACCCCGGCGCCACGGAAGCCCCAGTACACCGCGAGATACCGCCGCGACCCGCTGCCGCACCCACACACATGGTGCTTAGATTGTCATACCTTTTGACAACCTGATACCTGAATTCATCGCCATTTAAGACTGGGTTTACGTTGGCGGTGGATCATGGGAGTCGGTCGCTCGACCGCCGGCCCGATCCAGGGGCCGATCACGTGTCCGCCGTCCGACCGCGGAGCGGTGCCGTCTGCCGGTCGACCTCCCGCCGACTCAGCCGACAGCCGCCGACTTCCCGGCACGACAGGTGCACAGTGATTCGTGCTCCGACCCGGTATCCCGGTTCGAGCGACGCAAGCGGATTGGGAGAGGTGTGATGGATCACGGGATCTCACTGGACACGGCGCTCGCGCGCTGGGCGGTGACCACGCCCGACGCGCCCTTCGTCTCGGAGGTCGAGACGGGCCGCGTCCTCAGCTATGGCGCCGCGCGCGCGGCCGTGCAGACGCTCCGGGCCTACCTCGGCGAGCCGGGGCGCGTCGTCGGGCTGTCGCTGCCGGCCGGCGTGCCGTCGGCGATGACCTGGCTGGCGGCGCTGACCGGTGGACACACGCTCGTGCCCTGCTCGCCGGACGCGACTGACGAGGAGAAGGCGCGCCTGGGCGCGCGCTTCGGCGTGGATACGCTGGTCGTGGCCGCCGTCGACGATGCCTTCGGGTTCGCCAACCCCGAGGCGCGGATCATCACCCTCCGCGAGGTGGAGGAGGTCATCGGCCGCGCGGTCGCGGGGCCGGCGCCGTCGGTGCCGGCGGCATTCGAGGGCGAGGTCTGCCTGACGACCTCCGGGACGACCGGCGAGCCGAAGGGTATCCGCCTGCGGGCGCACCAGGTCGCCTACACGGCCGACCAGATCCGGCGCAGACATCGTCTGACGACGTCCGACCGCGGGCTGTCGGTCCTGCCGTTCTTCCACGTCAACGCCCCGGTGGTCAGCCTCTGCGCGACCTTGATGGCCGGCGCCACGGTCGTGATCGCTCCGCGCTTCAGCCGCAGCCGGTTCTGGTCGTGGATCGAGCGCGAGCAGATCACCTGGGCCAGCGTCGTGCCGGCGATCGTGGCCATGCTGCTGCAGACCGAGCCGCCGGAGTGGCTGCCGGGTCCGCTGCGCTTCGTGCGCACCGCCTCGGCGCCGTTGCCGGTGACCTACCTGCGCGAGTTCGAGCGGCGCTTCGGCGTCCCGATGATCGAGACCTACGGCCTGTCCGAGGCCGCGGCCACCGTGGCGGCGAACCCCGCCCCGCCGGCGCGCCACGTCCCCGGCTCGGTCGGCCTGCCGCTGGGCGTCTCGATTCGCATCTGCCGGCCGCGTGAGAACAACGTCTCGACATCGCTGGCCGACGTGGCGCCGGGAGTCGAGGGAGAGATCTGCATCAGCGGTCCCAGCGTCATCGCCGGCTACGAGGGCGGCGTCGGCGCGTCCTCGTTCACGGACGGCTGGTTCCGTACCGGCGACCTGGGCCGGCTCGATAACGACGGGTACCTGCACATCAGCGGGCGCCTCGGCGACGTGATCAACCGGGGCGGGGAGAAGATTGCCCCGCGCGAGGTCGAGGAGGTCCTCCTGGCGCACCCGCTCGTCCGCGACGTGGCGGTCGTGGGCCGGCCCGACCCCATCTTCGGCCGCCGGGTGGTCGCCTACGTGGTCCCCTCCGGTGGCGCCTTCCCCGACCTGAGTGGGACGCTGCGGGCCTACGCCGCGCGGCGCCTGAGCACCTACAAGGTCCCCGAGGAGGTGGTCGAGGTCCCGGCGCTGCCGCGGACGCGGACGGGCAAGATCCAGCGTCACCTGGTCGGGGTGACGACGGTCGCCGGGCTGGGTGGTCTGACGGATGAGCTCGAGCAGGATGGGGCTGCCTGATGTCCGCCCCGGCTCTCGACGTCGAGCCCGCGGTGGCTCCCGTTCCCGGCGGGGCAGCCAGCCCGACTCAGGTTCGGACGGCAGGACGTCACCGGCCCTACCTGTACGAGGTCGACCTCGTGCGGGTGGTGACCGCGCTCTGCGTGGTCGGCGTCCACGCGGCGGCCTTCACCGTGGTCTTCAACCACTCGACGCTGGGAGCGCAGCTGCAAAACGCCGTCGTGGACGTGCTGCACTTCACGCGCGAGGTCTTCCTCTCGATCACGGCATTCGTGCTGGTCTACGGCTACGCGCACCGGCCCTTCAACGCGCGGCGCTTCTGGCGTCGGCGCGGGCTGGGCGTGCTCCTGCCCTACGTGGCCTGGAGCTTCTTCTACGTGTGGTTCTCGACCCCGCACCAGCCGATTGGCAGCTGGCTGTGGGCGGCGACGCTCAATACGATCGGCGGCAGCGCGTCGTACCAGCTCTACTTCATCCTGCTCAGCCTCGAGTTCTACCTGATCCTGCCGCTCTTCCTGTGGGCGCTGGCCCGTGTCGAGCGCCATCCGTGGAAGCTGCTGGCCGGGAGCCTCGCGGTCCAGCTCGCGGTGATGTACGTCGACTACCACTACATTCAGGCGGGTGCTCTCGCCGGGACGCGCGCCGGCCAGGTCATCGCCGAGGCCCAGGGGCGGCTGCTCCCCTTCTACCAGTTCTACGCGGTCATCGGCGCCCTCGGCGCGATCTACGTCGATCAGGTGCGTGCCTTCGTCCTGCGGCATGGTCGGGCCGTCGTCGTGACCATGGCTCTGGGGGTGGGCATCCTCTGGGGTCGATACTTCGTCGGCGTCTGGAGCCTGCACGACAGCACCGACTACGCCACCGCGGTCTTCCAGCCCTCGGTCGTGCTCTTCAGCGGTGCCACGGCGCTCTTCCTCTACTGGCTGGGGTCCCGCTGGGCGCTCAGCCGGGGCGCGGGGATGCGCCCGCGAGGCTGGCGCTTCATGGCGCTGCTGTCGGATGCCTCCTTTGGCGTCTACCTCGTCCACGCCTTCATCCTGAACAGCGTCCTGTCGTCGCTCGCGCCTGCCTTCCCGGCCGGTTGGCCCGCGGCGTTTCGGGCGCTCCTGGTCTGGGCGATCGCGGCGAGCGGTGCCGTCGGCATGAGCGTGCTCTTCATCTACCTGCCGGGCTTCAGCCGCCTGGTCGGTCGCCCCTGCGCCTGGACCGGCGCGGTGATCTTCCTGCGGCGGGTTGGTGCGTGGCTCCGTCAGCCCCTCGACGCGGCGCTCCGGCCGCTGCTCGCGCAAGACCACGCGAAGGGCGCCGCCGAGCTCGATCGGCAGCTCCAGTCGAGCGAGTGACCGGATGAGGTCCGTCCGCAAGCGCTGGATCCTGGCGGTCGCCGTGACGGCGCTGCTCGCCGCCGCGGTCCGCGTGGGTCCCTGGCGGGTCTCCTCACCCGCCTCCGAGAGTGCCGCCCCGACCGTGACCACATCCCGGCCCGCGAGCCCGGGGCGGATACGGCGAGCCTCCATCGCGGCTGCTCCCCGGCGCGCCTCGGTGGCCGCGGTCCGCGCGCCCGCCTCGCCCTCGCCGAGCCGGGCGACCTTCGCGGCGACGCCGGGTGCGATCCCGGCCGCGTCCGGGACGGTCACCTGCCAGCCGGCACCCGCCAACGACTATGCCACCTGTCGCTACGTGGAGCCGTCGGGCGATGGGATGACGTTCTACCTGTTCGTTCCGTCCAACTACGACCCGACGCGGACGTACCCCCTGGTGCTGCTGCTCCACGGCGGTGGCGAGCGGGCCAGGCCGACGAAGACCGCGGCCCAGAACCGGGACTTGCTCCTCAACCAGCCGTACGTGGCGGTTTGGGGGCCGGGCTACCCCCATCCCGACGCCCCAGACGTCCAGCGCCGGTGGCCCAGCTTCGTGGTCGTGCCGCAGCTCCTGGCCGGGCAGCGCTGGGTAAACGTCCCGCCCGCCACCGGCTCCTACCACCTGGCGGCGCAGCCCAGCGATCCGCTCCGCATGGCCATGGAGATCCTCGACGTGGTACAGGCGCGCTACACCGGGATCGACCCGTCGCGGCGCTACATCACGGGGCTGTCGCTCGGCGGCTACGGGACCTGGGAGGCGATCGAGCGCTGGCCGGGCTACTTCGCCGCCGCGGCCCCGATCTGCGGCGCCGGCGACCCATCCCAGGCCGCGCGCATCAAGGACCTGCCCATCTGGGCCTTTCACGGCTCGGCCGACCCGACGGTGCCGGTTTCCGGCTCGCGCGACATGGTCCACGCGATCGAGGCGGCCGGCGGCCATGCGCGCTACACCGAGTACTCCGGGGCGGGCCACGCCGTCTGGACGAACGTCTACGCGCTGCTCGGCCGGCCGTCGCCGACGCCCGGCTTTTTCAACTGGCTCTTCGCGCAGCGTCGCGCCGGCACGGCGGCGTAGCCATCGGCGATCAGGAGGCGAACAGCGCGCCCACCCCCTGCGCGGCTGCCAGCGCGCCCGAGATGAAGATCACCAGCAGCGCGATCGAGCGGAAGGTCGCCTCGGGGATTCGCCCCGCCAGCCGCACCCCCATCCAGTTTCCCACCAGCGCGCCCGGCAGCCAGACGGCCGCCGCGGGGACGAGTGCGAGCCGCACGAGGTCACCGCGTGCCTGGAGCAGAACGAGCGCGATGGCGTTGGAGACGACGAAGTAGACCGCGAGGTCGGCCAGGAAGGAGAGCGGCCTGGCCCGGTTACGCGTGAGGAGGAGCGCGGGCGGCACGCCGTTGAGGGACATCGTTGCGCCGAGGAAGCCGCCGGCCAGACCTGCCGCGACCGTGCCGCCCGGGATCGGCCGCGCCGTCTGCGCGGAGCGCAGCAGGACCACGGCGGTGAGCATGACCAGCGCCCCGGTCGCCACCTTGAGCGCCGGACCGTTGACGACGTCGACCACGCGCACGCCGAGGTAGAGTCCGGGCACGCTGCCGAGGATCAGCAGCGCGGCCTGGCGCACGAACAGGTGCCGGCGCAGTTGCCAGGCGACCGAGATGCGCGTCACGAGTGCGAGCGAGAGGTTGGCCGTGACGATGAACTTGAGCGGGAAGCCGAGCGCCAGCAGGAGTGGCATCGACACCAGGGCGAAGCCGAAGCCGGTCGCGCCGGCCAGCAACGCAGCCAGGAGCATCACCAGAGCGCCCAGGGCGAGCGCCGGGTCAGTCGCCAGTCCGAACGTGGTGATCCCCTTCGGAGTCACTGACGCGCAAACGGCGCGGCAGACGGCCGCGCCAGACTCCAGCCAGACTGTGAGACCTTGACCGTGCCGAGCGTCGTCTCCCCAATGAGTGCGGCCACGGCCGATCGTCAGGTTACCATCTTGCGCCGGCAGCGCGCTCGGCCGAGCAGCCAGTGTGTCAGCCGGCGAGCACGCACCCGCTCGCCGGGCTCAATGCCTGCGCAGGAACTCCCTGACGCTGTCAAGGAACCAGCCCGTCCGTCGCCAGGGTATCGAGTGATTGGCGTGCGGGCAGACAGCCAGGTCAGCGTTCGGCAGGGTGCGGTACATCGAGATCGCGGCCTCGACCGGCACGTCGCCATCCCGGTCGCCCACCATGACCAGCGCTGGACGGGTGATGCCTCCGAACTCGGCGTCGGAGAGCCCGGGGTAGTCGAGCCAGAGCTGAGCCGTCTGAGTGACAAGCGTCCGCCAGTGCTCATCACCGCCGGCGTGCATCGCACGAAATCGTGGGTAGGACTCCCCCAGCATCCGTTCGACCTGCGTGAGATCGGGCTGGCCCAGGGCGTCGATGCCGAAGAAGTCGCGCACCCAGCCCTGGGTCTCGGGAGTCGGGTGGTAGTCCGCGGCCCCGGCGACGAACGCACGGACGTACTGCGGGTAGCGCAGAGCCAGGTGCAGCGCGTGCTGCCCACCGTCACTCCAGCCGACGACATATGGCGGATCGGTAGCGACGGCCTCGATCACGGCGGCGAAGTCCGACGCAATTCGGGGGTAGGCCAGCCTCCCGGCGGGATTGGTCGAGTGTCCGTGCCCGCGGGTGTCGACGGTGATGACGCGAAACTCGGAAGCGAGATTGGGGATCAGGTGCAGCCAGGTCCGACTCGACTCGAGCCCGCCATGCAGGAGGAGCAGCGGATAGCCGGCGCCGAATTCCTCGTAGTAGAGGCTGACGTCGTCGAGCTCGACGGTCTTGCCCCGAGGCTTGTCCCGGTCAGCGTGTGTCACCTTGGCTCGCTCCTCCTGGGGGTGCCAACCCGGGATGACCGGGTTCTGACGTCAAACTCGATCATCGCGCCCCATCATGGGAAGCGACGCATCCTCCAGCCGATCGGCTCTTGCCGCCTTTCGATGATCCAGTTTCGGCGTTTCGTGGGCGGCAGCGCGGATTGGTGGCTGTCGTCGACGACCGCGCTACGGTGGACATCGGGCAAGACGAATCCATTCGCACCAGGGCGCGAAACGGGGGGTGCATATCCCCCCAAACAGGTAAAACAAACTATACCGTGTAGACCTCGTTGCGATGCTACCTGGAGTGGCTGTTATCCTGGAGGTGCGGTGGGATCTGGCCGACCGCCATGGGCGTTCACCCGCGAGCACGCGCCCATACGCACTCGACCCTTCGCGTGGGACGTGACGGCGAGCGCTCGTCGGGTGCAACGCCGAGTATGCCGCTCGCGACCATGGCTACCGACGTCGGACCTCGAGGATTATCGACACCATCCCCAACTCGCCCTCTCGGTTCCGGTGATCAATGCGCGGCGATCTGCGGACCGGACCATCGCTGATGTCCCAGTGTTGTCGTAGAACCGGCCGGACTCGCCGGAGTACTCGAGCCCCGAACTGGCCGTTCGGTGCGCCCGACCCGTCGAGCCGCGTCGTCGAAAGTGGCGTCGAAGATCCCGGCAGGCGGCGCGGTCGCTGGCTTCGCCGCCGCTGCTGCTCAGACCGGGCGCACTTCGGCGAGCCACTGGACGGCTTGCGCGTCGTCCCAGCAGACGGCGGCTCCCCACGCGGCCGTCGCTTGCGCGGCGAGGTCGTGCGCCGCGTCGTCGAGACCGGCCGCGTTGTGGGGCAGCACCAGGTCGAGGTCGGGGACGTCGACGTGCGCCTCGTCCCAGTCGATCAGCGCGACCCGCTCGGCGGTCAGGCGGATGTTGCGCGGGTTGGGGTCGCCGTGGACGACGCAGGTCGGCCGTCCGACGAGCCGCGCCCACGCGGCGCGGCAGCGCGCCACGCCCTCCGGCGGCATCGCGCCGAGGTCGATCTTCGTCCCGGTGGCGGCGTGCAGGAGGTCGGTCGACGAGCGCCAACCCGGGCGCTGCGGCCACCCCGGCGTCAACCGATGCAGCCGGCGGAGCGTATCGGCCACGCGCCGCCAGTCGGCCTCCGTCTCGGGCGGTCCACCCTCGACGTAGGTCATCACCACCACCCCGTCGGCGAACAGCCGGCCGTCCGTCGTCGGGATCGGCACCGGCACGGTCAGCCCTGCACGGTCGAGGCGTTGGAGAAGCGCGGTCTCCCACGCGAGATCCGCGTCGCTCCGGACACCGAGACGACCGACCGCGAGGTGCCCGTTGACGCGCACGGTCCACACGTCGTTGGCCACGCCGCCAGCGAGCGGTGCGATGCGCGCGACGTCGTCCCCCCACTGCGCGAGTGCCTCCCAGCCCATGGGCCACCTCCTCCCCGTCACGCAGCGCACGATCCGCCCGCGCCACGACCGCGCGGCTCTCGCCGTCTTTCGATGATTGCCCTGCAGGCGGCGCAGCGCAGACGCTGCCGCCAGCGATCGCAGCCCGCGCGCCCGTAGCCCTGGCGTTGGCGTAGCTCGAGCTTGTGGACGAAGCCCTCCGTCGGTCCGTTGCTCCCCGGCTCGGTGAGCCCGGCGCGCACAGCATCAAGGTCGCCCCGCAGGCCGGTGGCGAAGCGGTGGAGCGCGGGCACCGGGCAGCCCTCCGCCTTGGCTAACCAGTCGTCCAGGCGCTCGCCGCGCCGCTCGCGCAGCAGCGCCGCGAAGTCCTGCACCAGGATGTCGGCGCCGGCGACCGCCTCGTCGACTTGCCGGAGCCGGTCCAGGTAGGCTTGTTGCGCCGACGTGCGCTGCTCCGGGCGGCGCAGGCAGAGCAGGGCGACCTGGCTTGGGGTGGGCGGTCGTGCCGCCAGGCGGGCGCCGGCCGCCCCGCCGAGCGCCAGCCCGATCTGTTGCAGCGCGTCGGGCAGCCGGTGGGTCCGCCGCGCGTAGCGGGCGCCGCGCTGCGGCAGTCGCTCGGCGAAGATCCGCTGCGGGCAGGAGGCAACACCGCAGATGACGCGGCGGACCTGCAGCCGGAGTCGGATCGTCACGCCGCCCCAGGGCAGGTCGACGATCGTGCGGTCATCGCGGCTGTGGACCCGCTGCGAACCGCGCCGGCAGGAAGGGCAGTGGGCGGTCCGACGGGTGGGAAAGAGGTGGAGGGTGGCCCCCTCGTCGGTGGTGGTGATCTCGGTGAGACGCAGGCCCTTCAGGTGGGGCAGGAACAGGGGAAGACGCATCTGACGACTCCAAACCGCGGCAGCGATAGCCAAACAGGAAGCATAGCGCCTCCGGCGAAAAGCATCCCGGAGCGATCATCGAAAGGCGGCAAGAACCAGCCGATCCTGCCCGCGACCGTGCTCGCGCCTACGGGATCGCCGCCGGGCTGGGCACGCTGCGGATCATCACGTTGACGCAGGTCGGGCGGCCGCTGGCCAGGGCACGCTCGAGCGCCGGGCGAAGCCGATCCGGACGCTCGACGAGGATGCCTTGCGCGCCGAGACCCTCGGCCACCCGATCGTAGCGCGTCGGCAGCAGGTCGCTGGCGACCACGCGGTCCTCGCCGTAGCGGGCGGCCTGCCGGTGCCGCTCGGCCGCCCAGGCGGAGTCGTTGCCGACCACGGCCACGAACGGGATGCCGTGCCGGACGGCGGTGTCGAACTCCATGCCGTGGAAGCCGAAGGTGCCGTCGCCCAGGAAGGCGACCGCGGGCCGGTCCGGCCGCGCCAGCGCTCCGGCAATGGCGAAGGGGATGGCCGGTCCGATCATGGCCAGCTTGCCGCTGACCAGCGTCTCCACCTCGGCCTCGGCCAGCCCCCAGCGCGCCCACTGGCTGAACTCACCGCCGTCCTGTGCCACGACCGCGCCGGGCGCTAGGATCCGTCGCACCTCCGCCGCGACCCGCAGCGGGTGGATGGGGACGTCGTCCGAGCGCGCCGCGTCGGCAAAGCGCGCCCGGGCGGCGGCGCGCAGCGCGTCGACCTGCTCCCGCCAGGCGGCGGCGCGCCAGGAGCGCTCCGCGCTCGCCTCACCGAGCTGACGCAGCACGCTGGCCGGGTCGCCGACGAGGCCGACCTCGACCGGCGCGTTGCGCGCGAGCTCGCCCGACTCCGGCGCGACCTGGATCAGGATGCGGTCGACCGTGCCACCGGGGCGACCGTAGGCGGCGGCGTAGTCCTGCGGGCCGACCAGCAGGATCGCGTCGGCCTGGGCGGCGGCGCGGCCGGTATCGAGCAGGGCCGGGTCGTTCAACGCCCGCGGGCTCTCCAGGACCAGCCAGGGGATGCCGGTCGTCGCGGTGAGGACTTCGAGCGCGCCGCGTGCCGGGCCACGAGTGGCCGAAGGGCTCGCCAGGATCAACGGTCGCGCCGCACCGGCCAGCAGATCGAGCGCGCGCTCGATCTCGGTCGTGTCGGCCGGCCGCGGTGCCGGGACGAAGTCCCCGGCCTCCGGGAGCGGCGACGCGCTCGCGACGGGTGCGGCGAGCAGGTCCTCCGGCACGGTCAGATGGGTCGGGCCGGGTCGCCCTGCCAGGGCCGTGCGCCAGGCGCGGGCCACCAGCGCCGGAATCTCCTCGGCGCTCGTCGCCTGCCAGGCGGCCTTGCACACCGGCGCGGCGATACCGACCTGGTCGAGCTCCTGGAAGCCGCCCCTACCGCGGGTGGCCAGCGCCGATCCGCCGCTGATCCAGATGACCGGCGACTCGGCCAGCAGCGCGTTGGCCACCGCGGTCACCGCGTTGGTGTGCCCGGGGCCGGCCGAGACGAGGCAGACGCCGGGCGTGCCCCGCAGCCGGGCCCAGGCGTCGGCCATGTGGGCCGCGGCGGCCTCGTGGCGCGTGTCGGTCAGCGGGATGCGCGCGTCGAGGCAGGCGTCGTAGATCGGCAGCAGCTGATTGCCGGACAGCGTGAAGATGCGCTCGGTGCCGGCCCGCGCCAGCGCCCGCACGAGGAGCGCGGCGCCGTTCATCTCACCCATCGGCCTTCCCTCCAGCGCGCAGCGTACCGTCGAGCCCGCGGCGCGGTCAACCGGGCGTACTCGGACGAGGAGTCAGTCGAGGTCGACGGCGGCGGCCCGCGGCGGACCCGGCCGCTCCGGCGCCCCGACGCGGTCGAACGCGAACGCGCCGGCCGCGCCGATCAGGACGATCACGATCAGAAGGGGCCAGAGGAGCCCAGGATGGGGCGTGCCGAGCACGAACCCGCCCAGCCAGGAGGAGAGTCCCCAGGCAATGCCCCAGGTAACGCTGCTGGCGGCCAGGTAGCGGCCGCGCAGGCGCTCGGGCGCCAGTTCGACGACCAGCACGCCGGAGGTGGGCATGAACAGCATCTCGCCGATGGTGTAGATCACGAAGGCGACGAAGGGGAGCGCCCCCAGCCAGGGACTGGCGCCGATCAGCGCCAGCGCGACCGACCAGAAGAGTGCGGCGATGGCGAAGGTGGTGCCACGGCCCCAGGAGCCGATGCGCGTCGCCACCGGGAGCTGGGCGACAATCACGATGAGGGTGTTGATCCCGAAGAGCAGGCCGATGACCGCCTCGTCGACGCCGGCCCGGGCCCGCAGGTAGGGCGGGGCGCTCACCTGCACCTGGGTGTAGCCGGCGATCAGGATGAACATCACCAGTTGGCTGACGACGAAGCGCCGGTCGTCCAGCACCTCGCGCCAGCTGCCGGCACGTACCGAGCTGCCGCCACCGGAGCCGGGCTGGCCCGCGGTGGCCGGCCGCCGCAGGCCGTGGACGAAGAAGATGACCATCACCCCGGCCAGCGCGATCCCCACGCCGCTCGTCAGGTAGAGGACCCGGTACTGGGCGAAGCGGCCGCCGACGACCATCAGCCCGCCGGCCAGCCCGCCGGCGCCGATGCCGATGGCGTTCGCCACCCGCAGCAGGGCAAACATCTCGCCCGCTCGGGAGACCGGTACCAGCGAGGTGGCGAAGGTATCGGAAGCCGGCCAGTAGAGCTGGTTGACGCAGCCGTAGAAGACCATCACGGCGAAGAAGCGCACCGGCGTGGTGGCCAGCGGGAAGACGGCGATGGCGACGGCGCTGCCGAAGATCGTGGCGATCAGCACCCGGCGCGCGCCGAGCCGGTCGATCACCCCGGCGACCATCAACGTGAAGGCGACGCCGGCGACGGCGTTGACGGCGATACCGGCCCCCACCAACGCGTCGGGTAGCCCGACGATCTGCCCGAAGAAGATGATCAGAAAGGGCCCGGTCATGCCCCGCGCGCCGAAGAGGACGAAGTTCGCCAGCGCCAGCAGCCAGAGCGCGCGCGGGTAGCGGCCCACGCTCGCCCGAATGGCCCCGGCCGCTCGCCGCCTCATGCTCCGCTTCACCCCCAGAGTGCCGTCGCGCCGTGGTCGGTCTATCTTGCCTTGTGGCGGGGGCGCGGCGCCACGCCCGCGGACCGTGATTCCGGCGAGGATGGTCCCTGTCCCGACGGATAGGGTCGAGGCCGGTGCCGGGGGCGCGGTGCGGGCGGCTTGCCCGGTTTCCCTGCCGGCGGCCGGGCGCGGGCGTGAGTCCGGCCGGCCGCCGTGAGGAGTCGGCTAGCGCGAGGTCGTCCGGTGGTAGAGCCGCAGTGCCAGCGGCATCGCGACCAGCAGGATGGCCAGGCACCAGACGGTGGCCTGCCAGCCGGCGTTGCCGACCGGCTGGCCCAGCAGCAGCGCCCGCACCGCGTTGACCACGATGCTCACCGGCTGGTGCCGGGTGAAGCCCTGCAGCCAGCCCGGCATGGTCGCGACCGGGACGAACGCGCTGCTGGCGAAGGTGAGTGGGAAGAGCATCGTCATCAGGATCTGGTCGACCGACTCGGGCGTGCCGACTACCAGCGCGATCGTGGCGCCCAGCCAGGACATGGCATAGGTGAAGAGGAGCATGATCCCGATCGCGGCCAGCCACTCCGGGAGATTCGCGCCCGGCCGGAAGCCGACGGCGAGACCGACGCCGACCATGACAACCACGGAGATGGCGGCCTTGAACGTGTCGGCTAGGGTCTGGCCGACCAGAACGGCCGACGGCGCCATCGGCAGCGAGCGGAAGCGGTCGATCAATCCCTTCTGGAGGTCGTGGGCCAGGGTGATACCGGTGTGCGGCCCACTGAAGGCGATCGACTGGACGAAGATGCCGGCCATCAGGAAATTGACGTAGCTGACGCCGCCGCCCACGGTGATCGCGCCGGCGAAGACGTAGCGGAAGAGGACCACGAACATCACCGGCATGGCCGTGTAGCCGACGAGCTCCATCGGGATGCGGCGCATGTGGATCAGCTGTCGCCGCGCGACCAGGAGCGCGTCGGTGATCGCCGAGACCAGCCGGGGGCGGACGACCGGTTCGAGCGCGCCGGCCGCGTCGCGGCCGGTAGCGGTGTTTGCCAGCGCGATCATGCGACCTCCTCGGCGGGTGTCGACTCGGCCCACTCCACCGGCGCTGCCAACTCGGATGACGCGGCGTGGCCGGTGAGGGAGAGGAAGACCTCGTCCAGGGTCGGACGCCGCAGTGCCAGGTCATCGATGGGCACGCCGGCCGCGTCCAGACCGCGGACGATGGTGACCAGCAGGCCGGACCCGTTGTCCACCGGCATCGTGACCGCGCGGCGCTCCGCCTCGACCTGGATATCGCCGCGGCTGTGGAGTTGGAGCGCGCGCACGGCGGCGGCGAGGTCCCCGTCCCGGGCGACGGTCAGTTCCAGGCGGTCGCCCCCGATGCGGGCCTTGAGCTCGTCGGGCGCCCCCTCCGCGATGACACGCCCGTGGTCGATGACGGCGATGCGGCTGGCGAGCTGGTCGGCCTCGTCCAGATACTGGGTGGTAAGGAGCAGCGTCGTCCCGCCGTCGACCAGCCGGCGGATCATGTCCCACATCGCGAGCCGGCTGCGCGGGTCGAGTCCGGTCGTGGGCTCGTCGAGGAAGAGGACGGGCGGGGCTATGATGATCCCGGCCGCCAGGTCGAGACGGCGCCGCATGCCACCGGAGTAGGTGCGCAGGGGACGGTCGGCGGCGTCGAGCAGGTCGAAGGCCTCCAGCAGTTCGTCGGCACGGCGGCGGGCTCGCGCCGCCGGCAGATGGTAGAGCCGGCCGAACATCTCCAGGTTCTCGCGCGCGGTCAGGTGCTCGTCGACGGCGGCGTACTGGCCGCTGAGGCCGATCAGTGCCCGCAGCCGGCGGGCCTGCCGGACCACGTCGAGGCCGGCGACCTCGGCGCGGCCGGCGTCCGGCTCGAGCAGCGTGGTCAGGATGTTGACCAGGGTGCTCTTGCCGGCGCCGTTGGGCCCCAGCAGGCCGAGCACGGTGCCCTGCTCGACGACGAGGTCGAGGCCGCTCAGGGCCTCGGTCTTACCGAAGCGCTTGACCAGGCCCTCGGCCCGGATGATCGGTGTCGCTTCTGCCACGTGGTATCCTCTCCATAGTGAGACCTGGGGAAGACCCAGATCGGACTGTGAGTAATCTGATAGTGAGAATACTCAGTAATAAAGGCAATGTCAAGCACTCAACCGCCGTCTGAGCCCGGCAATCCGGAGACGCCACCCGCTCAGCCCGGGATGGACGACATCCTGAACGTCCTCATGCGCTCGATGCAGATCATGCGGCGCCGCAACGAGCAGGTGTTCCAGAAGCACGGCAGCCTGCCGAGCCACGGGCTGTCGGTGGCGCGGATGCGCCTGCTCGGCGAACTCGCCTTCCACGGGCCGCTGCGGATGAACGAGCTGGCCTACGAGATGGGGGTAACGCCGCGCACCATGACCACCATGGTCGACGCGCTCGACCGCGAGGGGCTGGTGGAGCGGCGGCCCGACCCGAACGATCGAAGGGCCGTCGTGGTGATGCTGACCGACGCCGGCGCGGCGCTCGGCTTCGGTGAGTTCACGGAGATGATGCGCCGTGCGTTCGAAGAGATGTTCGCTCCGCTCGACGAGGAAGAACGGCGACAGCTCTACCGCATCCTGCTCAAGCTGACCGTCGCCTGGGAGGCGGAGGGAGGGCCGAAGGATGCGCCCGCGGACCCGGATCAGTCCGTGAATGGAAGGCCCGTCCGCGGCCGAGGGCGAGCGCGTGGGCGGCCGCCCGCGCCCGAGGAGAGCGACGCGGACGGTCGACCGCATCGCCTGGTGGGACGCTTCCGCTTCAGTCGGGAGGAGCCGATCGAGCGCGTCGATCAGCCGGATGCCGCGAACACCCCAGGCGCGCCGGATGATCGCCCGCGCGGGCGTGGTCGGCGCCGTCAAGAGGGCTCCGGGTAACCGCGCCGGTTGGCCGGACTGCGCGGGCCTGATGGCGCCGCGCGATGGGACGAAGCCGGCCGAGGCCGGCTGAGAGATCTCCCGTGATCGGTGCGGACGCGATGAATCACTCCGGGTTATCCTCCTGCCGGTAACCCTCCATCCCCCGGAACTGTTACCCGATCGTTGCGGCGGACGCCGCGCTGTGACACCCTCACCACGTACCCGGCGGTAGGCTGCGGTGAGCGGCGGCGCACGGAGCCGCCCCTGTCGCGTACGAGTGGACGATCGGGAGGGCATACGACGACGACCGGTGCGCGCACCCCAGCGGACCGCGGCGCACCCGCGGACGGCGAGACGCTCGACCTGCCCGGGTTGACCAGCCAGGAGGCCCGGGCACGCCTGGCCGAGCACGGCCCGAACCTGCTCGTGCCGGCAGGTCGGCGGTCGACGCTGCTGCGCTGGATCCTCAAACCACTGGCCGACCCAATGGTGCTCCTCCTGCTGGTGGCCGGCGGCGCCTACCTGCTGCTACGCGACTACGTCGACGCCATCGTCATCCTGGTCGCGGTCGTGCCGATCACGCTGGTCACGCTGGTGCTCGAGGCGCGGGCGGAGCGCACGCTGGAGCAACTGCGCACGCTGACGGCGCCGGCCGCCGCGGTCTGGCGCGACGGCCGGCGTCAGGTCATTCCCGCCGGGGAGATCGTCCCGGGCGACGTCGTCTTCCTGCAGGAGGGGGACGTCGTTCCCGCCGACGGCGTGCTGCGCCGGGGCCGCCAGCTGATGGTCGACGAGTCGGTGCTGACCGGCGAGTCCCAGCCGGTCCTCAAGGACGTCGAGGAGTCGCCCGTCGTCGACCTGTATGCCGGCACGACGCTGCTGGCCGGTCGCGGCGTCGCCCAGGTGACTGCCACCGGCGTGGCTACCCGCTACGGCCAGATCGGCGCGCTGCTGGCGGGCATTCGCCAGCCGCCGACGCCGCTGCAGCGGCTGATCAACCGCCTGATACGCCAGCTGGCGGTCGTCGCCGCGCTCTTCTGCTTCGGTGTCGCCGGGATCCAGCTCGCGGCCGGCCGGGGCTGGGAGGCCGCGGTCATCGCCGGGGTCAGCCTGGCGATCGCCGCCATCCCCGAAGAGTTCCCGATGGTCTACACGCTCTATCTGACCCTGGGCGCCTGGCGCTTGGCCCGCGACCACGCTCTGATCCGGCGGCTCCCGGGGGTGGAGACCCTCGGCGCGACCACCGTCATCTGCACCGACAAGACCGGCACGCTGACGCTCGGCCACCTGGAGGTCGGCGGACTGGCGACGGGCGAGGGCGTCAGCCGGGCCGACGACTCGGCCGGGCCGGCCGAGCGGGCGCTGCTCGAGGCGGCCGTGCTCGCCTCGGAGCCGAACCCGTTCGACCCGCTCGAGCAGGCGATCCTGCGCTTCGCGCGCGCGCATGGTGTCGACGCCGAGTCTCTCCAGCGCGCCGAGTTCGTACGCGACTACCCGTTCGACCCGGCCGGCCGCTACCTCTCCCACGTCTGGCGGCGGGACGGACGGGTCCAGATCGCGGCCAAGGGGGCGGTCGAGGGGATCCTGGACCGCGCCGGGGCGCCGCCGGAGGTGCGTGCGCGGGCGCTGGCCGCCAACGCCCAGTTGGCCGAAGAGGGCATGCGCGTCATCGCGGTGGCCGCGGGGGACCTGCCGGACACGGACGGGGAGCGCGCGGCGGACGAGGCGGCGCTGCGCTTCGTCGGGCTGGTAGCCTTCACCGACCCGCTGCGGCCCGGGGTGCTCGACGCGCTGGCGGAGTGCCGTGCCGCCGGCATCCGGGTCATCATGATCACCGGCGACCACCCGGTCACGGCACACGCTGTGGCGGAGGGGCTGGGGCTGCCGCACGACGACCGCCGCATCGCCACCGGCGACGAGTTGGACGGCGCCGACGCCGCGGGGGTCGCGGACCTGGTGGCCGGGACGGCCATCTTCGCGCGCACCCGGCCCGAGCAGAAGCATCGCCTGGTGGTCGCGCTGCGCGAGCGGGGTGAGATCGTGGCCATGACCGGGGACGGGATCAACGACGCCCCGGCCCTGCGCGAGGCCGACATCGGCATCGCCATGGGTGAGCGCGGCACCGAGGTGGCCCGCGAGGCGGCCACCATGGTGCTGCTGGACGACAACTTCGCCACCATCGTGCGGGCGGTGCGCGACGGGCGGCGCATCTTCGACAACCTGCGGCGCGCCTTCTCCTACCTGGTTGCCTTCCACGCGCCGCTGCTGGTCGCGGCGCTGGTGATCCCGCTGCTCGGCCGGCCGCTCCTGCTGCTGCCCATCCACCTGGTGTGGCTCGAGCTCATCGTGCACCCGACGGCGTCGCTGGTCTTCGAGGGGGACCCGGCCGCGCCGGACCTGATGCGGCGCCCACCGCGCCGCGCCGGCAGCCTCCTCGCGCGGGCCGACTTCGTGCGCTCGCTGGCGCTGGGCGCCACGCTCTCCGTGGTGGCGCTCGGCACGTACCTGACGCGGCTGCACACGGGTGCCGCCGAGGACGCGGCCCGCGCGCTGGCGATCGCGACCCTGGTGCTGGGTCAGATGCTGGCGGTCTTCCTGATCCGCGCCGGGGAGCGGCCGCTCTGGCGGGTCGGCCTGGGCGGGAACCGGCTTCTGCCGTGGGTGATCGGGGCGAGCCTGCTCAGCCTGCTCGCGGTGCTCTACGTCCCGCCGGTGGCGAGTCTGTTCAAGGTGGGGCCGCTCTCGCCGCCGGAGCTCGCGGTGGCGGCGCTCGTGGCGGCGGCCGGCACGCTCTGGTGGGAGATCCCGCTGACCCTACGGCGAGGGCGTGGGTGAGGGCGTGGGTGTCTGTCGCCGTCCGTCACCCGGCAGACCAGAACGGGGAGGCGAGGCCGAGCTCGCGGAAGATACCCTCGGCTTCGGCACCGGATCGCCCGTGGAAGGCGGGTGACATCCGGTCGCCGTACCAGCGGCGCGAGAGCTCCCAGACCCGATCGAGCGAGAGCACCTCGCCGCGCCGCAGTGAACTGGCGACGCACCAGCGATCGACGGACTCCTCCGACCGGAAGAGGAGGATCGTCGCTCAGGTGAAGACCTGGTCGTCGTACCAGCGGCGAAACGGCAGTGGGAAGTGGACGACCGCGTCGCGCTCGGTGACGCGGCCGTCGACGACGGTGATGGTCGCGGGCTCGCCCGAGTCCGCCCAGGTCGCCGCGATCGTGGCGTCCTGGTGGAGGGTGGCGGGGATGCCCAGCGCGTCCCAGGCGCAGTTGGCCCAGTAGTCGCGCCCGCCGGCGTGGACCCGGAACGGCGTGGGGACGGCCGAGAACGGGTTGGCCATCCGAATCGTGGTCGTGTCGAGGTCCACGTACAGGGCGTGCCGCGCGTGCAACTCCCGGTAGACCGCGACTGCCCGCACGGCGCTCAGCCCGAAATGTGCCGCCGTCTCCGCGACCGTGGGCGGCCGTGCCGCTTCGGCGAACCGCGCGTACACGAAAGCCCGGACGTCCCAGAGCAGTGCGTCGTCCATCATCGATGCTCTCCATCACGCATCATGGGTCGTCACGGCGACCCCGGCGCCGATCCGCGCCACGGCACCGGCCAGGGGCACCGCGCGGCCGGCGTCCGTTGGCTCGGACGTGAAGGCGGAGAGCCGCCTCAGCCGGCGAACGGCTTGAAGGTCGGCGGAGCTAGCTCGTCGGCGGTGCGGCCGGCCCAGTCCCCCTCCGGGATGCGCGCCCACATGCGCTCGGCGGCCGCCTGCAACCGGACGCCGGCCGCCTGCTCGTCGACGGTCAGCACCCGCCCGTCCTGCTGGACGAGCCGGCCGTCGATCATGACGTGGCGCAGGTCTTCCGGCGTGGCGCTGTAGACCAGGTTCTTGATCGGGTCACGCACCGGCGTCATGAAGAGCGAGTCGAGGCTCCAGCAGAGGAGGTCCGCCTTCGCGCCCGGGGCGATCCGGCCCAGGTCGTCGCGGTGCAGCATGCGCGCGCCGTTGAGGGTGGCGGCGTTGAAAACGTCGGCGGCGGTGGCCTGAACGGTGGAGCGGGCCATGATCTTGCCGATCACGGCCGTCCAGCGCAGGCCGTCGATCATCGACTGGGGCGCGGTGTCGGTGCCCAGGCACATGTTGACTCCGGCCTCGAGGTAGCGCGGGAAGGACTCCATGGCGATGCCGCGCCGGGCAAAGACCCACACGTTGTGGGCCACCGAGGCGCCGCTGGCGGTGAGCAGCGACAGATCGTCCCCGGCGAACTGCACCCAGGAGTTGCCGGCGGTGTAGAGGACGTGGCCCAGGATGCACCACTCGCCGAGGAAGCCGATCGAATCCAGCCACTCGACCGGGCTCAGGCCGTGCCGCTGCACGATGGCGTCGAACTCGAAGACCGACTGGCTGACGTGGAGCGCCAGTGGGACGCGCATGGCGTCGGATGCCTGGCGGGACAGGCGCAGCAGTTCCTCGGTGCAGGTGTCGACCTGGGACGGCGAGAGGAAGCCCTTGATCCGGCCGTTGGCGCGGCCGTCGATGCGCTCGATCAGGTCGACGGCGCGCTCGAAGCCGGCGTGGCCGGCCTCCTCATTCCATTCATACTCGATGCGCTTGCCGTCGCGGGTGAGCCAGCGGCCGGAGCGGTAGCCGTCGGCGACGTAGGCGCGCAGCCCGGCGCGCTCGGCGGCCTCCGCCACGTAGTCGCCGATGCCGCCGATCTCCATGACGGTGGTGGTGCCGCTGCGGATGAGCTCGGCCATCGAGTAGTCGACCGAGGCGCGCCGCGCGTCGGGGTCGATGGCGGCCGAACGGGCGGGGAGCATCTCGGCGAGGCCGGAGTAGGAGAACTGGCGGCGGCCGACGTCCTCGACGAAGCTCTTGTCGAGCGGGCTCTCGGAGAGATCCCTGCGCTAACGACAAGTGCACCACCCTCCTCTGGGAGTGCTGGTACCCATAGCCCGGTGAGTAGTCGCTGGTCACAATCGACGAGCCCATCAACGGCCCCAGAGCTCCGCGAGTGGCCGCGTGGACGTGCCTGTGTTGATCGCGTGCAGGCAGGGGTAGCGGGTTCATGGTTCGCGAGCCTGAGGTAGTCCAGCGCGCCGTTTTCATCCTGGGACAGGATGTAGACGCGCCTGCCCACGATCGTACGATCACGTCGATGGCGCTAGACATTGTCCCAAACGTCAGCGATGCGTACTGAGCGTGAGCTTATAATGCGGCTCGTACGTACGGCCCTCTGCGCCAAATGCTTGGGCTCCGCGCGCCCGCCGAGTTCGTGTAGGCGCCAGAGATGAGGGAGGCTTCGCGACTTGCATACTTGAGGGTCGGGTACGATTTGACAGCGAGTGGCCGTGAGAGGCACGGGGAGTCGGGAATGAAAGCGGAGCGGCAGGAAGTCCTTCCGGGTGCCGTCGGCGTGACGCCGAATTCATCGACCGGAACGAAGTCCGAGAGTTCGCGTTCGAGGAGGGGTGCAGGCGCTCCAGCTCGTTATGGATTCACAGGACATCAGACGTTCCCTTTCCGCTACGGCTGGCTGAAGAAGGCGGTCGACGCTGTTAGGGGTGACCCGGGGTTCTTCCGGCGCGGTGATGCGCTGGTCGAGCTCGGCGTCGGCAAGAACATGGTGGAGAGCATCCGCCACTGGGGTTTGGCGACCCAGGTCCTGACCGAGAGCGACCGCGGCCGCGTCCTCGCTGTCTCCGACGACTGGGG
>DATKRJ010000207.1:0-12036 GCA_035532355.1 Thermomicrobiaceae bacterium | reverse complement strand
GAGATGGCGGCCGCGGAGCTCGACGCCGTCCACCTGCGGGAATCCGTCACCGGGTTGGTGTTCGAGCCGGACGCGTCCGGCGCCGGCCGGCTGCGCGGGCTCACGCTGGCGGACGGCAGCCGGGCCGACTTCGATGGCGTGGTGCTGGCGGTCCCGCCCTCCGCTCTCGAGCGCATCCTCGGCGACCCGGCCGCGTTCGGACTGGTGGGGCTCGACCGTTTTCGCCACGCGCCGATCGTCGACGTCCACCTGTGGTACGACGCGCCCGCCTTCGGGTTCGGCTTCGCGGCGCTGCTTGACTCGCCGGTCCAGTGGGTCTTCGAGAAGACGCCCGGCTACCTGTGCTGCAGCCTGAGCGCCGCGGATCGTCACGTGCTCCAGCCAGAGCCGGAGTTGATCGCGCTGTGTCATCGCGAGCTGGCCGCCGTGCTGCCGCAGCTCGCCGACGCGCCGCTCCGTCGCGGCGTCGCCACGCGTGACCGTGAGGCGACCTTCGTGCCGGCGCCCGGGCTCAGCCGACCGGGACCCCGGACGTCGGTGTCGGGTGTGGTCGTCGCCGGCGCCTGGACCGACACCGGCTGGCCCGCCACGATGGAGTCCGCCGTCCGCAGCGGCCGCGCGGCCGCGCGCGAATTGGAGGGCAGCCTGATCTCAAACGAGGTGAGCCGCGTTGGATGACGCGCTGAGCCGCGCCGTCGACTGGCTGGTCGACCGCCAGCACGCCGCGGGCTGGTGGTGCGGGGAGCTCGAGACCAACGTCACCATGACCGCGGAGCACGTGCTGCTCCTGCGCTTCCTCGGGCTGAGCCTCGATCCCATCCGGCGCGACGCGATCCACCACTTCCTGACCCAGCAGCGCGAGGACGGCTCCTGGGGCCGCTACTGGGGCGCACCGGCCGATCTCAGCACGACGATCGAGGCATACGTCGCGCTCAAGGTGCTGGGACTCGACCCCGCGACCGAGTCGATGACCCGCGCGCTGCGGGTCATCCGCGACCTGGGTGGCGTGGCCCACGCCCGCGTGTTCACCAAGATCTGGCTCGCCCTCTTCGGCCAGTACCCCTGGCAGGGCATTCCCAGCATGCCGCCGGAGTTGGTCTACTTCCCGCCCTCGTTGCCGCTCAACCTGTACGACTTCGCCTGCTGGGCGCGCGGCACCATCGCCCCGCTCCTCATCGTCATCTCGCGCCGCCCGGTCCGCCCGCTCGGCTGCGACCTCACCGAGCTCGTGCTACCCGGCACCGAGCATCTGCTGAGGCGCGTTCCTGGCTCAGGCCCCTTCTGGTGGCTCGACAAGCTCCTCAAGCTCTACGACGGCCTGCCGGTCCAGCCCCGCCGTGGGCACGCCACGCGCAAGCTCGTCGACTGGATCGTCGAGCGGCAGGAGGCCGATGGCAGCTGGGGCGGCATCCAGCCGCCGTGGGTCTACTCGCTGATCGCGCTCAACCTGGAAGGCATGGGCCTGGACCACCCGGTTATGCGCCGCGGCCTCCAGGGGCTCGACGGCTTCGCTCTGGAGGATGAGGGCGGCTGGCGTCTGCAGGCCTGCATGTCGCCCGTCTGGGACACGGCGTGGGCGCTGCTCGCGCTGCGGCGCGGCGGCCTGCCCATCGAGCACTCCAGCCTGCGGCGCGGCGTCGATTGGCTGCTGGCCGAGCAGATCGCCGGCGGCGGCGACTGGCAGGTGCGGGTCCCGCTCGCCGAGTGCGGCGGTTGGGCCTTCGAGTTTGCCAACGACATCTACCCAGACATCGATGACACCGCCGTGATCGTGGTGTCCCTGCTCGAGGCCGGCCGGGGGCCGGAGGTCCGGCAGGCGATCGACCGCGCCGTTCGCTGGGTCGTCGCCATGCGCTCCAGCAACGGCGCCTGGGCGGCCTTCGACAAGGACAACACGCGCCAGCTCGTCTACCGGCTGCCCTTCGCGGACTTCGGCGCGCTGCTCGATCCCCCCTCCGAGGACGTCACTGCCCACGCGCTCGAGATGCTGGCCCGTATCGGTCGCACGCCGCGCGACCCGCTGGTGTCCGCCGGGCTCGCCTATCTGCGGCGCACCCACCGCGCCGACGGCTCGTGGTGGGGACGCTGGGGGGTGAACCACGTCTACGGCACCTGGTGCGTCCTCACCGCGCTGGCGACCCTCTACGGCTCGCACGCGCTGCCCGAGTACGCGACGCTGGCGACCCGCTGGCTGCTCGGGCGTCAGAACGCCGACGGTGGCTGGGGCGAGACCTGTCACTCCTACGTCGACGCGTCATTCGCCGGGGTCGGGCCGAGCGCGCCTTCACAGACGGCGTGGGCGGTTCTCGGGCTGCAGGCCGCCGGCCTCGGTGAGCACGATGCCTGCCGGCGCGGGCTCGATTATCTGCGCGATCGGCAGATCGGCGGCACCTGGGAAGAGCGCGCGTACACCGGCACCGGCTTCCCGCGCGACTTCTACATCAACTACCACCTGTACCGTCACGTCTTCCCGACCATGGCTCTGGCCGGCGCCGAGCATCCCTACCCGGCCGACTGAGCGTGAGCCGGCGCTACTGGGTCGGCGCAGGCGCACCTCACTCCGGGGTGAGTTCAATTGACGGGTTTTCAAACAGCCTCTCAACCATCTCCCTGGCCGCGAGCTCCCTGGTACAATGACCGGTTCCGCGGGTCGGCACAATCGGCGAAGCGCGGACAGACGCGACGCCCTCGGCATCCATTCCTTGAGCGGGAGGGGGGATGGGGTCCGGTGAGACGCTGCGGCAATCTGTAGAGAACGCAGAGAACGCGCAGGGGAGGGGGCGGATGGAACGCTACGTGTTGGGTCTCCAGCAGATCGACCGGACGCAGGTCGCGGTCGTGGGCGGCAAGGGCGCGCACCTGGGCGAGCTGTCGCGGATCGACGGCCTCCGCGTGCCGGCCGGCTTTTGCGTGACGACGGACGCCTTCCGGCGGATCATGGCGGAGGCGCCGTCGATCGACGCTCTGCTCGACCGGCTGTCGCGCCTGAAACCGGACGACCGGGAGGCGATCCGCGCGCTCAGCGCGGAGATCCGTCGGACCCTCGACGGGATCGCCATCCCCGACGACCTGGCGACGGCGATGACCCGCCCGCTCGCGCGGCTCGGCGAGCAAGCCGCCTACGCCGTCCGATCCAGTGCGACGGCGGAGGACTTGCCGACGGCCTCCTTCGCGGGCCAGCAGGACACGTACCTGAACGTCGTGGGACCGGCGGCGATCCTCAAGCACGTCCGCCGCTGCTGGGCCTCGCTCTTCACTGAGCGGGCTGTGACCTACCGGCTGCGCAATGGCTTCGACCACCGGAAGGTCCGCCTGGCCGTCGTCGTGCAGCGGATGGTCGTCCCGCGGGCGTCCGGCATCCTGTTCACGGCCGACCCCGTCACGGGCAACCGGAAGGTCGCCTCGATTGAGGCCATCTTCGGCCTCGGCGAGGCCCTGGTCTCCGGCTTGGTGAACGCGGACGTCTACAGGGTGCGGGGCAGCGACGTCGTCACCAGGGCAATCGCCATCAAGCAGAGTGCCGCATATGCCTCGCCGGCAGGCGGGACGCTGGAACAGGCGATCGAGCCGGAGCGGCAGGATCAGCCGGCGCTGACGGACGCGCAGGCCGTGCGGCTCGTCCAGCTCGGCCGGCGGATCGAGGCGCACTTCGGCCACCCCCAGGACATCGAATGGTGCCTGGTCGACGACGACTTCCAGATCCTCCAGAGCCGGCCGATCACTACGCTCTTCCCCATCCCCGCGGCCGGCGACCGCGAGAACCACGTCTACGTCTCCGTCGGTCATGGCCAGATGATGACCGACCCCATGAAGCCCCTGGGGCTCTCCCTGTTTCAGCTGACGGCGGCCCGGCCCATGGTCGAGGCCGGCGGCAGACTGTTCGTCGACGTCACCCGCGGCCTGGCGTCGCCGGCGAGCCGCGCGGGCCTGCTGGAGGTCCTGGGGAGAGGCGATCCGCTGGTCGGGGACGCGCTGCGGACCATCCTCAAACGCGGCGACTTCATCCGGTCGCTCCCGGACGAGGGTCCCGGCGGGCCGCCGGCTGGCGGCGAGCCGGCCCCGATCGAGACTGATCCGGCCATCGTCGCCGAACTGATCGGGCGCAGCCGGGCCTCCATCGCCGCCCTGCGGCGCGACATCCGGACGAAGTCCGGGCCGGCGCTGCTCGACTTCATCCTGGCCGACATCCAGGAGCTGAAGCGGATCCTGTTCGATCCGCAAGGCACTCAGGTGATCAGGGCGTCGATGGAGGCCACCTGGTGGCTCAATGACCGGCTGGAGGCGTGGCTGGGCGAGAAGAACCCGGCCGACACGCTCGCGCAGTCCGCCCCCCACAACGTGACGTCGGAGATGGGGCTGGCGCTGCTGGACGTCGCGGACGTGATCCGCCCGCATCCGGAGGTGGTGGCTTTTCTCGAGCACGTCGAGAGCGAGCGCTACCTGGACGAGCTGGCCGGGCTCCCGGGCGGGCGGGAAGCCTACGACGCCATCCGGGCTTACCTCGACGAGTACGGCATGCGCTGCGTCGGCGAGATCGACATCACGCGGCCGCGCTGGAGCGAACGCCCCTCCACGCTCGTGCCCATCATCCTCGGCCACATCAAGCACTTCGAGCCGGGCGCCGGCCAGCGGCGCTTCGAGCAGGGACGTCAGGTGGTCCGGCAGAAGGAACAGGAACTGGTGGAGCGCTTGCGTGCCCTGCCGGATGGGGAGCGCAAGGCCGACGAGACCCGGCAGATGATAGACCGGGTCCGGACCTTCAACGGGTACCGCGAGTATCCGAAGTACGGCATCGTCAGCCGCTACTCCGTCTACAAGCAGGCCCTGCTGGAAGCAGCCGAACGCCTCGTGCAGGCCCATGTGCTTCGTGAACAGGAAGACATCTTCTACCTCACGTTCCAGGAGCTCCACGACGTCGTGCGCACGAGCCAGGTGGATGATCGGCTCATCCGCCGCCGCAAGGAGGCGTTCCGGTCGTACCAGTCGCTCACGCCGCCCCGGGTTCTCACGTCAGACGGCGAGGTCGTCGCCGGGGCGTACCGACGCGACGATGTGCCGGCCGGCGCGCTGGTCGGCTTACCGGTTTCGGCCGGCACCATCGAGGGGCGGGCCCGCGTCGTGCTGGACATGGCGGAGGCGGATCTCCAACCGGGCGACATCCTGGTCACCGCCTACACGGACCCCAGCTGGACGCCCTTGTTCCTCGCGATCACGGGCCTGGTGACGGAGGTGGGTGGCCTGATGACCCATGGCGCGGTGATTGCACGGGAGTACGGCTTGCCGGCCGTGGTGGGGGTCGAGCATGCCACCCGGCTGATCCTGGACGGGCAGCGGATCCGCGTGCGCGGGACGGACGGGTACGTCGAATTCCTGTCCTCGCCGGTCCAGCCCGACAGCTAGCCCGGCGGCACGTGGTCTGTCAGCCGGACGCCGACGACGGCGTGGCGTGCCGGCTCCCGAAGCCCTCGCCGGATGGCCCTGCGTTCACCCGGCGAGGTCAGCTCTCCGGCATGAGGTGAAGGCGCCTCGATATGAGCTACGCCTCACGAGCGCCTGCTCGGCGGCAGGTGCGTGCGGCCAGCCATCGAGCCACCGTTGACCCCCAGCACCTCGCCCGAGATCCACTCGGCCTCGTCCGAGCAGAGGAAGAAGATGGCGTTGGCGATGTCGTCCGGGCTGCCGGTCCGGCGCAACGGGATGCCATTGATGAGCGCCCGGGCATAGGAGCCGATCCCCTCCGGAAACGGCTCCTGGAACACCTCGTCCATCACCAGACCCGGCGCGACCGCGTTGACGCGGATCTTGCTTGGCCCCAGTTCGATCGCCATCGTCTTCGTCAGCATGTTGAGGGCGGCCTTCGATCCACAGTAGTGCGAGCCGCCGGTGCGCGCGGACTCCCCCGCGCTCGAACTGACGTTCACGATTGAGCCGCCCCGGCCGCGCTCGAGCATGTGCCGGGCGACCGCGCGGCTCAGCAGGAACGGCGCCCGCACATTGACCGCGTAGACGGTGTCCCACTCGTACGTGGCCATCTCGGCAACGGGGCAGTTCGGGAAGATCCCAGCGCAGTTGACTAGCACGTCGAGACCTCCGGTGGCAGCGATCGCCTGCGCCGCCAGTCGCTCGACGTCGTCCTCGCTGGTCAGGTCGCACGCGATCGGGGTGACTGTCCCGCCGCGGTTGCGCACCCCGGTCGCCGCGCGCTCGACGTCCTCCTCGGTGCGGTCCGAGACGACGACGTGCGCGCCCTCCGTCGCGAACCTCCTCGCGATCCCCTGCCCGATACGGCCGCCGGTCCCGGTGACGAGCACGCCCCGTCCTGCCATGTTCCCCTTCCCATCCATCGCAAACGGATGTGGCCCCGCACCGGTACGAGGCGCCCTCGCCGAGGTCAGCTGTGCTGGTACTCGCCCCACACCCCGCGCAGTCGGGCGCAGATCTCCCCGAGCGTCGCGCCGTTCAGCAGCGCCGCCCTCATCGGATCGAGCAGGTTGTCGTCGCCCCGTGCGATCCGCCCTACCTCGTCGAGCGCCTCAGAGACCCTTCCGCGATCCTGGCGTGCGCGGTATTCGGCCACGCGCGCGATCTGGCGCTCCACGGCCCCCTCGTCGATGCGCGTGATCGGCACGGATACGTCCTGGTCGGCGCGATACTCGTTCACCCCTACGACGCTGTGCGCCCCCGACGCGATGTCCAGCTCCCAGCGGTACGCGCTCTCGGCGATCTGGTCCTGAACAAAGCCACGCTCGATCGCGGCGACCGCCCCGCCCTGCTCCTCGACCTCACCGATCAGTTCCCAGGCGCGTCGCTCGAGGTCGTCGGTGAGCGACTCGACGTAGTAGGAACCACCCAACGGGTCGGCCGTCTCGGCCACGCCCGTCTCGTCGCTGATGATCTGCTGCGTGCGCAGCGCGAGGGTCGCCGCCTCCGCGGTCGGCAACGCCAGCGCCTCGTCGAACCCGTTGGTGTGCAGGCTCTGCGTGCCGCCCAGCACCGCGCTTAGCGCCTGGAACGCCACGCGCACCACGTTGTTGAGTGGCTGCTGCGCGGTCAGCGTGCAGCCGGCCGTCTGGGTGTGGAAGCGCAGCATCAGCGAGCGCGGGTTCCGGGCGCCGAACCGCTCCTTCATGATCGTGGCCCACATGCGGCGGGCTGCTCTGTACTTGGCGACCTCCTCGAAGAAGTTGCTGTGGGCGCCGAAGAAGAAGCTCAGGCGTGGCCCGATCTCGTCGACGTCCAGCCCGGCGTTGATCGCCGCCTGAACGTAGGCCATCGCGTTGGCGAGCGTGAAGGCTATCTCCTGCACGGCCGTCGAGCCGGCCTCCCGAATGTGGTAACCGCTGATGCTGATCGTGTTCCAGGCCGGCAGCGTCCGCTGGCAGTAGGCGAAGGTGTCGGTCACCAGGCGCATCGACGGCCTGGGGGGGAAGATATACGTCCCGCGCGCCGCGTACTCCTTGAGGATGTCGTTCTGGATCGTGCCGCCGAGCTTCGCCGGATCGGCGCCGCTCTCCTCGGCCACGATCTGGTACATCAGGAGCAGCAGCGCGGCCGGCGCGTTGATCGTCATCGAGGTCGTGACCGCCGCGAGGTCGATCCCCTCGAACAGCCGGCGCATGTCGTCGAGCGTGCTGATAGCGACACCGACCCGACCGACCTCGGCGCGCGCCTCCGGCTCGTCAGAGTCGTGCCCGAGCTGTGTCGGCAGGTCGAACGCCACGCTCAGACCCGTCTGCCCGCGCTCCAGCAGCAGCCGAAAGCGGCGGTTGGTCTCCTCCGCGGACGAGAACCCGGCGTACTGGCGCATCGTCCAGCGGCGCCCGCGATACATCGTCGGATAGATGCCGCGTGTGTAGGGGTAGACGCCGGGGTCGGGACTGGGTGGCCGCTCGCTGGCGCGGTAGACCGGCTCGATCACGATGCCGGATTCGGTGGCGACCTGGCCGCGCTGGTCGTCCGCCATCGACTTTCCCTCTCTACTGCTCCCGCCCCATGTCGATCTCGACCAGCTCCGTCAGCACGCCGTGGCAGGAGCGCGGGTGGATGAAGGCCACGCGCCAGTCGTGGATGCCGCGCCGGGGCTCGCGGTCGATCAGCTCGAACCCGGCCTCGCTCAGCCGCCTCAGCGTGTCCTCGAGACTCGCGACGCCGTAGGCGACGTGGTGGATTCCGTCGCCCCGCGACGCCAGGTAGCGGGCGATCCCGCTGTCCGGGGAGGTAGGCATCATCAGCTCGAGGTGCCCCGGACCGGCGTGGAACGACGCGACCCGCACGCCCTGTTCCGTCACATCGTGCCACTCCGGCTCGCCGAAGCCCAGCCGGCGGTACCGCTCCGCGGCCGCGTCGAGCTCGCCCACCACGATGCCGATGTGGTGCAGCCGCAGCCCATCGAGTGGGTCGGGCGCCATCGGCAGCTACCTCCGACCCGTCCCGGTCAGGCCACCGCGCCGCACCGGGACGTTGGCCACGAGGCTCTCACCACGCTCGCCCCGGGTGATGTTGATCTGCAGGCGGTCCGCATCGACGTCGAGGTGGCGCGACAGAATCTTCACGATATCCCGCCGGATCGCCTCCATCGCCTCGGGCGTGAGCTTGACGTGGTCCTGGATCAGCACCTCGACCAGGCGCTGCTTGGCGACGGAGGCGCTGGGGGGTCGGACCGGTCGAGCCGGCTGCGGATGACGTCCGAGCAGAGTGTCCAGGAATCCCATTAGTCCGCTCCTCCGCGCACGGCCACGCTGGGCCCGCCGCCAAACCCGAACGCCCTGAGCAGCCGGCGAAACGCGCCGTCCGGCTCCTCGAGCACCATCAACGGGACGTCCTGCCCGGTCAGGCGTGCGGCAATGTTCCGGAAGGCCTGGCCCGCGCGCGACCGGGTGTCGAGCGCGGCCGGCTCGCCGCGGTTGGTCGAGGTCACAATCGTCTCATCGTTCGGCACCACACCGATCAAGGGAATGGAGAGGATGTCGGTCACGTCCTCCACGCTCATCATGTCGCCGCGCCGCACCAGCAGGGGGTCGAGCCGGTTGAGGATCAGCCGTGGCGTCGGCAGCTCGTTGGCCTCGACCAGGCCAATGATCCGGTCCGCGTCGCGGACCGAGGAGACTTCGGGGTTGGTGACGACGATCACCTCGTCGGCACCGGCGACGGCGTTGCGGAAACCCTGCTCGATGCCGGCCGGCGAGTCGATCAGGGTGAAGTCGAACTGGCGCCGGAGCTCTTCGCACACCGCCCGCATCTGCTGCGGGGAAACGGCGTCCTTCTCGCGGGTCTGAGCGGCGGGGATCAGGTGGAGGTTATTCATCCGCTTATCACGGATCATCGCCTGGCGCAGGCGACAGGTGCCCTCGACCACGTCGACCAGGTCGTAGACGATGCGGTTCTCCAGGCCGAGCACGATGTCGAGGTTGCGGAGCCCGATGTCGGCGTCGATGAGTACCACCGACTTGCCCAGCGAGGCCAGCGCGGCCCCGACGTTGGCGGTAGTCGTGGTCTTGCCGACGCCCCCCTTGCCGGACGTGAAGGTGATGACACGTCCGAGCGTCGTTGGCTGGTGTTCTTCTGCCATGTCCCCCACCTCGGTAGCCCGCCGTGGCCGCACTTCCCAACCGGCGGCCTGCCGTCAACGCGTCAGCGGCCCGCCAGCCGGTCGGCGCGCCAGGGTTCGACCACGATCTCCCCGCCGTGGACGCGCGCGAGCATCGCCCCCTCCGACCGCACCTCCCGCTGGTCCGGCGGGCGGGCGAAAATCCGGCCGATCCGAAGCTGCGTCGGCATCAACCGCAAGGCACAGATCACCGCCGTGTGGTCGCCGTCGATCCCGGCGTGGACCGTGCCGCGAATGGCTCCCCACACCACCACGTCGCCCGCGGCCAGCACCTCGGCGCCGGCGTTGACATCGCCGAGAACTACCACGTCCCCGTCCGATCCCACCGCCGCCCCCGAGCGAAGCGTGCGACGGACGTACAGCGCGGTGCGCTCTCCCTCGACCGGGGTGCTCGGAGCGCCGTCGCCGGCCTGGCCCGGATCGCGCGCGACCACCCGCAGCGGCGTGAACCCCCAGGCGCGCAGAAGCTCCCGGTGCTCGGCTACGCTGGCAGTGACGGTCCTCAACGCCAGACCACGCTCGCCGAGAAGTGCCTTGAGCGCGGCGATCTCCTCAACGTTCGGCACCCGGTCGGTGTAGTCGATCACGAGCTGGGCCTGGCGAAAGAACTCCCCGCCGCCGTCGATGCAGCTGCGGACCTGGCCGAGCATGGTCGGCAGCGGCACGTCCGGTGGAAGCTGCACGAGCAGCCCGTCCTGGGTGCCTCGCACCCGGACCTGACCGAGCTCGCTCTGGCGTCGCTCAGCCATTCGCCCGCCGCTCCTTCCCCTGGGTCTCCAGCCTAGACCCGCCGCCACCCAGCGTGGCCGCGCGGCACGCGACGATTCCGCCGATCACCCCGACGCGTTCGTCTTGGCGAAGAACGCGGACAGCACCGCGTCGGCCACCGGCACGGCGAAGGTCGCGCCCTCGCCGCCCCCCTCGATCAGCACCGACACGGCGATCCGCGGCGAGTCGTACGGGGCGTAGGCCGTGTACCAGGCGTGCGCGTACTCGTTCTGCGATCCGTACTGCGCGGTGCCGGTCTTGCCGGAGACGCCGACCGCACTCCCCGTCTTGACGAACTTCCCGTAAGCCGTACCCGCCGGCTCCGACACCTCGAGACGCAATCCGGTCTGCACGACGTCGATGTGGGGGGGCGCAACCGACACCGGGCGTGCCACGTCGGCGAAGGAGTGTACGACCTGACCGCCGCCGTCCTGGAGCGCCTTGACCAGCCGCGGCTGGTGGTAGGTTCCCCCGTTCGCGATTGCCGCCATCGCTGCCGCCAGCTGGAGCGGCGTCACGAGCAGGTGCCCCTGGCCGATCGAGGTGTTGATCGTATCACCGACCGACCAGTACGCGTGCAGGGAAGATTGGAAGAGCCACTTTGGCGTGGGCACCAGCCCGGTCGCCTCGCTCGGCAGCTCGATCCCCGTCGGCTTCCCGAACCCAAAGTCGTCGAGATACTGCGCCATCTTGTCGATGCCGAGGCCGCTGAAGTCGTGCGGTATCGAGTCGCCGGGATTGTAGTAGTGGAGCAGTTGGTTCGTGCCCGGGATCTGTTGGCCCGGCGCACCGACGTTGTAGAAGAAGCAGTCACACGACTGGGCCAGTGCCTGCTCCACCGCCATGGGCCCGTGGTGACCCGGGTAGACCCAGCACTTGTAGTTGTTCCCGCCGCTCTCGTCTCCGACGACCGGCACGCGAATCTCGCCGCCGCAGGTGTAAGTCGTCGTCGTCGAGATCGTGCCCTCGTTGAGCCCGGCCGTGGCGTAGAACGGCTTGATCGTGGATCCGGGGGGGAACTCGCCGTCGATGGCGGCGTTGGTGAGCGGTTTGTAGGGGTCGTTGAGGTACGCCTGGTACTGCTGGTCGCTGATGCCCTCGACGAAGAGCTGGTTGTCGAAGGTCGGCAGGCTGACGAGTGCCAGGATCTCCCCGTTGCGCGGATCGATGGCTACCACGGCGCCCGCGCCGACGTCCGGTGCTGGAGCGGTCGTGGAACCCGAGCTAGCAGTCACCGCCGGCGCCTTCTTGGCCGCCGCGTTCGCCGCATCAATCCCGGCCTGGAGCGCCGCCGTCACGGCCGACTGGAAGTTCTTGTCAATCGTCAGCACGGCGGTCAGCCCCGGGCTCGGGTCCAGTCGGCGTCCCGGAATCTCCGCGATCACGACGCCGCGCGCGTCGGTCTGCACCCAGCGCCCGCCGCGCGTCCCGCGCAGGTCGGTCTCCAGCGCCTCCTCCACGCCGCCCCGGCCAACCATGTCGGTCGGCAGGTATGGTCCCGTGCCGCCGACGGACAGTGAGGCGTCGTACTCCTGCTGGTTGATCGGGCCGACATAGCCGAGAATGTGGGAGAACTCGGGCCCCGCCGGATACTGGCGAACCAGCGTGTCGTCGCTGACCGTCACGCCGGGCAGGTAGAGTGCGTTGGCCTCCAGGGAGAG
>DATKRJ010000206.1:0-11064 GCA_035532355.1 Thermomicrobiaceae bacterium | reverse complement strand
CCGCCGTCCGGCGGTCGCTGGCGTCGGAATGCCTCGGTCGGCCGTGCCGTCGACCCCTGCCCGATCCCCATACCGGTCGTATACCGCCGGCCGGCACCGGTGGCGGGAGCGCTTCCGGCGGGCATGCGTGCCCGGCGGCTGCCGCGCTGGCTGGCGCACGCGATGGTGCTGGTGATCATCGTCGCGGTGGTGGCGGGGCGCGGGTACTGGAGTGCCGGCCGTCCAGCCGTGCATCCCGGAGGCATCGACCGCGTCGGCGACCTGAGCCGTGTCCGGCTGCCGGCGGTGCCGGCCGCGGCCGCGGCGCCATCGAGTGCGGTGCCCGCTGGCGTGTCCCGGTTCTCCGGTGCCGTCGGCCCCCGGCAGTTGCACGCACAGTCCGCGTCCAGCCGGGGCGGCGTCCTCATGGCCGAGGAGTTGGCGACGGGTGCGCCGGCCGGCCAGGCGCCCGCGGCCGTGGACGTGGCCGGACTCGGCGTGGCGACGGGGCACTTCATCTGGCCGACGACGGGTGTCATCACCCAGTACTACGGCCCGACCGCGGTGGTAGCGGAGCCTCCCTTCCACGGCTACGCGCACTTCCACCAGGGCGTGGACATCGCCAATCACCCGGACACGCCGATCGTCGCGGCCGACGGCGGGACGGTGATCTTCTCCGGCTGGAGCAGCGTGGGTCTTGGCAACTGCGTGGCGATCGATCACGGCAACGGCTTCATCACCTGGTACGGCCACCTGGCCGAACTTCCGGCCGTCACGGTCGGCCAGCGCGTGGCCCAGGGGCAGTATCTCGGCCCGTTGGGCAGCACCGGCGACTCCAGCGGACCGCACACCCACTTCGCCATGCTCAGGGACGGCGTCCTCGTCGACCCGCTGGCCTTCCTGCACTGATCTGTCCGCCACGCACTCGCTCGTGACCCGGGGATCTCGACCCGGCTGCCCGTCGTCCCCGTCGCGCAGCCCACGGCTCGCCGGCGGCAGCGTGACCTTCGTCACCTCCGCCGCGCGTGCCGGGAGGCTATACTGCGGCGGTCTGAAGTGTACGGACGGCCGCGGCCGTCTGGCTGGCGAGGGGGTGGCCGTGGCCGGGGAGCGCGCCGTCGGCGCGGTCGCGGGCGTGCAGCAGTCGATCGAGCGCCGTCTGGCACGGGCGCGCCGTGTCCACGTGCTGGACGTGCTCTGGCGCGCCGGGCATGCCTTCCGGTTGGCGCAGGGCACGGTCTACGCCGCCGCGATCTCCTACTACGCCGTCTTCTCGCTCTTCCCGCTGCTGATCTTCCTGGTGGACATCTTCGGCCTGGTCGTGCGCAACCCGGCCGTGCAGCTGCGCGTGACCGACATGATCGCCGCGCAGATCCCGGCGGAGGTCAACTTGCGTCAGGAGGTCGAGCGCACGGTGGTGGAGGTCGCCAATGCCAACAGCGGCCTCGTCGGCATCGCCGCGCTCGTCGGGCTCGCCTGGACGGCGAGCGCGATGTTCGGGGCGTTACGTCGGGGGCTGAACGCCGCCTTCGGCGTCGCGGTGGCCCGCTCCTACCTGCACGGACGGCTCATCGATCTGCTGAGCGTGGTGATGGTGTCGCTGCTCATCCTGATTTCGACGGCCATGACCGCGGCGCTCGGGATCCTGCGCGCCGTCAGCGACGCCCACGTCCGCGGAATCCTGGTGAACCCGATCCTGGCGGTGGCCTCGCTGGCGCTGCCGCTGGCGACGTCGTTCGTCGTCTTCCTGCTTCTCTACCGCATGGTTCCAACGATGACGCTGCGCGCGCGCGACCTGTGCCTGGCCGCACTGATCGCCGCCGTCGGCTTCGAGCTGGCCAAGCTGGGCTTCGGGCTCTACCTGGCGGTGTTCGGCGGCTACCGCGCCGTCTACGGAGCGCTGGGCGGAGTGGTCGCCTTCCTCCTGTTCATCTTCCTCACCGCCAACGTCGTGATCTTTGCCGCCATCGTCTCCGCGGAGGTCGCGCGCGACCGGGCACGTGCCGCCGCCGGCGCGGCGTGAGCCGCACCGCGCCGACTTGCGGGTCCGGGCGACAGCACGCATAGTCGACGGCAGCGGACCAGGCGTCGGTGCGGCGGATCCGGGCGTGACCGACGCGGTCGGGATGGCGGGATGATGGAAGGAGCGGCCGCACATGCGCATCGGCTTTATCGGGATCGGTAAGATGGGCCGGCCGATGACGCGGAACCTGCTCGGGGCAGGCTTCGCGGTCACGATCCACAACCGCAGCCGCGCCGTGGTCGACCAGCTGGCCGGTAAGGGCGCGCGGCCGGCCGCCGCTCCGGCCGAGGTCGCGGCCGTCGCGGACCTGGTCTTCACCTGCCTGCCGACGCCGGCCTCGGTCGAGGAGGTCTACTTCGGCGCGGACGGGCTGATCGGCGCGGCGCGCGCCGGCCAGATCCTGGTCGACTGCTCCACCGTCAGCCCGGCGCTGAGCCGGCGCCAGTATGCGGCCGCGCGAGAGCGGGGCGCCGCCTTCCTCGACGCCCCGGTCAGCGGTGGGCCGGCCGGCGCCGAGGCGGCGACCCTGACCATCATGGTCGGCGGCGATGGCGAGGCGCTCGAGCGGGCCAGGCCGGTGCTCGAGGCGCTCGGCAAGAACATCCACCACGTCGGTCCGGCCGGCTCGGGCAGCGTGGTCAAGCTGGTCAACCAGCTGCTGGTGGCGATCAACACGTCGGCGGTGGCCGAGGCGGCCGTCTTCGGTGTCAAGGCGGGCGCCGACCCGCGGGCGCTGCTGGACGTGCTCGGCTCGAGCTTCGGCGGCAGCATGATGTTGACCCGCTTGTTACCGCTCTTCATGGAGCGGAAGTTCGAGGCGGGCACGCCGGTCAACCTGATCCTCAAGGACCTGGGACTGATCCACGAGGTCGGCAAGGCGCTGGACGTCCGGCTCCTGCTCGGCTCGATCGCCCAGGAGCTCTTCAAAGAAGGGCGCGCCCTCGGGTTCGGCGACGAGGACATGGCGGCGCTGGTCAAGCCGGCCGAGCGCATCGCCGGCGTCGAGGTCCGTCGCCAGTCCTGAGCCGGCGGCCTGTGGTCGTCCCCGGTCGTGGCTCACAGCCCGTGATGCGAGGTGAGGCATGCTGGCCCTGGAGATCGCATTCATCCTGCTGCTCCTCGGCCTGAACGCCTTCCTGGCCGCGTCGGAGATCGCCATCGTCTCGGCGCGCCGTGCCCGGCTGCGTTCACTGGCCGACGAGGGCAACGCCGCGGCCGGCCGGGTCCTCCGGCTCGTCGAGAACCCGAGCCGCTTTCTGGCCACGGTCCAGGTCGGCGTCACCCTGGCCGCCTTCTTCGTCTCGGCCATCGGCGCGGTCAGTCTGGTGCGGCTGTCCGGCGGCTGGCTCGCCGCGGTGCCGAGCGCGGTCGTGCACGACAACGCCGACCTGTTCGCCCTCATCGTGGTAACGGTGCTCCTCTCCTTTGTCACCATCGTGTTCGGGGAACTGCTCCCCAAGACGGTCGCCGTCCAGCGGGCTGAGTCGATCGCCCTGGCGGTGGTGCGCCCGGTCGAATTCCTCTCCACGCTCGTCCACCCCCTCGTGGCCCTCCTGACCGGCACGACCAACCTGATCCTGCGCACCTTCGGCATCCACCGCCGCGCCATGATGCCCAGCGTGACCCAGGACGAGCTGCTGGTCATGCTGGAGACGGCCGAGGACGAGGGGGTGGTCCAGGCCGAGGAGGCCGACCTGATCGAGGAGGCCTTCCAGTTCGGGCGCACCCTGGTGCGCAGCGTAATGGTCCCGCGCGTCGACGTGGCGGCCGTCGAGGCCGATGAGCCGGTCGGGCAGGCCGTGACCCGCTTCTTCGAGAGCGGCTTCTCGCGCATGCCGGTCTACCGGGAGTCGCTCGATGCGGTGGTCGGGATCCTCTACGTCAAGGACCTGTTCCACCTCATCTGGACCGACCCGGCGACCGCCGAGCAGCCGGCCGCGCGAGTCGTTCGCCCGGCGTACTTCGTGCCCGACACCAAGCCGATCGACGAGCTCCTGGCCGAGCTGCGCGCCCGGCGGACACACATCGCGATCTGCGTCGACGAGTTCGGGGGCATGGCCGGCCTGGTGACGCTGGAGGACCTGATCGAGGAGCTGGTGGGGGAGATCACCGACGAGTTCGACCCCGGCTACGAGCCGTTCCACGAGGTGGGACCCGGCGCCCTCGAGGTCGACGGCCGGGTGACGGTGCCGGACCTGCTCGACCGGCTGGACCTGGAGCCGGAGGAGTTGGGCCCCTACGAGGCGGAGACGGTGGGCGGACTGATCGTGGACCGACTGGGCCGCATCCCGGAGCCCGGAGACCGGACCGAGATCGGTCCGCTGCGGCTGACCGTCCAGGACATGACCGGCCACCGGGTCGGACGAGTCCTGGTGGGGTACCCGGAGCGTCCGTCCGAGGGCGACGACGTGCCCGGCGAGGCCTAGCGCCCGCCACCATCGCCGTCCGTATTGGCACGCAACTGTTGCGTTCGGGCTGCCGGTGTTACGTCCGCGTGTCGTGCCATTCGCCCTATACTCGAGCCAGACACGGCAACCGGCATCTCCGACCGTGCCGGCGCGATCGGGGCCGGGCGCGTGGGGCATGCGAAGGAGCGTCGTCGATGGCCGGCCCTGCCTCGGCCCATCACCCCGGGCGCTCGATCGCCATCATCGGCGTCGTCGTCGTGCTGCTCGTGGTCGCCGCGGTGGTGGCGGCCCTGACGCTGGGCTCGCGCGGCGAGACCACCTTCCCGGCCGGCTCACCCCAGGCCGCCTTCCAGGCCTACTACCGCGCGTCCCAGGCGGGCGACCTCACGACCGCCTACGGCTCCTTCTCCCAGAGCGTTCACGCGCAGATGTCTCCGGAACAGTACGCGCAGCTCGCCAGCAGCTACGGCTCCTCCATGGCACCGCCGGGCACCACCCAGCGGCTGACGATCAACGAGGTGGTAACCCACGCCTCTGCCTCGGCGACGCTCTACGTGACGGTGGAGCGGGTCTCGGGATCGGGACTCGACGTGTCGCGGTTCACCTATGACCGCCAGATCTGGATGGTCCAGGAGGACGGTGCCTGGAAGATCGGCGAGGCGTTGCTCGGCGTCGACCCAGCGCCGCTGTTGAAGGCGCCCTGACCAGCGGGCAGGCGGGTACGTGGCCACGCGGGGCGATCAAGGGGGCTCGACCATGCAGACGGTGCGACGGGTCTACGTCTACTTCATGGCCGCGGTCAGCCTGGTGGCGCTTGCCGCTGGGGTCGCCAACCTGCTGCGGCTGGCGCTAGACCAGCTCGGCGTCGCGCTGGGCATCGGCCTGGTCCTGAGCGAGCCGGGGGCGGTCCGGCAGGACGTCAGCCTCTACGCCGCGATGGCCATCGTGGCGCTGCCAATCTGGCTCGTCCACTGGTGGCTGGCCGAGCGCGCCGTGCTCCGACCGGGCCCCGAGGCCGAGGCCGAGCGCCGCTCCTGGGTGCGGGCGCTCTACCTCAGCGTTGCCCTGGGTGCGTCTTTCGCCTTCTGGGTGGTCACCGCTGGAGAGCTGATCTCCCGCGGGATCATGCAGGCCGCGGGCTACGCCTTCAACGGCGCCGGGAGCGTGTCGGGCTTGCTGGGCATACTGATCGTGGCCGGCGGGGTCTGGGGCTACCATGGCTGGGTCCGGCTGCGGGACCACCGCGCTGGCGAGCTCACCGGCTCGGCTGCCTGGCTGCCCCGGCTCTACCTGTACGCGGCGGCCTTCACCGGCGCCATGCTCCTCATCTTCGGGGGCGCCGATCTCCTGCGCCTGGGCATCGACGCCGTCCTCGGCCCGGGCGCGGTGATCGCCTCGGGGCCCTGGTGGGCCGAGCCGCTGGCGAACGGCGTCTCGCGGATCCTGGTGGGGGTCGCCGTCTGGGCGGCGCACTGGGGCTACGCGCAGCGGCTGCTCGAGGCGCCGGACTGGCGCGCCCAGAGCGAGCGCGGCGCCAGGTTCCGCCGGCTCTACCTGTACGCCGGCGCCATCGTTGGGATCGGGATGACCCTGCGCGGCGTCGCCGACGCGCTGACGGCGTTGCTGCGGGCCCTCTTCGGCGTCTCGACCGCCAGCGGCGCGGCCGAGGTCTCTCGGAGCGCGCTCGCGCCCCTGCTGGCGGCGGTGCCGTTCGCGGCCTTCTGGCTCTACCAGCGGTGGGCCGCGTCCGACGAGGCGCGGCGCTACGGCACGGCGCCGGTGCAGGCCACGATCCGCCGCCTCTCGACCTACGTCGTCGCGCTGGTCGGCCTGGCCTTCGCCGGCGTCGGCCTGGCCTACACGCTCGGCGTGCTGATCGACCTCGGGCTGGGTGGCTCGCGGACCGCGAGCGCTCCGGCAGACTGGTGGCGCGGCCAGGTCAGCCAGTTCAGCGCCGTGGCGCTGGCCGGCGCGGCCGCTTGGCTGTGGGGCTGGTATGCGGCCCGGCTGGCGCTCGCGGCGGACCCGCCGGCCGAGCAGACCTCGACGACCCGCCGGGTCTACCTGTACGTCGTGCTGGCCGCCACGCTGATCTCCATCCTGAGCAGCCTGGCCGTGGTCATCTACCGGGTGCTGACGGTCGTGCTCAACGTCAACTCTTCGACCGGGCTGACCTCCGACGTCAGCGCCGCGCTGGGCGTCGTGCTCGTGGCGGCCGCGCTGGCGATCTACCACGGGCTCGAGCTGCGACGGGACCTCCCGGTGCGTCCGGTGTTCGCCGCCGAGGAGGAGGAGAACGAGCTGGCGCTGGTCATGACCGGCCCGCCCGATGCCGACCTCGACGCCGAGCTGGCGGACCTGCTGCGCCACCTGCCGGCCGGCTTCACCCTGCGCCCGACCCGCGCCCACCGGTAGGGAGACCGGGCAGGGTGGTGTCCGGTTTCACTCAACCGAGCACCCGGCTCAGGAAGTCGAGCACGGCGATGTTGAACAGCGCTGGTCGCTGCAGCGGCGCGAAGTGCGACACGCCCGGCAGGATGACCAGGTGCGCCCCGGGGATGCTGCGGGCGAGGTGCTCGGCGTGCTCGCGTTTGATGAACTCGTCGTGCTCGCTCTGCACGACCGTGACCGGCACCCGCACGCCGGTCAGGTCGTCCGCGTCGTAGTTGGGCTCCGTCTGCATCATCAGGCTCACCGCCTCGACGAAGGCACGGAAGTCGCCGGGCGTTGCCGAGAGCTCGGCATAATCCCTGGCATGGCGAGCGAAGCAGCGCTCGATGACCGGGTTCGATCCGCTGAGCTCCTTCGTCCCGCTGGGGTCCATATTGCAGCCGAAGAAGAAGACGCCGGCGACGCGCTTCGGTGCCTGCACGCCGAGGATGAGGGCGATGCACGCCCCGTCGCTCCAGCCCACGACCGCCGCTCGCGGTACCTCCAGCGCGTCCAGCACCGCGAGCACGTCGGTTGCCAGCAGTGCATAGCGGTATGGGCGGCTGTCACGCGTGCTCCGGCCGTGCCCGCGGGTATCGATGAGGATGGGACGATAGCCGGCCGTCAGCAGCGCCGGCACCTGGTAGCCCCAGTTACCGCTGTGCCCGAGGCCGCCATGCAGCAGGATCACCGGCGTGCCGGACCCGTACGTCGCGTACCAGATCCGCGCACCGTCGTGTGCGACGTGGCCCTCCGCGGTCGCCTCCGGCAACGGTGGAGCGCCCTCGGCCGCGAACCTTGCCAGGTCGTCGTCGTGCGTCTCCAAGGCGGCCCCTGTCTGTCACCACACACCCGATGCCCGGCCAGGGCTCACCGGAGGTTCCCCGTCTAGCACGGCGGGGCAGGTTGTATGCCTGCCCCGTTTTCGTGCTGCCCGGGCCCCAAACACGCGGGCTCGCACCCCCGGCGCGCATCGACCGGCGCGGCTGCGCGCGGAGTGCGACGCGCCCTCAGTCGGCGACGGCGCGCTGCTCGGCGCCGCGGACGACCATGCCGCGCAGCTCGTCGAGGCAGATGCGATCCCAGCGCAGCATGTTGTCCCACCGGTAGCGGGAGCTGTTCTGGGAGACCGCCTTGCGCGTCTCCTCCGGCATGTTTTCGTAGGCGCGGGTGATCCCCTCGATCTCCGGGTGCGCCGCGGCGAAGCGGCGCGTCTCCTCCGCCATCTCCCGGGTGACCTGCTCCGGTCGCTCGATGAAGTAGCCCAGCTCGTTCCACCGCTCGTCGTAGAGGACGAACACCGGGATCGAGCGGAACTTGCCCTGCTTCAGGTACTGGTCGATCAGGTCGTGGTTCTGATCACGCAGGAAGACGCGCAGCTCCAGGTCCGGGACCTGCCGGGCCAGCGCGATCACCGGCGCCAGGAACTGGATGACGTCGGTGCACCAGTCCTCGGCGATGGCGGCGATCGCCAGCCGGCGGCCGCCGAAGAAGGCGCGATCCTCGTCGGTGATGAAGTCGTTCATCGCCGCGAGGTTGTCCTCGAAGCGCTCCTGGTTGCGGGTCATCTCGGCGATGAACTCGTCCGCGGTGAGCCCCTGCGCGAAGCGCTCGCGTGAGATCGGCACGATAGGTTCCCCCCTCCGGATCGGGACAACGACAATTGGCGCGCTGCGCCTCCTGTCCCAACGCGCCGAATCGCCGGCACATTCCGGGCCGCGGCGCTTCGGCACGCCGGCCGGCCCGACCGCGTCGTCACTGCCGGGCGCGCTGAGTCACGCGTCGCGTCCCGCCGGGAACGACGCCGGCCCGCCGTCGGATCAGCCCGCGTCCGGCGCACCGGCGGCGGCCACCGGCTCCGGCCGCGACGCGACGCCGGACGGCTCGACCGGCACCGTCATGTTCTCCCCCTGCCAGCGCTCCTCGGCCGTCCAGTAGAAGGTGAAGACGATCTCCTGCCCGGCCGCGACCTCCCGGGTCGGCAGGTCGGCCAGGTGGATGCCGAGACCGCTGTCGCGCGTGTCGAGGTCCTGGACCGTCTGCCAGCCGTCGACAGACCAGTGGACGCGCGCCGGCGCCGTCAGCTCGACGCGCAGGACGTTTCCGGCGGACAGCGCGCGGGCGCGCTGATTGAAGCGCCAGGTCGTCCAGGGGACGCTGGGCCGCTCGCCGCGGTAGCGGTTCCAGACCGGGTCGGGCCGGTCGATGGCGTGGCCGAGCTCGACGCTGGCGCACAGCTTCACGAACTCCGCGTGCGCCCAGACGAGCGGCATGGCCGAGCCGCTCGGCCGCCCCTCCAGCAGGTGCTCCGCCGGCAGGTCGGCGGTGTCCCACACCTGCTCGGGGATCATGCCGCCCAGGCTGCTGGTGCGCGCCAGCGTCTGGAGGTACGGCCGGACGTCCTGCCCGGCGTCGAGGGCGTAGTGCCCCCGCTCGCCCGCCAGGAGCGGCCAGGCACGACCGATGCCGACGCCGGTGAAGGGGCTGCCGTCCGCCTGCTCGCCGTAGCCGTCGTCGTTGTAGCGGTGCCAGACGCGGCCCGAGGGCGTGTCGACGGCCAGCAGCGCGTCGGCGATGCGCACGCTGTCCCGCATCCTCGGGTCGTCGGCGCGGCGCAGCCCGAGACGCACCAGCTCGAGGAACTCGAGGCTGACGATGTTGTCCGCCTCCTCCCCGGCCTGGCCCATCGGCCGGTTCTTGATCGGCACGAACCCGGTGAGCGCGCTGCTGCCGTCGGCGACCTCCGGCGGCGCGATGCGCACGTAGTAGCCGTCGACGCCGTGCTCGCGGGCGAGGGCGGTGTCGCTGACGTAGGTCCAGTCCTCGATCCGGCTGTTCCAGGTGTCGGCCAGCTCCAGGGCGTAGCCGCGTGCCGGCTCGTCGAGGATCTCGGCGGCGCAGACCAGCGCCGCGACCACGACCGCCAGGGTAAAGGGGCTGAGGCCGGCATCCTCCTCCCAGCGGTCCTGGGCGGTGACCGGGCCGTTGGTCGCCAGGTAGGTGGCGGCGCGGCGCACCATCTCCCCGACCTCGATGCCGTGCAGCTCGCCGGTCTCGCGCATGCGCTGGGCGAGCAGGATGGGGAAGCCGGTCTCGTCGAGCTGCACGCCGCTCCAGAAGGGGCGGCCGTCGAGCCACTGGTTCTGCGTCCAGTGCCCGTTCTGGTGCTGGGTGGCGATCAGGTAGTCGAGGATGCGGCGCACGTCGGAGGTGGCGCCGAAGGCGAGCAGCCCGCCGGCCGACTCCACCAGGTCGCGCGCCCAGACCAGATGGTAGCCCCCGGTGTCATCGCGGCTCTGGCCCCAGGGGATGCTGAGGCTGGCGACCATGGCGCCGGGGGCGGTGCGGTCCTCGTGGACCTTGAGCACGGTGGCCGAGATGCGGGCCTCGCGCAGGATGTCCGGGGGAAGCTGCTCCGGCAGCTTGCAGGTCGCCTGCCACTCGGTCCAGGCGGCGACCTGCTTGCGCCAGGGTCCCTCGAAGGGCGACTGCAGGCTCGAGACCGCCAGCGTCACCGCCATGTCCGGCGTGTCGCCGAAGCCCAGGGCGAGGACCACCTCCCGCGCGACCACCTCGCCCATCAGCGCCACGTTGCCGGACTCGGCCCGGCCGTAGCCCCAGCTCATGCGGCCGTTGGCATTGAAGTCCTGCCAGCCGTCGGAGGCGCCGACGAACCCGGCGCTGCCGCGGGCCAGCGCGCTCTGGCGGTGGCTATCGGCCGCGCACAGGGCGAGGCAGGCGTCGCCGTGCTGGGCGAACAGGGTCAGCCAGCCGTCGTGCGAGTCGACCCAGGCGGTGTTGTCCCGGCCGGTGTTGCCCAGGTGCGGGGCGAGCAGCGGGTAGAGCCGCAGGTCGCCGTCGCCGGCCAGACGGGCGCGGATCAGGACGACGTCGCGGTCCGGGTCGGGGGTGAACTCGAGGGTCAGGGTGTAGCGGTGGTGGCGGTGGGTGGCGGTGTAGGCGGGGACGCCGGGTTGGGGTGTGGCCAGCTCGTAGTCGTCGAGGCGCTTGACCTCGCTCCAGAAGCCTTGGTCGTCGGCCACGATGAAGCCCAGGTCGCGGATCTGGGGGCTGTCGACGCGCGGCCAGTAGACCTCGTCGAGGATACCGTGGCCGATGGTGAGCCAGACGCGGGAGGCGCCGAGCGCGGTGGTGACGGCGTCCTTGGCGCTGGAGGTCCAGGCCGGCGGGATCCCCGGCTGCCCCGGTGCGTTCATGGCGGTG
>DATKRJ010000205.1:0-5078 GCA_035532355.1 Thermomicrobiaceae bacterium | reverse complement strand
CAGGATGTCCTCTCGATAGGCGGTCATCTTCCCGCCGAAGGCCCCACCGACGTCCGGGGTGATGACCCGGACCTGCTCCTCGGGCACCCCCAGCGCCTTGGCCAGGTCCGTCCGCTCGATCCAGGCGGCCTGCGTGCCGAGCCAGAGCGTGTACTGCCCGCTCTCGGCGTCGAACGCGCCGATCCCGCCGCGCGTCTCCATCGGCAGCGCCGCCACGCGGGCATGGCCGACGTGGACGGCGAGTCGGTGCTCCGCCGCCGCGAAGGCCTCGTCGACACCGCCGGTGTCCATCTCGGCCGAGAAGACGACGTTGGAGTCGAACTGGGCGTGAACGCGCGGGGCGTCGTCGGCCAGGGCCTCGCGCGGATCGACCACGGCCGGCAGCGGGTCGTAGTCGACCTCGACCAGCCCGGCCGCGTCCTCGGCCAGCACCCGGGTCTCGGCGATCACGGCCACGACCGGGTCGCCGACGAACTTGACCGTGCCGCGCGTCAGCGGCGGGTGCTCGGGGATCTTCAGGTTGCCGCCGACCGGCACGTCGCCCACGTCGCGCAGGTCCTCGCCGGTCACGACGGCGATCACCCCTGGCGCCGCGCGCGCCGCCTCCAGGCGCATGGCCCGGATCGTGGCGTGGGCGTGCGGGCTGCGCACCAGGGCGACATCCGCCATGCCCGGTATCCGCAGGTCTTCGAGATAGGCTCCCGCGCCGGTGATCAGCCGCTCGTCCTCGATCCGTCTGACGCTCGTGCCGACCAGCCTCGGGCGCTCCGGACCACGATCCTCCACCGTTTCTGCCTCCGTCATCCTGTGCGCTCCCTCCATATCCCTGTTCTTCGGCTCTGTCGCCGGCCCAACCCCGGCGACCCGCTCGTCGCGGTATACGATGTGTACAATCAGGTCGGGGCGGACGTTGCCCGTGGGACCCCCCGTGGATCGATCGGCGCGTGACGGCCGGAGGGTACGTGGCGGACGACAGAGAAACCGGCGTGGCTGCCTCGACGAATGGCCTGCAGCGGCTGTGGACCTCGCAGGCGCTCGTCGGTGCCACCTCGGACATGGTGTACCACGTGCTGCGCGAGGCGCTGATCACCCGCGTGCTCCCGCCCGGCGATCGCCTGCCCGAGGAGCAGCTGGCGCGCGTCTTCCAGGTCAGCCGCACGCCGGTGCGCGAGGCGCTGTTCCGCCTTGAGGCCGAGGGGCTCGCCCAGCGCATCCCCCGCCGTGGCCTGGTCGCGACCCACGTTACCCCGCGCGAGATCCTCGACGTGTACGTCGTGCGTGAGTCGCTGGACGGCCTGGGCGCGCAGCTGGCGGCCGGCGCGGCCACCCCGGCGGACGTCGCCACGCTGACGGCGGTGAACGACGCGTTCGCCACGCTGGCGGCCGGCGACGACCTGGGCCGCATGGCCGAGGCCAACCTCGTGTTCCACGAGGCGGTGGCCAGGGTGGCCGGTAACGCCGTCCTGCTCGACCTCGTGCAGCAGATCCACCACCGCGTGCGTCGCTTCACCGGCACGACCTTCAGCCATCCCGGTCGGCCGCAGACCGCCGTGGCCGAGCACCGGCACCTCATCGACGCCATCGCCGCGCGTCGACCCGAGCTCGCACGCGAGATCGCGACCGCGCACATGGCCACGGCGCGCGAGATCCGCATCGCGATGCTCGAGATGCAGCCGGACGGCGCCTGAGCCGCGACGGTCCCTCACCGGCCGCGCCGTCGCCGCTGCTGCGGGTCGAGCGCGTCGCGCAGGCCGTCCCCCAGGAAGTTGAACCCCAGCACCGCCAGGAAGATGAACGCGCCCGGCACGATCGACTGCCAGGGGTTGACCTCGAGGTAGGCGTAGCCGTCGCGCAGCATGGCGCCCCAGCTCGGGGCCGGCGGCGGGACGCTCAGGCCGAGAAAGCCCAGGCTCGCCTCGGCGAAGATGCTGGCGCCCGCGCCGATCGACGCCTGGATCAGAATGACGTTGACCAGGTTCGGCAGGTAGTGTCGCCAGACGATCCGCCACGGGCCGACCCCCACGGCGGTCGCGGCCGCCATGAACTCGCGACCGCTGAGAGCCAGCGCCTGTCCGCGCGTCAGCCGGGCAAAACCCGGGATGCGCACGATCGCCAGCGCGATGATCACGCTCGAGAGGCTCGGGCCGAGGGCGAAGGCCACCGTCAGCGCCAGGACCAGGCTGGGGAAGGCCATCATGCCGTCGACACAGCGCATGAGGACCGTGTCCACCCAGCCGAGTCGGTACCCGCTCACCAGCCCCAGCCCCACGCCCACGATCATGCCGAACAGCACCGAGGTGCTGCCGACCAGCAGCGAGAGGCGCCCGCCGTAGAGGATGCGCGTGAAGGTGTCTCGCCCCAGCGTGTCGGTGCCGAACAGGTGCGCCGCGCTCGGCGGCTTCAGCAGCGCGGCGGACATGCCGGTCGGATCGTAGGGCGCGATGACCGGCGCGGCCAGGGCTCCCACGAGCAGGACCAGCAGCACCAGCACCCCGATCCAGAGCTGCGGGTAGGCCCAGACGGTGTGCGAGGCGCGCCGGAGCCGCTCCCCGAGCCGCACGCTCTCCAGGGCGACGGGCGCCCCGGCGCCGTGCAGCGCGGAGACGTCGAAGCGCTCAGCCATAGGCGCCCCGGATGCGCGGGTCGAGCAGCCCGTAGACCACGTCGGCGACCAGATTCACCCCGACGACGGCCACCGTGATGAGCACGATGATCCCCTGCACCATCGACACGTCACGGCCGAGGATCGACTCGGTCAGCAGCGTGCCTACTCCGGGCAGCGAGAAGACGATCTCGGTCACCACCGCCCCGCCGAACAGCCCGGCGAGCTCCAGGCCGATCACCGTGACGATCGGCAGCAGCGCGTTGCGCAGGGCGTGACGGCGTAGCACCAGCCCGCTCGTGAGGCCCTTCGCCCGGGCGGTGCGCACGTAGTCCTCATCCAGCACCTCGAGCATTGACGAGCGGGTGTAGCGCGCGAAGCTGCCGACGTACGCCGTTGCCAGCGTGATCGTTGGCAGGATCATGAGCCTCAGGTTCCCCAGGGGACTCTTGGTGAATGGGACGTAGCCCGATGAGGGGAGCAGGTGTAGCTTGAGGGCGAAGACGAAGATCAGCACGACCCCCAGCCAGAAGTTCGGCACCGACAGCGTGACCGCGGCGACGGCCGAGATCCCGACGTCCAGCCTCGACCCCGGCCGGAGTGCGGCGATGACGCCCAGCGGCAGCGAGATCAGGATGGCCAGCCCGAGAGCCAGAAAGGTCAACTCCAGGGTCACCGGCAGCCGCTGGCCAACCGCGGCCCGCACCGAGACCGGGAAGCGCATCGAGCGGCCGAGGTCGCCGACCACGACGTGGCGCAGCCAGTCGGCGTATTGCACCGGCAGCGGCCGGTTGAGCCCGAGCGACTGCCGCAGCCGGTCGACGTTCTGCTGCGTGGCGCTGGTGTCCTGTCCCAGGATGAGCAGCGTCGGATCGCCGACCACGACGTGCATGAGCAGGAAGGTGGCGACCGAGATGACGAACAGGACCGGCACCATCTGCAGCACGCGCCGCAGGATATAGCGGAGCACGGGCCGGACCCCCGTCCTACTTCTTCAACCAGAGGTCGCGCAGGCGCAGGATCAAGTCCGGGTAGTAGATGAAGTTCTGCACCGACGACTGCATCGCGGCGAACAGCGACGGCCAGTGCATGAAGACGTAGTCGGCGTTGTTGACGATCAACTGCTCGGCCTGATGGTACATCGGCGCGGCCTTGGACGTGTCGTACTCGGCAGCGGCCTTGTCGAGCAGCGTGTCGAGCCCCGCGATGTTGGCGCCGGTCGTGTTCTGGAACCCCTTGGAGTACCACAGGATGCGCAGCAGCCCGTCGGGGTCGGCGCGCGGTGCCCAGTCGGTGCTCGTCCAGTTGATCGTGCCGGCCTTGACCATCGCGAACGACTGCGCCGCGTCGACGGTCGCGATCTTCACCGTGAGCCCCAGCTTCTGATACTGGGCCTGGAGCACCTGGGCCAGCGTCTGGTCGGGCTGCGTGTTGGTGACGGTCAGCGTGAAGGTCTGGCCGGCGACGTTGGCCTTCGCCAGGTAGTCCTTGGCCTTGGCCAGATCGTAGTTGGGGAACTGGCTGTCGAGCGACGAGTCATAGGCCCAGCCGGAGCCCAGCGGGTGTGTCGCCACCCGGCCGGTGCCGCCGAACACCACGGTCCGGACCTCGTCGCGGTCGGTGCCGTAGACGAGCGCCATGCGCAGGTTGACGTCGTTGAAAGGCGGCTTGTCGGCGTGACACTGCGTGCCCCAGAAGCGCCCGCTCTGCAGCTCGGAGACGACGACTCCCGACGCCTGCTTCAGCACCGAGACCAGGGTCGCCGGCACCGCGTCGATGACCTGCGCCTCGCCGGTGCGGACCATGGTGGACTGCACCTGCGGGTCCGCCACGTGGCGGATCTCGATCTGGTCCAGGTACGGCTTGCCGGTGTCCCAGTAGCCGTCGAAGCGCGCCATCGTGACGTGGCTGTCGGCGACCCACTCGACGAACTTGAAGGGGCCCGAGCCGACCGGGTTGGCCCCGAAGTCCTTGCCGTACTTCTGCACGGCGGCCGGCGAGACGACGAAGCCGGGGCGCTCGCCGAGCGAGGCCAGCAGCGGCCGGTTGGGCTGTTTGAAGTGCAGCATCACGGTCGTCGCGTCGGGCGCCGTGGTCTGGTCGATGACGTTGATCTGGCCGGCGAGCGGGGAGTTGGTGGCCGGGTTGAGGATGCGGTCGATGTTCCACTTGACGGCGGTCGCGTCGCAGGCGGTGCCGTCGTGGAACTTGACGTTCGGCTGCAGCGTGAAGGTCACACTCGAGCCGTCGCTGGCGACCTCCCACTTGGCGGCCAGGTCCGGCACGAGGTTGAAGTTCTTGTCGTAGGCGACGATGGTGTTGTAGATGCAGTACAGGGCGAATCGCTCGGAGAACTGCGCCGAGAAGTGCGGGTCGAGCGTCTTCGCGTCGAGGTTGCGGGCGTACACCAGCGTGCCGCCCCGCACCGGCTGTCCGGCCTGCGTCGCCTGCGTCGACGAGGCCTGGGGGGATGCCG
>DATKRJ010000204.1:0-10065 GCA_035532355.1 Thermomicrobiaceae bacterium | reverse complement strand
CACGCCCTCCTTGGCCTCGACCGCCTGGTGCAGCCCGTCCGACCAGCGCCGGCCCGGCATCGTGCGCCCGGTGAATTCATCGACGATGATGACCTCGCCGCCGCGCACGATATATTCCACGTCGCGCTTGTACAGCGCATGCGCCCGCAGCGCCGCATTCAGGTGATGCATCAGGCGGATGTTGGTCGAGTCGTACAGGCTCTCGCTCTCGCGCAGCAGCCCCGCTTCCAGCATCAGCTGCTCGACGTGCTCGTGGCCTTCCTCGGTCAGGTGCACCTGCTTCTGCTTCTCATCGACTGAGAAGTCGCCGGGACCCTCTTCGGCCTCCTGCCGCGTCAGCCTCGGCACCAGCGCATTGATCCGCAGATAAATCTCGGTGCTCTCCTCGGCCGGTCCGGAGATGATCAGCGGGGTGCGGGCCTCGTCGATCAGGATCGAGTCGACCTCATCGACGATCGCGTACGACAGCTCGCGCTGTACCCGATCCTCCAGCCGGAAGGCGAGGTTGTCGCGCAGGTAGTCGAACCCGAACTCGTTGTTGGTGCCGTAGGTGATGTCGGCCAGGTACGCCTCGCGGCGCGGGACCGGCTGCCAGTGGTTCAGACGCTCGTCGGGGCTCGGCTCGGGTGACATGTACTCCGGGTCGTAGATCGCGGCATCCTCATGGGTGATGACGCCGACGCTCACGCCCAGGACGTTGTAGATCGGAGCCATCCAGCCGCCGCCGATCCGCGACAGATAGTCGTTCGGCGTGATCAGATGGACGCCCTTGGCCTCCAGCGAATTGAGGTAGAGCGGCAGGGTGGCGACGAGCGTCTTGCCCTCGCCGGTCCGCATCTCGGCAATCTTGCCCTCGTGGAGGACGATCCCGGCCATGAGCTGCACGTCGAAATGGCGCTGGTGGAGGGTACGCTTGCTCGCCTCACGGACGGCAGCGAAGGCCTCGGGCAACAGGTCGTCGAGAGTCTGACCGGCTGCCAACCGCTCGCGAAACTCGACCGTCTTGGCACGGAGCTCGTCGGCGGTGAGGCGCTCGAACTCGGGCTCGAGCGCGTTGACCTCCTCGGCGTCCTCGCGGAGGTTCTTGAGGATGCGCTGGTTGGGATCACCGAGGATCTTACTGAACAGATTTCGCATTCGCGGGGTCCCCCGTCGGTCAGTGTCAGTGGTCGCAGCACGGACGTCGCCGTCCCCCAAGTCTACCCTGATCGCGCCCTACCGTCGAACCGGCCTCGGCCCCCAGATGCCCCATCGCGCGCGGAAACGGCCGTCGCGTACTGGTCGTAGCCCCCGTCGTGGACCCGCGCCTGCCCGTCGCCGAGCTCGACCACCCGGTCGGCGAACGCTCGCAGGAAGGCGCGGTCGTGGACGACGGCCACCACGGTGCCGTCGAAGGCCTCGAGCGCGGCCGCGAAGTGCTCGCGCCCCTCGATGTCCAGGTGATTCAGCGGCTCGTCGAGGAGCAGCAGATTGCAGCCGCGCAGCACCAAGACGGCGAGCTGGAGGCGGGTGCGCTCGCCGAACGAGCAGCGCCCCACTGGTCGAAAGACGTCGTCACCGCTGAACAGGAAGAAGTGGAGGAAGGAGCGAGCCTCGGTCTCGGACATCGCGCGCTCACGGAGCGCGGTGGCGAGTACGGTGCGCGACAGGTCGAGCGTCTCTTGCTCCTGTGCCAGCACGCCGACGCGGATGCCGGCTCCCAGACGTCGGATGCCGCAGGTGGGCGCCAGCGCGCCCTCGATGATCCGGAGCAGCGTGGTCTTGCCCGCGCCGTTCGGACCGACCAGCGCCAGCCGCTCACCGTGCTGAAGCTGGAGGTTCAGGCCCGAGAAGAGCGGCGGATCTCCGGGGTAGCCGAAGCCCACGTTCGTCAACTCCAGCACCGCATCGCCCCCCGGTGGCGGCGGGCCGAAGTCGAGCTTGAGCTCCCACTGCGGGCGCGGCTTGTCCACCCGCGCGTCGTCGGCCAGGAAACGCTCCAGCTTGCGTTCCCGCGACTTTGCCAGCCCGGCCTTCTTGCGGGCCAGCCGGCGGACCCCCGGCTGCCGCGGCGTCGTCCCCCGCTCGATCGCCAGGGCTTCGCCCTTGAGACGGGCGATGTCCGACGCGACCCGCCCAACGTACTTCTCCTGGGTCGCCCACGCCTCGCGCACCGCTGCTGCCTCGCGCGCGCGGGCCTCCGCGAAGTTCGTGTAGTCACCGGGGTAGCTCAGGACGCGGTGCGACGCGGGATCCAGGAAGAGCACGCGCTCGGCCACGCGGTCGAGGAACTCGCGGTCGTGCGAGACGACCACCACCGCGCCCGGGAAGTCGCGCAGAAACCCCTCCAACCAGCCCAGCGCCTCGACGTCGAGGTGGTTGGTGGGCTCGTCCAGCAGCAACAGGGTGGGCTCACGCAGCAGCAGGCAGGCCATGCCGAGCCGTGTCTTCTGGCCGCCGCTCAGGCTGGCACCGGCGCGCTCCGGCTCGATCCCGCCCAGGCCGAGGCCCTCGAGAACCGCGGTGGCCCGGTGCTCGCGCTCGTACCCACCGCACGCCTCGAAAGCCGCCAGCGCCGCATCGTACTCGGCCAGCGCCTCACCACCCGCGCCGGTGTCGGCCAATCGCTCACCGGCCGCGACGAGCGCCCGCTCGGCTGCGACCAGGTCGGCCTGCGCCGCGTCCAGGGCGTCGCGCACGGTGGGCCCGAGTTCCTCCAGCGATGACTGCGGCAGATAGCCGACGGCAATGCCCGTCGCCGTGACGACGATCTCACCCGCGTCCGGGCGTTCGGCGCCGACGATACACCTGAACAGCGTTGACTTACCGGATCCGTTGGGGCCGACCAGGGCGACGTGCTCACCGTCGTTGACGACGAACGACACGTCGTCGAGGACGATCTGGGCACCATAGCGCTTGGATAGGTGCTTGACCTGTAGCATGTTGGGTAGCCCTCTCCAGGGTGCTTGCCGAATCTGTCCGGCTGCATTGAGAGGGTTACTCCACCAACTGCCACTCCAGGATACGCGTCGCGTCGCACCCGCGACGGTGAGTCGAGGCGGCCCACTGCTGTGCGTGGACCATGGTCCAGATCAGCAGTATAGCGGTGAGGCATACGCCGTGCAACGCCCCAACCGGCTCCGCGGCTCGTGCACGCCGCTCCGCGCATCTGCCACGAGGTGACCCGGTGCCGAGTTGGAGAAGAGTGGTGCCCGGCGCCGGATCAGTCTTCATTTCTGGAGGATCGTCCGGCTCGCGGGGCTTCGCCCACGAGCCGGAAAGCACCTCGTGACCTACGGAGCGTACGCGCAGATCGCGTACGCAGTGACATCCCAGCCGCCGTGGACGCTGAACGATGGCATGTCCGCGAACACCCGCCACCCGGTCGCCACGCCGCCGACCATGATCGGCGACGACTGATACACGTTGGTGTCCGGGTTGTTCTTCATGAACCCGCCGCCAATTGCGACCTTCCCGGCCGAGCAGGGCGCGTCCAATGTCGTGTTGTACTCGAGCGTCCCGTAGCTCACCATGGTCGAGATCCACTCGATGCCGCTCAGGCCCGACGTCCCAGCGGGTCCCTGCGGCCCTGCCGGACCAGTCGGCCCCTGCGCACCGTCAGCACCTGCCGGACCCGTCGCGCCCTGCGGCCCGGCGGAGCCTTGCGGTCCCTGTGGGCCCACGGCGCCGTCGGCCCCAGCTGGCCCAGCCGGACCCTGCAGTCCTGGCGAGCCGGTGGCGCCGTCCGCGCCGGGAGCGCCGGCCGGACCCGTCAGCCCGGGGTCTCCCTTGTCACCCTTCGGACCCGTGGCGCCAACCTGGCCGGCCGGGCCCATCGGTCCAACCTGGTTCCAGGAAATCGCGGAGTCCCCCGACTTGCACGCGAGCTGCGTCGTGCCGACGTTGTAGAGCGTGCTCCCGTTCTGCTTGTTCGCGATACACGCATAGTACGTCACCGGGTCCGCTCCGGAGACGGCCAGAACCGAGACGGCCGACACCATCAACGCCAGGACTACGGCCACGATGGCGATGCGTCGCCCGGGCATCTTCGAAAGACCACGCATACTTCTGAAGCTCATGGCTGCCTCCTGCGGTCGCGCTTCACCCCCCAGCGGGCCGTCTCATGGCGGTCCGTTCCGTCGCCTCCAGCACCTCCCTCCACCGAGCACGCCCGGGATATCCGCTTCCGGACGCGGACCGCGGTCCTGGTGCGTCCGTGGACGGCATTCGTGACACCGGTCCGCTGGGGTAAAGGCTAGCGAGACGGATCGGGTGGAAGTAGCGTGCAACTACGTGATTCGGCGACGAGCACGCCGCACGTGTTTTAGCGAGGTAGGAGCCGCGACTACGGGGTCTTGCTCGGTTGAGGTCTGTCCGGCAGATGCGTGATGGCCCAGGCCGCGAGGTGGGTGCGCGAGCGCAGGTCCAGCTTGTCGCGGATACGGTCGACGTGGCCCTCCACCGTGCGGGGACTGATCGACAGATGACCGGCGATCGCGCGGTTGCTCAGCCCTCGAGCGATCAATGCTGCGACCTCGCGCTCGCGCCGGGTGAGCGTTAGCCCATCGTCCCGGTCAGGGTCGACGGGGAGGCCCCACTGGAAGGCCAGCGCCGCCGATATGGCCTCGGAGAGCCGCACCTGCCGCCCCTCGGCACGACGAGCCGCCACCGCGGGCCCGCCGAGCCGAATCACAGCTCGCGCCAGTCCCCGGGGCTCGGTGGCGTCGAAGTACGGCAGCAACGCTGCACCGGACCGCTCACACACACCCTCGACCACGCCCAGCAGCCAGGCCGCGCGGTCGGGATAGGCGCTAACGGCGGCGTGTCCGAGTGCGACCAGAGCGAAGATCGATCCCCAGCGATCGCCCAACTCCTCCAGGAGAACCAGACTCTCCCGCGCATACTCGATCGCCTGTGCGGAGCGGCCGTTATCGGAGAGGATGCTGGCCAGATCGATGTCCGCGTGGGCGCGAGCACGCCGATCCCCGAGCGCCGCGAACAGCCGGCGAGTCTCATCGAGCGCCTCCAGCGCCGCTGCGTCGCCCCGGCCTGTGCGCAGCGCCGGCCCGAGCGCGAAGAGCGCGTGGGCGATTTCCCAGGAATCCTCTGCCGTTCTGGCTTGCGCCACCGCCTCCTCCAGGACCGGGAGAGCAGCACCTGCCGGGTTGCCCACGAGCAGCAGCGTCCCGAGGTCGGCCAGTACATGGGCCAGTCCGGAGCGGTCCCCGAGGACTCGCCAGAGTTCGACGCTCTCCCGAAAGTGCTGGGCGGCCCGCTCGTGATTCCCGAGCAGGCTCGCGATCGTGCCTGCCCCGTTGAGCACACACGCACGGGCCGCCGTGGACACATTGGGGCTGGCGCGCAACGCGGTCTCCAGCCAGTAGTGCCCCACACTCAGGCGCATGCACACCCACCAGTAGTTCCACGCCGCGGCGCAGAGCCGGAGCATCCCGTCGACGTCGCCGTGCTCTCGGTACCAGGTGATCGCTGTCTGGACGTTGTCATGTTCGCGCTCCATGCCCGAGAGGTAGTCGAGCTGGTCAGGTCCACGCAGCAGGGGTAAGAGGTGCTCCGCCCGCTGGAGGCAATACGCCGCATGGCTCCGCAGCACGTCCTCGAGGTCACCCGATTCTTCCAGGCGCTCCCGCGCATAGTCGCGGATCGTCTCCAGCAATCGGAAGCGCGGGTGGATCCCGTCGCCGCGATCTCGCCGTACCAGGCTCTGATCGACGAGGGAAGCGAGGTCGTCGAGTGCGGCCGGGCCGGCCACCGCCTCGACCGCCTCCAGCGTGAACCCGCCTACGAACGCGCTGAGGCGCCGGAACAGGCGTCGCTCGGACTCCGTGAGCAGATCGTAGCTCCAGTCGAGCGCCGCTCTCAGCGTGCGATGGCGGGCGGGAAGGTCGCGGGGCCCGGAGTCAAGCAGATCGAACCGACCGCGTAGTCGCGACAGCAGCTTCGCTGGCGACAGAACCTTGACGCGAACCGCCGCAAGCTCGATTGCCAGGGGCAACCCGTCCAGCCCGGCGCAGATCTCACTCACCGCGACCGCATTCGTCGCGTCAAGCTCGAAGTCGGGCGCCACCGCGCGCGCGCGCTCGACGAACAGCATTACTGCCGGCGCTCGTCCGATGGCGTCGAGGTCGGGCGACGCGTTCGCGTCCGGCGGTAGTTCCAGTGGGGGGACGGGGCATTCATGCTCCCAGGAGAGGCGCAGCGCAGCGCGGCTGGTTACGAGCATGGCAAGGCCGGGGCAGACGGTCAGCAGATCGCTCAGCATCAGACCGGCGGGTAGCACCTGCTCGAAATTGTCGAGCACCAGGAGCAGGTTCTGGTCGCGGAGGAATCGTTCAAGCGTTTCGGTCTGCAGCCGCAGACCACCGCTCTCGGGAGCACCCAACGCGCGGCTGATGGCCAGTGCGACCAGGCGGGGATCTCGCACCGGCGCGAGGTCGACGAAGACGATGCCGTGACGATAGTCTCCGCCCGCCTGGTCGGCGACCTCGAGCGCCAGCCGGGTCTTGCCGGCGCCGGCCGGGCCGGTGAGCGTCACCAGGCGCGCGTCCTCGCGTAACAGCCGCAGCGCCGTCTCGACGTCACGCTGGCGACCGATCAGCCGACCGGGTCGAGCGGGCAGCCGGGTCGGCGCGAGTGCTCGCGCGTCGGGGAGCGGGACTAGACGGCTCCATCTGCCCACGTCGGCCGACGACGTGGAGATGGCCTCGCTCGCGACGTCGCGATGACGCGGGATCTGCTCGATGTCATCGAGGGCTAGCTGGAGGAGATCGGGGTGTCCGACCGGCAAGTCACCCCGTTCCCACCGCGCGACGGTGTTCCGCGACACGCCAAGCCGACCGGCAAGCGCTGCCTGGGTGAGCCCCAGCCGAACGCGGCGGGCACGGAGCCCGATGCTCGTGAGGTCCAACTCGCCGCGCTCAGGGAGTCGGAGCCTCGGGTCTGGGACGCCGTCTCGCTCGTCCATCCCGGTCGTTCCCGAGCAGGATCCACCAAAACCGGCTCAACACACCGTGAGCAACGGTAGCGAAGACTCCGCGGCATCTGAGCAGCCGGCCCAGAGGGCTATACGCAACGTATCACTCCCGGCCACTCATGTCATCGGTGGCCCCGACACGCGCAGAACATCCCGGATCGTCCGGGAGCGGCCTGCTGCCAGGACGCTTGAACGGGAGGGAGGTCCCGACGGCCCCGCGCGAGCATCAGCACCTCGGCGTTGCGACGCGCCTCTCCGCAGCCGAGCGCACGCTTCCGTTCGCGACACGGTCGTCCACCCATGCAGATGTTGACGCCCAAGGTCTGGCGAACACTGCGAAGTCGCCTCGGGGAGCATCTCGCCGAACCCGAGGTCACGCTGGCTCCTGCGCGTTCCAGATGATCTCCCAGAGATGTCCGTCGACGTCCTTGAAATAGCCCGAGTAGATCCCCCAGGGACGCTCGTGCGGCTCGTCGGTTACCGCTGCCCCGGCGGTCCGGGCCCGCTCGATCAGCGCGTCCACGTCCTCTCTGCCGCCGGTCAGGTAGCCGAGGCTGAACTCGGTCGCACTCGCCGCGCCCAGCATCTCGCCGGCGTCTTTGGCCAATTCCGTTCGTGGGTACAGCGCCAGAATCACTCCGTTGGCGAGCTCGAACATGACCGTCGCCCCCGACGGATGGTTCTCGTCCCCCACGAACTCGGTGCCGATGATGCCGGCGGTCGGCCAGCCCAGGCCGTCGCGGTAGAACGCCAGCGATCGCTCCAGGTCGTGTACGCCCAGCGTGATCACCGAGAGGCGCGGGTCCATCTGCTGACCGGCCATGTGATCCCTCCTTGCACTGACGACGGCGCCGTCGCGGCGACCGGTCTCCCCGATAGCTGCCGGTCCGCGACGCACCCAGCGTCAGGTGCTGCCGACCCGGGCACCTCGCGCGCTCCAACGCGGTCGTACGCTTCAATCCAGGCGGCCATACGCGCGCAGCGTCTGCAGTGCCTCGACGGTCGCCCAGCCCCGCCACTCGATACCCGCAGCCGGGGTCCAGGCTGGCCAGTTGATCGGCCAGCCGCCGTCTGGCTCCTGCGCCGCGACCAGTGCGTCCAGCTGCGCCTCGATGACCGCGTCGCTGAAGAGACGCCGCGCCAGGCAGCTGGGTCGCGGGGCGAAGACCAGCGGCGAGTGGATCTCGCCTGGGGCGTGCGGGTCGAGCTCGACCAGCCCCTGCTCGAGCAGCTTGGGGCCGACCCGCGCGAAGGCCCGCTCCGCTCGCCCGCGGTCGGTGGCGCCGTCGAGGAATGGGAGCACCGCCCGCATCTCATAGGGGCTCGTCTCCTCGATGGCCTCGATCCCGTGCCAGCAGTAGTCGGTCGCGCGTTCCAGCCACGGGTGCTCGACGCCGTGGGCCATCAGTACGCCCGCGATGGCCGCCGTCGGGTTGAGCGAGGCCGGCGGATCATCGCCGGTTTCCCACCACGGCGCGTGTGGGTGAGCGCGTGACGACGGCAGCACGAACGGCACGCCGCCCTCCGCCGTGGTGATGCCCTGGAGGTAGTTGAGTGCCCGCTCGACCATCGGGTCCCCGAGCGCATCGAGCTCGCCGAGCACCACGAGCGCCGTCCAGGTCGGGACGGGTTGGCTCTCCGGTCCACGCAGGTCCGGCTCGAGCGCATTGCCGAATCCGCCGTCCTGATTCTGGTAGGGCCGCAGCGCCGTCAGGGCGGGCTCCTCCGTCGCCCCCTCAAAGAGGTGCGCGTACCGGTGCCGGTCGATCAGGCGCGCGCCGCGCCAGGTGAAGTCGGCGGCGGCGGGGAGATCGGGCGTCCGGGTCACGTCGCTCTCCTTCGGTACATCACGGGTCGTGGCGCGCCAGTGGTGCGGCTGGCACCTCCGGCCGCAGGTGGCCGGAACCCACCCATTGTCTCGCGCCGATCAGCGCCCGTCTTGAACGAATCGGACGCGCCGCGACTCGCCCATGAGCGCAGCCAGCAGTCGCAGCGGCGGCAGGCCGCCGAGATCGCGGCACTCGCGCGACAGGTGCGCCTGATCGGCGTAACCGGTCTGGAGGGCCAGGTCCGCCAGCGACCGGTCGTCGTTGCGCAGTTGCTCCGCAGTGCTCAGGAATCGCTGGAACCGTGCGACCCGTCCGAACGTGCGCGGCCCGTACCCGACGCGATCGCTGAAGCGACGCAGCAGCTGTCGCGAGCTGACCCCGAGTCCAGTACTGAGCTCGCGCACACCCGTGGTCGGCTCACGCCTGAGTCGATCGACGGCGGCGCTGACAGTCTCGTCGGGACCGACCGCGGCGTCGAGGCGCCTCAGGAATACCCGCTGGATCACCTCCAGGGCCACGCGCCGCGGCAGATCCTCCAACTCGCGCGTGACGGCACGACCGGCCGATCCCCAGACGTCGCCTAGCGGCACCGAGCGGTCGCGCAGCTCATCCGCGGCCACCCCGAGCAGGGATGGAGCCATGCCCGGCCGAAACCGTAGGCCCACCACGAGGCTCCCCGGTAACAGGTCGACTACCATCGCCTCCGTCGCGGGGCCCTCGATCAGCAGCCCGGCGTCGGCGCGCCACACCACGTCGATGCAGCCGTCGGGGACGATCCGGCGCACCGCCGCCTCCGGATCGTCGTCGATCGTCGAGGTCCACGCGCATTGGACGTGACGGGCGAGCGCGGGGTGGGGTCGAAACTCGCGGTAACCACGTTCTGCTGGCGCGACTCGGGTAGACAATGGCCTGGATCTCCCGTCTATCTCGTGCACCGGACGCGCGGATAGCTTACCCTCAACGCCCAGGCTAGGCGCCGCGCGACCTGCGGTTAGAGTGTTACCCGCGAGGAGATAGAGCGCGTGGATTTCGGGCCCCCGCCCAGCCAACCGCGGAGGACACGGGCGCGCACCGACTTCGTCGAGCGCGTCTTCGCCGTCGTCCGCCGCATCCCGCCGGGGCGCGTGACCACCTACGGCCGGGTCGCGCGGGCCGTCGGCACGCCGCGTTCGGCCCGCATGGTCGGCTGGGCGCTCCACAACTGCCCGGAGGACGTCTCGGAAGTGGCGCACCGGGTCGTCAACCGCAACGGCGAGCTCACCGGCG
>DATKRJ010000203.1:0-2943 GCA_035532355.1 Thermomicrobiaceae bacterium | reverse complement strand
CCTCCGGATACGAGGAGAGCTCCTGGCCGCCGCTGATGAGCGAGGCGTGGATCGAGGGTGGGCCAACCCGCGGGTGCGGCGGCCGGGCGATCAGGTCGCGGCCGAGCTGCTCCAGCGCGACCAGGACCCGGCCCATGTGGGCGATCGCGTCCACGCCGTCGCGGAAGTGGCTGCCGTGTGCCGCCCGCCCGTGGGTGACGACCTCCGCCCAGACGAACCCCTTGTGCGCCACCCCCACGTCCAGGTTGGTCTGCTCCAGCACCAGCGCCGCGTCCGGCCGCCAGCGGTCGATCTCCCGGCAGATCGCCTGCGTGCCGATGCTGGCGTATTCCTCGTCAACCACGAAGGTCGCGACCAGCCGGCCCGGGAAGTCGCCCGCGCGCGCCACCTCCTCCAGCAGCGTGATCATGGCGGCCAGCGCGTTCTTCATGTCGCTGGAGCCGCGGCCGTGGAGCCGACCGTCCTCCAGGCGCGGCGCGAAGGGCGCCTTCATCCCGACCACGCCAACGGTATCGGTGTGGCCGTTGAGCATCAGGGTGCGACCCGGCCCGTCGCCGACGCTGGCGATCACGTTGGGGCGTCCGCCGCCCGCGTCCTGCAGCTCGACGATGATCCCCAGTGTGCGCCGCAGCCGAGCCGCGATCGCCTCCGCGATCTTCCGCTCGCCGTCCGCGCCCGGCACCAGGTCCGGGTTGATCGACGGGATGCGGATCAGCTCCGCCAGCGCCTCGGTCAACCGTTCCCGCGTTAGCTCGATCATGGGTGTCCGTCCCCCTTCCCGGTCCGTGGCGTTCCGCCCCGTTCGTCCGCATGCCCGCGCACGGTACCACGCTCCCCAGGTCCCACGCCGGTCGGCGCGCCGGCGACCGTCTCGACGGGTCGGGATCTCCATCGTACACTGCCCTCGGTCCGGTTACGGATCTCCGACGTTGCGTATCCCGCGACCCCCGGCACGTCCGGCGAGCCGCGGCCGCAACTATCCGTCGTCGGCGTGACGGCTCTGCCGTCCGCCGCGCAGCCCAGGTCCCGGGATTCAGGGATGGCAGGAGAGGTTATGGCCCAGCCGATCTCACCGCAGACTCTCATCTACGGCTTCACCTCGGCCGGCGACCCCCAGGTCTCGCCGGACGGCACACGCGTGGTCTACGCGCTCGGCAAGGTCGATCCGGAGTCGAAGAAGTCGTCGAGCCAGCTCTGGCTCTGCGGGATCGACGGCTCGGACGCGCGACGGATCACCTGGAGCGGCGAGCGCAACGGCGGCGGCCGCTGGTCGCCCGACGGCAGCCGCATCGCCTTCGTCTCCGACCGCGTGAAGCAGGCCGGCATCTTCGTCCTGAGCGCCGACCGCCCGGGTGAGGCCCGCGAGCTGACCCACCACGCACAGGGCATCACCGACCTGGCCTGGTCGCCCGACGGTACCCGGATCGCCTACACCACCGCCGTCGACCCGGCCAACCCCGGCGAGGAGTCGCGCCCGGCGGATGCGCCGTCCGCGGTCCGCGTCACCCGCCGCATCGACTACAAGCAGGACGGCCAGGGCTACCTCGGCGACACCCGCCGCCAGGTCTTCGTCGTGGACGTCGCCAGCGGCGAGCGCCGGCAGCTCACCAGCGAGCCGGTCGACCACAACTTCCCGCAGTGGTCCCCGGACGGCAAGACGATCGCCGTGCAGATCCCGAACCGCAACGGCATGTGCTCACAGCTCGGCCTGATCGATGTCGCGGGCGGCGAGACGCGCCGGGTCGGCCCGGAGACCGGGGTCGTCGGCGTCTGGTCCTGGTCGCCTTCCGGCAACCGCATCATCTACGGTGGCGACACGGTCAACACCCACCAGCTCGACTTCTTCGTGCTCGACGTTGCCTCGGGCGCGTCGCGACGCCTCACCGACGACCTGCAGGTCCTCCCGGTCGGCGGCATGCCCGGCCAGCAGGCGCCCTCGCAGCCGGTCTGGCTTGACGACCACCAGGTCCTCTTCCACGCCGTGCGCGGTGGCGCCAGCGGGCTCCACGTCATCGACGCGGAGGCCGGCACGCTCGAGCCGGTGTACAGCTGGCAGGCCCTCAACGCGGGCATGAGCGTCGACGACGCCCGCCGGTACATCGTCCAGGGGCAGGCCAGCCTCGAGTCGATCGGTGAGATCTCGGTCTTCGACGCCCAGTCTCACACCGCCCGGGTTATCACCAACTACAGCGCGCCGGTCCTGGCCGAGTCCCCGGCCGCGCAGTGGGAGCGCTTCGACGTCCAGCGGGGCGACTACACCATCGAGGCCTGGCTGCTCAAGCCGGCCGACTTCGATGGGTCGAAGCGCTACCCGGTCATCCTCGACGTCCACGGCGGCCCCAACGGCTTCTACGGCTACGGGTTCAACGCCACCCAGCAGGTACTGGCCACCAACGGGTTCCTGGTCGTCTTCTCGAACCCGCGCGGCTCGAGCTCCTACGGGCGGGACTTCACCCAGCAGGTCTCGCTCGACTGGGGCGGCGAGGACTTCAAGGACCTGATGGCCGTCGTCGACAGGGTGCTGGAGCGGCCGTACGCCGACCCCCAGCGCACCGGCATCGTCGGCTACAGCTACGGCGGCTACATGACCTCCTGGACGATCGGCCAGACCGACCGCTTCGAGGCCGCCGTGTGCGGCGCGCCCTGCTTCGACCTCGAGTCGATGTACGGGACCTCGGACATCAGCCACACCTTCGGCGAGATGCAGTGGGGCGGCGCGCCGCACCAGCGGCCCGACTGGTACCACGACCACTCGCCGTCGACCTACGCCCATCGCGCGGTGACGCCGACGCTGATCGTCCACGGCGAGGCCGACGAGCGCTGCCCGATCGGCCAGGGCGAGCAGATGTTCATCGCGCTGCAGAAGGCCAACTGCGAGGTCGAGTTCGCCCGCTATCCGGGCGGGTCGCACGGCTTCACGCGCCTGGGGCCGCCGGAGCACCG
>DATKRJ010000202.1:0-3993 GCA_035532355.1 Thermomicrobiaceae bacterium | reverse complement strand
TAGACCTAACGTCACCACAAGTCTCTGGCTGTCCGTCCGGTCCGGGTCCGCCGCCACGCGGTAGACGCCACCGGGGACCGTCCGGACGATAGCCAGGACGGCCGGATCCGCGGCTATGCGGCAAGCGGGAGGGATGCCCCCGATGGATCTGTTCTATACCCCGGAAGACGAGGCATTCCGGGCGCAGGTCCGCGCCTGGTTGGCCGAGAACCTGCCCCGGCGGCGCCTCGAGACGCTCGAGGAGCAGCGAGCCTGGCAGCGTAAGCTCCACGAGGCCGGCTACCTGGGCATGGGCTGGCCCGTCGAGTACGGCGGCCAGAATGCCCGGCCGATGGAGCAGGCCATCGTCGGCGAGGAGCTGGCCCGCGTCAACGCGCCGGGTGCCGTCGGCGGGCTGGGCGTCAGCATCGTCGGGCCGACCCTCATCCACCACGGCACCGAGGCGCAGAAGCAGCGCTTCGTCAAGAACATCCTCAACGCCGAGGAGATCTGGTGCCAACTCTATTCGGAGCCCAACTCCGGCTCCGACCTGGCCAGCCTGCGCACCCGGGCCGAGATCGTGGGCGACGAGTTCGTCATCAACGGGCAGAAGGTCTGGAATAGCGGCGCCCATCGCTCGGACTGGGGCCTCTTGCTGGCCCGCACCGACCCCGACGCGCCCAAGCACCTCGGCATCTCCTGCATCTTGGTCGACATGCACTCCCCCGGCGTCGAGGTCCGGCCGCTCAAGCAGATCAGCGGCAGCAGCGAGTTCTGCGAGGTCTTCTTCAGCGACGTGCGCGTGCCGCTCGACAACCTGGTCGGTGAGCTCAACCGGGGCTGGCAGATCGCGCAGACCACCCTCTCCTACGAGCGGGGCGGCAACACGATGAGCCGGGTCAGCCGCCAGCTGGCCACCTTCCAGCGGCTGCTGGAGGTCGCTAGCGCGCTGCGGCGCGACGGCACCCGGGCGATCGACAACCCGGTCGTCCGCCAGAAGCTCGGCCGCATGTACACCGAGATCGAGGTGCTGCGCTACGGCTCGCTGCGTATCCTGTCCGCGGCCGAGAAGGGCCAGCGGCCGGGCCCCGAGTCGTCGGTGACCAAGCTGTACTACTCCGAGTTGGACAAGCGGCAGCAGGAGCTGATCCAGGAGATCCTGGGCCCCTACGGCCAGTTGATCGAGGGTCAGCCGGCCGAGTACGCGCTGGACTCCGACGCCGACTACGGCGAGTCGGGCAGCTGGGCGTACGCGTTCGCCTGGTCGCGGGCCGGCACGATCTACGCCGGGTCCTCGGAGATCCAGAAGAACATCATCGGGGAGCGGGTGCTGGGGCTGCCCAAGGAGATCCGGGTCGACCGGATCGAGGCGCAGCAGGCGGCGCAGGCCGGCAGAGCCGGGAATGGAGCAGGCTGATGGACTTCGACCTCACCAAAGACCAGGGTATGCTGCGCGATCTGGCGCGCGAGTTCCTCAGCGAGCAGTGCACCGTCGAGCACGTGCGGGCCATGATGACCGACCCGGTCGGCTATAGCGACGACATGTACCGCCAGTTGGCCGAGATGTCGCTGCTGGGGCTGGCCATCCCCGAGCGCTACGGCGGCAGTGGCATGGGCATGATCGAGCAGGCCATCGTGCTCGAGGAGATGGGCCGGGTCGCCTACCCGGGCCCGTTCGTGCCGAGCGTGGTCCTGGCCGCCACGGCGGTCAGCGCCTCCGGCGACGAGAGCGTTATGGCGCGCTTCCTCCCGGGGCTGGCGACCGGCGAGCTCAAGATGTCCTTCGCCCTGATCGAGGACGACATCGGCTGGGGCCCCGCGGCCGTGGCGCTGCGCGCCGTGCCCGACGGCGACGGGTTCCGCCTGAGCGGCACCAAGCGCTTCGTCCCCTGGGGCAACGTGGCGGACATCCTCGTCGTCGCCGTGCGCACCGGCGACGGCCCCGACGACGTGTCGCTGCTGGCGGTCCCGCGCGACGCGTCCGGCCTGACCATCGAGCCGGAGGTCATGTTCGACCTCAACTCCAAGACCAGCGCGCTCGAGTTCGACAACGTGCTCGTGCCGGGCGACAACCTGATCGGCCCGCTCAACGGCGCCGCGCCGGCCCTCGAGGCGGTGCTGGAGCGCGCGGCGGTCGCCTCCTGCGCCGAGATGCTCGGGGCGTCGCGCAAGTCGCTCGAGATGGCCGTCGCCTACGCCAAGGTGCGCAAGCAGTTCGGCCAGGTGATCGGCACCTTCCAGGCGATCAAGCACAAGCTGGCCGAGATGCTGGAGGCGGCCGAGAACGCCCACTCGGCGACCTACTACGCGGCCTGGGCGCTGGACGCCGAGGCGCCGGATGCCCGGCTGGCCGTGTCGGTCGCCAAGTCGACCGTCAACGAGGCCGCGCGCCGCGTCTGCGGCGACGCCATCCAGGTGCACGGCGGCATCGGCTTCACCTGGGAGTACGACCTGCACCTGTACTTCAAGCGCGCCAAGCACCTCGAGCCGATGTGGGGCGACACCGACTTCCACCGCGAGCGGGTGCTCGAGGAGGTGCTGGCCGGCCGGGTCGCCGGGACGGCGGCGCGTGCCTAGCGGCAGGAGGGTGCCGAGATGACCAGCCCCCAGGCGGCCGAGAGCGGCGCCGCGGCAGGTCCGGATCGCGTGGTCCACACGGTCGAGGAGCTCAAACAGCTCGTCGGCCAGGAGTTGGGCGTCGGCCCGTGGCTGGAGATCACCCAGGAGCGGGTCAACGCCTTCGCCGACGCGACCGGCGATCACCAGTACATCCACGTCGACCCGGAGCGCGCCAGCAAGACGTTCTTCGGCGGGACCATCGCCCACGGCTACCTCACCCTCTCGCTCATCCCCTTTCTCGGACGGGACCGGGACGGGGTCAAGATCGAGCTGGGCGGCCGAATGGGCGTCAACTACGGCCTGAACCGGGTGCGCTTCCCCGGACCGGTGCGGGTCGGCAAGCGCATCCGCATGCGCTCGAAGCTGCTCGCCGTCGAGGAGATCGGCGACCGGGCGGTGCAGACCACCATGGAGCAGACGATCGAGGTCGAGGGCGAGGAGCGGCCCGGCTGCGTCGCCGAGACGCTCGGGCGCACCTACTTCTAGCGCCGTACGATCGGCCGACACGACGGAATCAACGGCCGGGACGGAGAGGGGCGCACGCCCGTGCGCCCCTCGACCCGCCGCGTCCGGCACGCGAGCGGGCAGGCAGGTGCCGCGGGCCGGGTACAGGTAAGGGGAGCCGCGATGGACTGGACCCAGGCGTCGCCGGACGGACACGCGGCCGCCGCGGGCTTCACGGACGAGCAGGGAAGCGCGGGGTTCGCCGAGGCGATGCGCGCGCTCCTGCACCCGCGCCGGATCGCGATCGTGGGTGCGAGCCCCAACCGGGGCTTCGCCAACTCGATCCACCGGCGCCTGGTCGCCTGCGGCTATGACGGCGAGATCCTGCCGATCAACCCGAACTACCAGGAGATCCTGGGCGTGCCCTGCTACCCCTCGCTCGAGTCCATCCCCGGCGGCGCCGACCTCGCCGTCGTCGTCGTCCCTAGCCGGCTGGTCATGGGCGTGCTCGACGCGTGCGAGCGGGCCGGGGTCGGCGCGATCGACATCATCACCAGCGGCTTCGCCGAGAAGCAGGAGGACGAGTCGGGCCCCGAGCGCCAGGCCGCCATCCGCGCCTTCGCCGAGCGCACCGGTATCCGCGTCGTCGGCCCCAACTGTCTCGGCAACATCAGCGTGCCGAACCGCATGGTCGCCTGCTCCGGCCCGTTCCAGCCCCTCGAAGAGGGACCGATCTCGCTCGCGCTGCAGAGTGGACTGCTGGCCTACAGCCTGATGATCCCGGTCAACGACCGCGGCATTGGCTTCCGCTACGCGGTCACGCTGGGCAACGAGGCGGACCTCGACGTGGCCGACCTGATCCGCTACTACGTGGCAGACGAGGGCACGCGGGTCATCGGCTGCTTCGTCGAGCAGTTCCGCCGCCCGGAGCGCATGCTGGAGATGGCGGCG
>DATKRJ010000201.1:0-11670 GCA_035532355.1 Thermomicrobiaceae bacterium | reverse complement strand
GAGCCGTCCCCGGGCGCCGGCGTCCCGTACAATCCCCGCACCGGATCGTCAGCGTTGAGGGGAGCCCGATGGACCACGAGCTCCGGCAAGCGACACCGGAGGAGGCGGAGGCGCTGCACGAGATCGTGCGCCGCTGCGGCGTCGACCTGCGCGAGCGGCGGCTGATCAGCTTCTGGGATCCGCCGTACCCGCTGCAACTGTTCCGGCGCGCCGCCGAGAGCGGATACGTCTTCGGCGTGTACGACGGCGGTGTGCCGGTGGCCACCTTTACCCTCACGGACGACCCGCCGGGCTACTACGACATGACGGTCTGGGCCCAACCGGACGCGCCGGCGGCCTACGCCAGCCGTCTTGCCGTCCAGCCCGAGTTGCAGGGACGCGGGCTCGGCACCTGGTGCATGCGAGCGCTGGAGCGCGTCGCACGCGAGCGGGGAGCCCGCGCCGTCAGATTCGACGCGGTCGACGACCGGCCGGAACTGCTCACCTTCTACGACGGCCGGGGCTACGAACGGCGGGCGGTGCTGGACCTGACCTTCACCGACGAGGACAGGCGACGCTTCGGCGCACGCGACACTCGCGTCGTGTGCTTCGAGCGGCTCCTCACCGACGCGAATTGAGCTTTGGCTTCAATGCGGAACCACCGGCTCAGCGACGGCGGAGCGCGCCGCGTGCGCGATGGCCGCGAATGGCGCCGCCGCGCGCGCCAGATCTTCGAACGTCAGGCCGTGGCGCACCGGCCGCGCGAAGGCGGCGGCGAAGGCGGCAGTGAGCGGTTCCAGCACCTCCTCGATCGCCAACGGGTGCCCGACCTGGCGGCAGAGCGAGGTCACGCCGCGGTCGCGAATGCCGCAGGGGAACATGTAGTCGAAGTAGCGCAGGTCGGGGTCGACGTTGAGGGCGACTCCGTGGTAGGTGACGCGGCGGGTCACGGCGATGCCGAGCGCCGCGATCTTCTCCATGCCCACCCAGACACCCGGGTAGTGCGGGTCGATCTCGCTCGGAACGCCGAAGCCGGCCAGCGTCTGGATGACGGTTAGCTCGAGTTGCTCGACGAAGCGGCGCACGCTGCGCTCGGCGTCGCCCAGGTCGACGATGGCGTAGGCGACCAACTGCCCGGGGCCGTGGAAAGTGATGTCGCCCCCGCGATCGATGGTGTGGCAGGTGGCGCCGACGGCGGCCAGGGCCGCGACGTCGAGGAAGAGGTTCGACCGCGAGCCGTGGCGGCCGATGGTGTAGGTCGGCGGGTGCTCGACCAACAGCAGCAGGTCGGGCATGGCGCCCGCTCGTCGCGCGGCGGCCAGCGCACGTTGGAAGGCCCAGGTCTCGAGATACGGCTGCCGGCCGGCCCAGACCGCCTGGACGGCGGCCGGGCCAGGACCGGCGCTCACGCGGCGCTCCCGCCCCGCGCGCGCGCCTGCTTGGCCTGCTGCAGGCGACGCAGCTTGAGCGCCTCGGCCTGGCTGCCGGCGTGGAAGGAGGAGCGCACCAGCGGCCCGGCCTCGACGTGGCCGAAGCCGAGCGTGCGGCCGGTCCGGGCGAGCTCCTGAAACTCCTCGAGCGCGTAGTAGCGGTCGAGCGGGAAGTGGCGCTGCGTGGGCGGCAGGTACTGGCCGATGGTCAGGATGTCGACGTCGCGAGCGCGCAGGTCGTGCATGACGCCGATCAGCTCGTCGCGCGTCTCGCCGAGCCCGACCATCACGCCCGACTTGGTCACCATGGTCGGATCGAGCTCCTTGACCGCGGCGAAGAGGTCGAGGCTGGTCTGGTAGTTGTCCCAGGGCTGGATGCGGCGGAACAGGCGCGGCACCGTCTCGACGTTGTGGTTCAGGATGTCGGGTCGCGCGTCGACCACCTGAGCGAGGGCGTCCCTATTCCCCTTGAAGTCGGGAATGAGGACCTCGACGCCGCAGCCCGGCACCCGCCGGCGAATCGCCTGGATGGTGGCGGCGAAGATGCCGGCGCCGCCGTCTGGCAGGTCGTCGCGGGTGACGCTGGTGACGACGGCGAACTTGAGGTCGAGCCGGGCGACGGCGTCGGCGACGCGCGCCGGCTCCTGGGTGTCGAGCGTGCTCGGCCGGCCCCAGCGCACGCTGCAGAAGCGGCAGGCGCGGGTGCAGAGGTCACCCAGGATCATGAAAGCGGCGGTGCGCTCCTGCCAGCACTCGTAGATATTGGGACAGCGGGCCTCCTCGCAGACGGTGTGGAGCGCCTGGCCGTGGACAAGCTGTTTCAACTCGACGTAACCCTCGCCGTGGGCGCGGCGGACCTTGAACCAGTCCGGCTTCTTCTGCATCAAAATCGGCTGAGGCGCTCCCTGGGGCATCTCGAACCTCCTGGACTCGCACGAGCGGACGCCGCCTGGCGGCGCCGGGGCCAATTCCCCGGATCACGATAGCCCGCGCGTCAAGGGGCTGCAACCTCGGATCCCGCGGCGGGAGCGAGAGCCGGGACGCGGCGTGGCGCCCGGCTCACCGACAACGTGGAGGGATCAGACGGGGACGACCAGGCTGTCGAGGTCGCGCGGATAGAAGGTGACGAGCTCGCAGCCGTCGGGGGTAATGATGATGGTGTCGGAGTGGCGGAAGCCGGCCACGCCCACCACGTACACGCCCGGCTCGACGCTGAAGACCATGCCCGGCTCGACGACCGTGTCGTCGCCGAGGTCGACGAAGGGCTGCTCGTGCCCCTCGACGCCGATGCCGTGGCCGGTGTGGTGGCGCTGGTGCTGCTGAACCCCCAGTTCCACAAAGGCGCGGACGACGTCGGCCTCGACCTCGGCGCAGGTGCGTCCGGGCCGGAACGCCGCCAGCGCGGCGTCCTGGATCTGCAGCATGTGCTCGAAGTAGCGGCGGAACTCCGGCGTCGGCTCGCCGACCACCATGGTGCGCTCGAGCTCGCTGTGGTAACCGCCGACGTTGGCGCTGGCGCCGGTGATGATGGCGTCGCCGGGCATCAGCCCGCGCTCGCTGCGCAGTCCGTGCGGCAGCGCCGTGTTCGAGCCGGCGATGAACGAGGCGCTCACCGGCACGTTGCGGATACCCCGGCCATGGCTCTGGTACGCGCGGCCGAGCGTCTTGAGCATCATGCGGCTGGCCTCGGCGGTGGCCATCAGCGTCGTCTCGATCTCGGTACGACCGACGGCCATGCCGTCCTGGAGCAGCCGGTGGGCGAGGTTGCCCCAGACCGCGCTCTCGCGGATCAAGTCGAGCTCGGACTCCGATTTCACCTGCCGCAGCCCGTCGACGACGTCGGGCGCCTCGGAGACGGCGACGCCGGTGACCTGCGACACCGTCGGGCCGACGTAGCCGTTGACGTCGGCGTAGCCGTCGCGGTCGACGCCAATGCGCCGTCCGCGCAGGTCCATCTCGCCCAGCAGGTCGGCCAGGTGGAGCATCGGGTGCTTGGTGCCGCCCGAGGGGTACTCCGGATAGGCCTTGACGTGGGTGATGACCGGAGACTTGCGTACGTGCTCCTGCTCGAGCGCCGGCACCAGCACCCCGAGGGCCTCGCGGGCCGCGACCACCAGCGCCATCGGGCGCTCGGTCGAGACGTGGGTGAAGCCGCTGAGGTACATGATGCGCGGCGAGTAGAACAGCACGATCGCGTCGAGCCCGCGCTCGTCTAGGCGCCGGCGCACGCTCTGGAGGCGCCGCGCGTACTCCGCCTCGCCGATGCCGAAGTGCCGGGTTCGTGGCCGGGTCGCCGCGCTGGTCGCCACCATGTCGTTCCCTCCTGCTCCGGAAGCGGACGGTGCCTGCTGCGACCTTCCCACAGGGTGCTGCGACCGTCAAATCGGCGCTATCGGCACCCATTCACGCGATTCGGCCTTGACATGACATTGCGTCATCAGGATAACTTCGGCGGGAGTATGTACGGTGCGCGTCACCCCGCTCGCCCAGGCGGCCGGCGCACCGATTGAGGACCGGGGCGCCGCACACGTGGGGCGTATGGGGCGAAGCGGAGCACGCATGGCACGGACGGCAGCCACTTCCGAGAGACGCTCCGGCGGCTGGATGCGCTGGGGCATCGTCGTCGCGGCCACGGCCATCCTGGCGGTTGCGTCGGGCGGCCGCTTCATGATCGGGGTCGTCTTCGACGAGGTCCTGAGGGCCTTCTCACTCAACCACGGCAGCCTCGGGATCATCGTCTCGGTCAGCGTGCTGGTGGTCGGCGCCACGCAGCCGGCCGTCGGCTGGCTCGTTGACCGGCTGCAGGCGCGGGTGGTGGCCGCCGCGGGTCTCGCCTCGCTCGGGATTGGCCTGGTCGTCACCGGCCGTGCCACCTCGGTCTGGGAGCTGGTCATCGGCTACTGCGGTTTCGTCGCGCTCGGCCTGGCCGCGGTGTCGCCGGTCACGGTGACGCCGCTGGTGGCCGGGTGGTTCGTGAAGCGCCGGGCGATGGCCCTGTCGATCGTCAACGGGGGAGGCTCGCTCGGCCAGCTCGCGATCGTACCGGGCCTGACCGTCATGGTGACGGCTGTGGGCTGGCGCTACGGCTACGCGGCGCTGGGCATCGGCCTGGTGCTGGTGGGAGTGCCGCTGATCCTCTGGCTGCTGCGCGAGCGGGCCAACGAGGAGGAGGCCAGCGACGAGGGGCTTGGCTGCTCGACTCGCTCGGCGCTGCTCGAGCGCTCCTTCTGGCAGTTCGGCGTCGGATTCTTCGTCTGCGGCTTCACCATGGCCTGGATCATGACCTACTTCGTCGACTACGCGGTGATTCGCGGGATCAGCCGCGAGACGGCGGGTCTGGGCCTGTCGCTGATGGGCGGCATGAGCATCATCGGACTACTGGCGACCGGTGCCTGGGCCGACCGCGCCGGCGGGACGATCCCGCTCGCCGTGGTCTACGCGCTGCGCGGAATCGGCTTCGCGCTGCTATTCGTCGCCGGCACCGGCCCGATCTTTCTGGCGCTGGCGCTGGCGGTCATCGGTTTCTCGTGGAGCTCGACGACCCCGCTCACCTCGGCCCTGTGCGCCAACATCTACGGACGGCGCTCGCTCGGCACCATTTTCGGCCTGATGTACGCGATCATGCCGCTGGGCTCCGCCGCGGGCTCCGCGCTGGCCGGAGTGCTCTTCGACTACACCGGCTCGTATACCGCCTCCATCCTGATCAACGTCGCGGCCGGACTGATCGCCGCGGCGGCCGTCGCCACCGCCAAGTCCAGGCCGGTCTTCGAGCGCCGGCCGAGCCGGGAGACCCGCGCGGCCACGGTGCTCGGGGACTGACGAACCCTCATCAGACGATTCCGCTCGCTCAGCGCGCCGAGTGCCGGCGTCGGTTGGCGGGTGCACGCGTTGGACGTGCCCGCGAGCGCCGGCGCGTACGGAATAGGGGTTCGGCGCCGCCCGTTGCGGATCGATGTCAACCGCGGCTCACGGCGGCCGGCGCGGCGCGATGAGGAGTGCTCCCACCATGGATCGACCGTCTCCGCTGTTCGGCGTCAACGTCCACCCCGGCATCGAGGATCCGACCGACGCGTTCCGCCGCGCACGGATCGCCGACACCAGCGCCGCGATTGACCTGGTGATGATCCAGGACCACCCGTACCTCGCCAACTTCTTCGACACCTGGACGCTGCTGACGCTGCTGGCCGGCGCCACCGAGCGCGTACATCTCGGTACCAACGTCTCGCCCCTGCCGCTCAGGCCGCCGGCCATGATCGCCAAGGCCGCGGCCACGCTCGACGTCCTCAGCGGAGGCCGGGTGGAGCTGGGGATCGGGGCCGGCGGCTTTCGCCAGGCGATAGCGGGGTTCGGCGGCGAGATGCCGGCGCAGGACGAGATCGTCGACGCCTTCGCCGAGGCGATCCAGGTCATCCGCGGCCTGTGGCGGGCCGAGCGCGGCTTCACCTTCGACGGCAAGCACCACCGTGTTCATGGCGCGCACTTCGGTCCGCCGCCCGCGCATCCGATCCGCCTGTGGGTGGGGGCGACCAGGCCGCGCATGCTTCGGCTGACCGGCCGGCTGGCCGATGGCGTGCTGGTGAGCAACGCATACGTGAGCGAGGAACAGCTCGAGGAGGTCAACCGGTCGATTGATGAGGGCGCGGCGCGTGCCGGGCGCGCGCCCGAGCAGATTCGCCGGGCATACAACGTCATGGGGATCATCGACCTGCCCGGCCTGGAGCAGGACCCCGGCGCGCTGCGTCGGGGCACTCCGCTCCTGCCGGTGTCGGGCTGGATCGACTACCTGGTGCGGCTCTATCGCGAGCGGCGAATGGACACGTTCGTCTTCTGGCCGCTCGGCGAGCGCCAGCTCGAACAGATCGAGGTCTTTGCCGGAGCGGTCGCCCCGGCTGTCGCCGCGGACGTCGGCCGATCCAGCGCAGCCTGACCGTCGCCAGGCTTCGCCAGAGCGATCGCGGCGCCGGGCGCGCGCAGCGCGGCGAGGATGGCTAGCGCGGCTCCCTGGTCGGGCCGGAGTCCGGCCGCATCTCGGCCGGCCGGTCGCCGGTCTGCTCCGCGAGCACGTCCTGGGCGTCCGGCGCGACGACCTTCTCCGCCGCCTGCGCGTCGACCGAGATAACGATCTCGTCGGCCGGTGTGAGCAGTTCGACCCCGGTCGGAACGACCACATCCCCCACCAGGATCACCCGGACGTCGTCGCTCAGCCGGGAAAGGTCCACCTCGAGCTGCTGCGGCATGTCCCGTGGCAGCGCCCGGACAAGGACGTCGCTTCGGTGATGGGTGAGAATGCCGTCCAGGATTCCCGGCACGTCGCCAACGGTGACGATGGGGATACTGGTGTCGAGCATCCGGTCCAGTGACGGCGCGTAGAAGTCGATGTGCAGGATCGCCTTCTTGACCGGCTCACGAGCGACTTCGCGGATGATGACGGTGTGCGTGTCACCGTCGACGGTCAGGTCGATGAGCGCGGTCCCACCGGTGTGGCGGTACACCTGTTCGAAATCCACGGCGTTGACGGATACCGGCCGCGGATCCTGGATCACCGGGCCGTAGACGATTCCGGGCAGCTCACCCTGCCGGCGCAGCTGCTTCACCTTCTTGCCCAGGATGGTTCGTGGCCGGCACACCAGTGTCAGATTCTCGGGCATGGGCTGCCTCCCTCACTGTCTGCAACCGCGATGTCGTCCTCGCGAACGCTCGCGTTCCCCGCGGACGGTCTGCCGCGGCCGCCCAACCATAGCAGGTCGCGGTGCGCGCCACCGATACGGGATGCGCCGGCTACTGCCGCGGTGCTCGCGGCGGAGCGGAGTCAAGCCTGGCCCCAAGACAGGAATGGCGTCGGGGTGCGCTGTGCGCTGCGTGTCAGTACTTGCTACGTATAGCGCGACCGAAATGGGAACCGCTATACTGGCAATTGGGGATGAATTTCCGGTCGAGTCCGTGCTGGGGTAGGGATCGGCCGGTCGAGGAGCGGATCCTCCGCGCCACGTAGAGCGCGTGCCGCCGGGGGAAGGAAAGGGCGGGCAAGCCGATGACAGCGACCGTGCTGGTGAGCGACCAGCAGGATCCGGTGGCCGACGCCACCCTCGCCGCCCTGCTCAGACGGGTATTCATCCAGCTGCAACCCGGGCCGGAGTCCCTCGCGGATTGGTGGCCCAACCTGACGATGCAGCAGCTGCGCGTGATGCGGATCCTGTACGGCGACGGGCCGACCCGCGTGTCGGTGCTGGCGCGCCGTCTCCACGTGTCCACCCCTACCGTGACCGGCATTCTGGACCGGCTGGTGCGCCAGGGCCTGACCTATCGTGCCGACGATCCGCGCGACCGGCGAGTGGTCCTCAACGACCTCACCGACCAGGGGCGTGCCGTGATCGAGCAGTTTCACCCGATGAACGCGGAGCTCACGCAACAGATCATCGCGCAGCTCGGTCCGGTGGAGCGGAACGCGCTCGCCCAAGGGCTGGCGGGCCTGCTGTCCGACGTGGCGCCCCACGTGAATTGACCGCCGTCGCACCGGTTCCGCCATCCGCCCCAGGCGCCCCGGCGGAGGTTGACGCCGATTGGCACGGCGGCGCGGGGGTCCGCGTCGCCGCGTGCTGTCCGTGGTGGACCCACCTCAGGCAGGGCTGATCGGGCCATGCGCCGACGCACGCGGGAGCCGCCGAAAGGCGTCTGGGCTGAGCTCCAGCACGACCGAATCCTGATTGACCCATTTCACCCGACTGGCGGGGATGGCGGTCACCCGCGGCCGGAGCAATCCGTGGCGGACCGTCAGGCTCACCAGTCGACCGCTCTCGGCGTCGTGCTCGAGGTCGGCGACCTTGCCGAGCGCCTTGCCCTGCGTACCGGTAACCCGCATGGCGGGCCGCAGGTAGCCGTGAGGATCGACCGACGCAGGGGATTGCGCCGAGAACTCTGCCGGCTGCTGGGGGACGAGCTCGGTTGCCATGGTCGAGACCCCTTCGGGTAGTCGGCAGGCCAGCAGCGTGCCGACAAGGCGACGAAATCAAGGAGCGGGCGGCAGCCCCGCGCGGGAGAGATCCAGAACGCCGGTAGCGGTCACCGGTCCTGAGCGCCGTCGCGCCTCACGAGCTGAAGCGGATCAAGCGGCCTCTCCGTACGCCCACCGAGAGGAGTGGCAGACGCTGGGCCGGCTCAGCGGGCCGCCCGCTCGAGACTACTCCCCGGCCGGATCGAGGATGGGACGGGGCATCGATCGCCGATGGCGCGGCCGGCCCCGATGCTCGTCGAGCAGCCGGGAGACCAACGGTGCGCCGACGCGAATCACGACCTGCGGCAATCTGGCAAGGACCGGTATCGCCGGAGACGGCTGAATCGAGACGGCCCAAACCGGCCCCACTGGGCCCGGCAGTTGTGTGGTCATCGTGGCTGCGTCGCTGGGGGTGGTGGGGTCGATCAAGCGCGCGCGCTGGCTGAACAAGGCAGTAGCTCCGTTCTCCGCGACCGCTCCCGCGACAGGTCAGGATGCAGGACGGCCGCGTGTGGGCACATCCGCCCATCCGGGCGGCGTCGTTGGTTCGATGCTCAACTCCTCCTCGCTCCGGACGGGCGCGCCGACCGGCTACAGCACCGCGGGAACGCCGATGGCAGCTGCCGGAGCCACGGACTGCTCCTCCAGCTGGACCGCGAGGGCGGAGAAGTTCTCTCGCACCCAGATGGCGGACTGTCGACCCGCCGCCTCGGCGAGCTCTCGTGACTGCCAGGTGCTCGTCGAAGTCACCCACGTCTCGGCCGGAGTCACGTCGTATTCGATGAAGCCCTCCTGCTGCTGGAAGACCGGCAACAGATCGGCCTGCGCGCGCTGGCGCACTTCGTCGGTGTCCCCGGTCACCCGGTAGACGCTGGTCTGCACGTGGTGCATGGCATCCTCCCTGACGCGTACAACCCGGATGGGCTGGGTTAGCGCGACCTCCGGTCGGTCGGCCGGTACGGCTCACCTCGCTGATAGGTGGCCGAGACGACCGCGTAGTTCAGCTCCGCGGCCAGGATATCCTCCTCGCCGGACTCGCCGGCGATCAGCGAGCGGAGCGCCGCGGCGGCTCGGGCGATCAGTATCTCCGGACTGGGCAGGTGGTGCGGAGCGTTGGAATGTCGATGCATGTGCTACTCCTCAAAGTGAACGTGACGTGGTGAACGTGACGTGGTGCTCGGCCCGCCCCTCGGTTGGGGCTGCGGGAACGTCGAATGGGCGGCCGCCGCGCGGGTGGTGGATACCGCCGCACGAGCGGAACAGGCACAGGCAGGCAGGGGAGCGCCCAATGGCGTACGGGAACCGCGGTCGCACATCGCACGCCAGGGGCGGGGCGGTGCACGTGACCGGCCGGCCGCATTCGCGGCAGGCTGCGATGGCATTGGTGGACGGCATGGACGTGGTCTCCGAGCGCTGGACCGCGGCCGGGCCATGCGGCTCCGATGCGGAGTCGCTGAGCCTCAGTCCCGAGCGCAATGAGATCGGAGACCGGTGAGGGGTTGTCACCGAAACCACAACGCGGAGGAGCGAAAGCCTCAGTTAATATTGTACCACGAGCAAGGACTAACGGCAAGGTATCTTTGCCAAGTCGCCAACTCCATTGTATTCTGAGAGCATCTCAAGCGCGATGCGGCGCACCGCCCCCAGCCGGCGTCCGGTTCCGACAAGCGGCACACCACGGGAACCGGATGGAGGGCCCCCAGGCGAGTCGTGCCGGGGCGAGTGTGCCGCCGTGCCGGTCAGTGGTCAGGGAAAGGCGAGGGACGATGTCATACGTGCGAATCGCGGTCTACACGCTCGCGGGTTCAACCACAGGGCAGACGCGACAGGACGCCGCCGCGGAGCTGTTCCCCTTTCATCATGGGCACCCGGGGTTCATTCACCATGAAGTGCTCACGAGCGCCGACGAAGTCATCTCCATCAGTCGCTGGCAGTCTCGCGAGCACGCCACCGAGGGAGCCGTGCAGGTCGCTGCCTGGCTCCAGAACCACCTCCACGGGCAGTTAACTCTCGAGCAGCACTATATCGGGGCCAGCGTGATCGCTGATCGCTGACCTCGAGCTTTCGCGGGAGAGGGAAGGTTTGCGGCGTGGCGTATAATTGACGTGGGAGTACTCTTCAGTCACCGCCCTGGCGAATGTCGCGGCGGCCGTCGCCGGTAGTCGCAGAACGATCGCATCCTTCATCGTGTTGCCGGAGCGTTCCACACGGCAGCGTCTGGTCTCTCTCGGCGGTCGCGGACGACCAGCTGAGGCAGCCGCCTTGAGGAGACTTCGATGCAGTCGCACCGCCGTGCCATCAAGATCCTGCTACCCGACGGGGAGCTGCTGACACTCCTGGGCTCCGAGGTACGCTTCGAGCCATTCTTTCCAGAAGAGGTCCGCGCCCGGCTAGCGCCCGGTGAGGCCGAGACGATGGCGCTGGTCTGCCTCGATACGGATGGACACGAGGTCGGCCGGGTCAAGGTGAGCGCCATCCTCGGCTATCTGACCGAGTAGCGCCGTTCCCTTCCGATCCGTCCGCGCGGGCTGCGCGCGGCGCTCCGACGCACCAGGGAGGCATGCATGGGCTATCTGCCGGCCTTCACCCACCCCGACCACGCGGACTCGCCGGGCGCCCGCCACTACCAAGCGCTCCTCGAGCAGTCCGTCGCGGCCCGCCAGCGGGGGGACCACCGGCTGGCGCAGCACCTTGCCAGCGCGGCGCACAAGTGGGCCATGGACGAGATCAACCGGCTCCAGCGTCTGCAGCACGCGCAGCTCGCACGGGATCAGGCGCGGGAGCAGCTCGAGCGCGCCTGGGATCGTGATCGGGACTGTGCGACGGTGGCGGAGCTACGGGAGCGACATCCGGAGTTCCGCGCGGTGATCACCCGCTGGGAAGTGGCGGAGGCCCAGGTGAGCGGACTCGACGCGGTCGACGCACCCGCGGTGAGCACGATCGCCGAGCCCATGCCGAACTGGCGACGGCACCATGCGTCGAGGTTCGAGCGAGGGTGAGCGCCAACCGGGCGACCAGGACGACAACCGTGGTGGGATTTGCCGTGGAATCGGCGGGCCGCCGAGCCGGCTCCGGGCACGGGGAGCAGGCGTGCGGGGCTCAAGCCGCCGCGGCTGGGGTCGGGGCATGCGCGCGGGGCGTCCGCCACGACGTCGGCGAGGCCCGTCGCGCGGGGCTAAAGCCGCCGCGCTGAAAAACGAAGCCCACTGAAGGGGCTGTGGAGCGGATGGCGTGGAGCACAGGCGGGCGGCCGTTTGTACCGACGTATTG
>DATKRJ010000200.1:0-5225 GCA_035532355.1 Thermomicrobiaceae bacterium | reverse complement strand
GAACCGGCGCGATGCAGCGCCGGGTAGACCCTCGTCAAGTCATGGTTCATCTTCGACGGCGTGGTCAGGGTGTGAAGGGTCACACGTACCAATATGACACACCCGCCCGCGGCCGCCGGCCCTGGGTTCGCCGTGGGTTCGCCGTGGGTTCGATGAAACCCCTGAGTCATGCGGGGCCGCGCTCCCGCATCAGACAATTCTACCCGGCCAGTCGAGCGGCGACCTCCTCGCCGCTAGAGGAGTCGGGAATCCCCGGCCTCCTTGAGCAACTGGACGATCTGTCGCACATCCTGGGCACGCGAGCGATGGCAGACCAGCAGCACGTCGTCCGTGTCCACGATCACCAGGTCCGCGACGCCCAGCGTCGCGACGGCGCGCCCGTTACCGAACACCAGCGTGGCAGACGTGTCGACCGCGATATGCGCGCCCTCGACGGCCACGTTCTCGCCCTCGACGGTCGCGAGCACCTCGGCGAGGCTATGCCAGTCGCCCAGATCCGTCCAGCCGAAGGTCGCCGGGACGACGGCAACGCGCGACGACTGCTCAAGGATGCCGTGGTCGATTGTCACGTCCCGCAGGCCCGGCCAGAGCCGCTCCATCACTTCGTCACGCTGCGGTGTATCCCACCAGGCGGCGATCTCCATTAGCGGCTCGTAGACGTCCGGGAGCAGGTCGCGGATCGCGTCGAGCAGCGCTCTGGCACGCCAGACGAACATGCTGGCGTTCCACAGGTAGTCTCCGCTCTGAACGTAGCGTTCGGCGGTCTCGTGGTCCGGCTTCTCCTTGAACTCCTCGACCCGCCGCGCGCTCAGCCCGTCACGCTCGAACATCACCGAGCCGCACCGAATGTAGCCATATCCCGTCTCGGCATAGGTTGGCTGAATACCGATCGTCACCAGGTAGTCCCGGCTGGCAGCCTCGGCCGCGACAGCCACGGCACGACGAAAGGCGGACGAATCCACGACGTAGTGGTCGGCGGCGAAGGATCCCATGATGGCATCGGGGTCACGGCGCGCGACCAGCGCGGCACCGAGCCCGATTGCAGGACCGCTGCCTCGGGCGACCGGCTCGACCACGATGTTCTCTTCTGGCAGTTCACGGAGTTGCCGGGCGACCGCGACCGCATGGGCACTGCCGGTGACGACGAGCAGGTTCTCTGCCGGCACGAGCGGCAGGAGGCGGTCGACCGTCGCCTGAAGCATCGAGCGCGGTCCGGGCAGAGGTAAGAGGAACTTGGGGCGCGCCGCCCGGCTGGCGGGCCACAGCCGGGTTCCGCTCCCGCCGGCTGGGATCACCGCGTGGAGCTTCATCGGACCCGGTCCCTGGGCCTCGCTTGACGCACCGGTTCAGGCGCGAACGTAGTGCTGAGCACCGACATTGCGGACGAATCCTTTCAGCTGAAGCTCGAGCAACAGCGCGCTCAGGTGGCTCACGGCCATGCCGGTGTCGAGAGCGATCTCGTCGATGTGGCGCGGCTGTGTGTCAAGTGTATCAAGTACGGTCGTCTCGTCGCCGGAGGCCGGCAGCAGCTGACGGGTCTCCATAGCCACCTCACGGTCCACGAGATTGAGGTCGTTGAGCACGTCGTCGGCGGTGGCCGCCAGCGTTGCCCCGTCGCGCAAGAGCTGGAGCGGCCCCTCGCTGCCGGGCGACAGGGCCGAGCCCGGCACCGCGTAGACGGTGCGACCCTGATCGGCGGCGAAGTTCGCCGTGATGAGCGCTCCACTACGACGCGGAGCCTCCACCACGATCACGCCGAGCGACAGGCCGCTGATGAGGCGGTTGCGGACCGGGAAATTCGGAGCATCGGGCGGAGTCCCCAAGGGAAACTCGGTCACGACGGCCCCGTTGGTCACGATCGAATCGGCCAGCCGGCGATGTTCCGGCGGGTAGATCGTATCGATGCCACAGCCGAAGACGGCAATCGTTCTACCACCGGCGTCCAGCACTGCCTGGTGGGCCGCACCGTCGATACCGCGCGCAAGCCCGCTCACCACGGTGACGCCGGCCGCCACCAGGTCCGTGCTCAGACGCCTCGCCATCTCCCGCCCGTATGACGACGCCCGCCGTGTTCCCACGACCGCGACGGCCGGTTGGTCTGCCGGCCCGAGGTCCCCTCGCACGTAGAGCACCAGTGGCGGGCTCGGGATCTCTCGCAGCAGCCGGGGATACTCGTCGTCGGCCAGGGTGAGGATAGCGACGCCGTGGTGATCGATGCGTGCGAGCTCACGGTCGAGCGCGACACGCCCGCGAGTTGCGGTGAGGGCATCCGCGGCGCGTTGGTTCAACCCGGCGGCCCGCAGCGCGGCGGGGTCGGCGTGCCAGGCGGCCTCCAGACTGCCGAAGTGCTCCAGCAGGCGGGCGACACGAGTCGCGCCGATACCGGGGACGAGGTGAAATCCGAGCCAGTAAGCGGTTTCACCCATCCCTTGCCTCCCGACCGACCTGGCGTCCGCGCGGAGGTTATACGAAGCGGAGGATACCGGCGTCAATGGAACCTTTCGGTGATCGTCGGGCCGCCCGAACGCGCCGGACGCCCGCGGTAGCGTGGCGCACATTACGGCCGGTGCCGAGGATTGCCTACTCCTGACGCGTGCTAGAATGCCGGAGCCCGTCGGGTTATGCGCAGCGTGGGCGGGGGTCCGGCGCCGTCCGCCCGAATTTGGTGGAGGTGAAGGTGCGACCGAACGAGGTAAAGCGCAAGCTACAGCTCGGGGAGCCGGTCATCGGCTGCTTCGTCGGGTTCCCGTCGGCGGAAGCCGTCGAGATCTGCGGCTATGCGGGATACGATTTTGTCATGATCGACGCCGAGCACGGTCCGATGACGACCGAGTCGGTCTATCACATGATTCTCGCCGCCGAGGTGTCCGGAACGACACCACTGGTGCGCGTGCCCGAGAACGAGCCGCCGACGATCCTGCGCCACCTCGACATCGGTGCGGCCGGCGTTATGGTGCCACAAGTCAACAGCGCCGACGAGGCGCGGGCCGCGGTACAGGCGACCAAGTACCACCCGCATGGGCGTCGCGGACTCGCCGGAGTGCGCGCCTCTCGCTTCGGCATCGGCCAGACGTTGCGCGAGTATACCGAGTTCTCGAACCGCGAGACGCTGGTCATCGTCCAGATCGAGAACATCGCCGGGGTCGATCGAGTTCCCGAAATCCTGCAGGTTCCGGGAATCGACGTCCTGTTCGTCGGACCGTCGGACCTGGCGCAGTCGATGGGCTATCCTGGCCAGCTGACGCACCCCGACGTGCTGGCCACGATGGCTCGGATCCGGCAGATGGCGAGCGGAACCGGCGTGGCACTCGGCATGATCACGGGCTCCGCGGAGGACACCAATCACCTGCTCGAGCAGGGTTACCGGATGATCGGCGCCAGCGCCGGTGGGTTGCTGGCCGGCGCCAGCCGTGAGTTGCTGGCGGGCGTGCGTCGCTAGGGAGCGGGAACGCGACCGTCAGGCGTGGAAAGGGTACAGGGCGAAGCGATGGTGGATACTCCTCTCTTCCCGAACGCGTTCTTCGAGGGCGAGTTCGTCCCGATCGACCAAGCGAAGGTGAGTGTCGCCACGCACGCGCTGCAGTACGGGACCGGCTGTTTCGGCGGCATCCGCGGCTACCTCGACCACGATGGCAGCACGATCAACATCTTCCGGCTACCGGATCACACGCGCCGCCTACTGCAGTCCGGCATGCTCCTGCGCGCCCAGCTCCCCTACAGTGCCGGCGATGTGGCAGGCATCATCACCGAGCTCGTGCGACGCAATGCGCCGAGCCAGAACGTCTATATTCGCCCCTTCATCTACAAGGCCGGCCTGGAGCTGACCCCGAGGCTGAGCGGTGTTCGCGACCAGCTCGCGGTGTACATGCTTCCGCTGAACGACTACCTCGATCTGAACACGCCCCTCCGGCTGATGGTGTCGTCCTGGCAGCGCATCGAGGACAACATCATCCCGAGCCGCGCCAAGATCACCGGCGGCTACATCAACTCCAGCCTCGCCAAAGACCAGGCGGCAGAGGGCGGCTTCGACGACGCGATCCTCCTCAATCGCGAGGGAAAGGTGTCGGAGGGCAGCGGCGCGAACCTCTTCATCGTGCGTAACGGTGCGCTGGTGACGTCGCCGATCACGGCCGACATCCTGGAGGGGATCACCCGCCGCTCGCTGGTCGAGTTCGCGCGCGACGCCGGGGTGACCGTCGAGGAGCGCGCCATTGACCGGAGCGAGCTCTACATCGCCGAGGAGGCCTTCCTGTGCGGCACCGGGGTGCAGATCGCCGGCGTCGGCTCGATCGACGGCAGACCGATCGGCAACGGTGAACGCGGCCCGATCACGGCGCGCATGCAGGACACGTTCTTCTCGCTGGTCCACGGGGAGGAGTCCCCCTACCGGCGCTACCTGACCCGGGTGACCATCGGGTGACGCTGCGGCCATGCCGGGCTGCTGAGGACGGTCTCGGCCGCGACCGTGCCGCGGACCGACGCAGTGCATTCCTCGACCGGGCGAGTCGCCGGCACCGGCTGGGCAGGCGGCGGGCCGACGGAGGTGTCACGCCGCGGGCGCTTGCCGCGCCGGCGCTTGTACGGTCACGTGCGGGCTACCATTGCACGACATCAGGCCAACGGCTATTCTGGTGTGGTTTCGAGCGAACATCGAGCGCTGGTTTCCGAGCGAGGGCAGGTAAGCGGCGGAACTGGGGCGCAAACGGCACGCGCGTTTGACCGCCCGTATCGTGCGTGCTACACTCGCGGCAGCATTGCACACGGGATCGAGTGTCGTGCCGCAGCGGGTCGCGGGATTGACAGTGCGTGTCCGCGCGGGGCAGGACAGCGCTGTACCGTTCGGTGCTTCTCTGGCATGCTGGTGAACCGCAGGGCATCAGCGTCGGGCCGTGAGGTGAAGGAGAGACGATGGATCCCCTGCTTGACGTGAAGGGTCTCAGAACGCAGTTCTTCACCCAGGACGGGGTGGTGAAGGCCGTCGATGACATCACGTTCCACCTCATGCCGGGCGAGACGCTCGGGATCGTGGGTGAGTCAGGGTGCGGCAAAAGCATCACCGCGATGTCCATCATGCGGTTGATTCCGAATCCCCCCGGAAAGATCGTCAGCGGTGAGATCAAGTTCGAGGGCGAGGACATCCTCAAGATGAGCGATGAGGAAGTCCGCTCGATCCGGGGCAACAAGATCGCCATGATCTTCCAGGACCCGATGACGTCCCTCAACCC
>DATKRJ010000199.1:0-3008 GCA_035532355.1 Thermomicrobiaceae bacterium | reverse complement strand
GGGCGTCGAGCGCGCCCGGGTGCACTTCACGACCGGCCGCATCGAGGTGGACCACGACCCGGCGCGGGTCGGCGCCGACGACCTGGCGAAGGTCGTGCGGGCCTCCGGCTACGAGGCGAAGGTGTCGGCCTTCTGATGGGGCACGTGGCGTACCCGGAGCATGCGGAGCGTGCGGAGCGTGCCACGCACACGGCGCTCACAGCGCCCGTCGCGCGGGCGCGCGGCTGGCTGGCGAGCCCCGCCCGGCGACAACGGGGCCTGATCCTGACGAGCGCGGCGTTGATCGTCGCGGCAGTGGCGGCCGGTCGCCTGTTCGGCCTCGCCGAACTGGAGGCCGGGCTGATGGCCGCCACCGCACTGGTCGCCGGGCTCGACATCGTGACGCGGGCGCTGCGGGGCCTGCGCCGCGGCCAGCTCACGATCGAGTTGCTGGTGACCGTCGCCGCGGTCGGTGCACTCGCCCTCGGCGAGGCCTGGGAAGCCGCCGCGGTCACCTTCCTCTTCACGCTGGGCGCCTACCTGGAGGCAAGGACGCTGGGCCGCACCCGCCAGGCACTGGCGCGACTCGTGGACCTGGCGCCAACGGTCGCGCTGGTGGTACGGGACGGCGAGACGGTCGCCCTCTCACCGGACGCGGTGCAGCCGGGGGAGACGGTGCTGGTCCGGCCGGGCGGACTTATCCCGGTCGACGGCCAGATCACCGCAGGGCACGCGGCGGTGGATGAGAGCACGATCACCGGCGAGTCGCTGCCGGTGGAGAAGGCAATCGACGACGCCGTCTACGCCGGCACCGTCGTCCAGGACGGCGCGCTCTGGCTGCGGGCGTCGAGCGTGGGCGCCGATACCACCCTGGCGCGCATCATCCAGCGGGTCGAGCAGGCGCAGGAGGAGACCGCGCCGACGCTGCGCTTCATCGAGCGCTTCGCCCGCTGGTACACCCCGGCCATCCTGGGCGGCAGCCTCCTCGTTCTCGCCGTCACCCACGACGTCGAGCGGGCGCTGACGCTGCTGGTCATCGGCTGCCCCGGAGCGCTGGTGATCTCGACGCCGGTGGCGATCGTCGCCGGCATCGGGCGCGCCGCCCAGCGCGGCATCCTGATCAAGGGCGGGGAACACCTCGAGGCGGCTGGGCGGATCTCCGCGCTGCTGCTCGACAAGACCGGCACCTTGACTGAGGGTAGGCCGCGCCTGACCGAGCTGATCGCGCTGCGGCCGACGCCGGTTCCGGCCGGTCCGCTCGCGGGCGCGGCGCCGAGCGCTTCCGATGGCGGCTGGGAGGGCGACGAGCAGGATGTGCTGCGCTGGGCGGCCGTCGCCGAGTCCGGCTCCGAGCATCCGCTGGCGCGGGCGATCCTGGCGGCTGCCGCGCCGTTTGGAGCGCTGCCCCAGCCGGACGAGGTCATGGCGGTGCCGGGGCTCGGCGTGCGGGCCCGCTATCGGGACCACGCGATCGCGGTCGGCACCCTGGAGCTGATGCACGAGGCCGGCATCACCCTCGGGCCGGAGGTGGAGAGCCGGCTGGGCTACCTGCACGCGGCCGGGCAGACCGGCTCCGTGGTCGCGCTCGACGGGGCGGCGATCGGGATCCTCGGCATCGCCGACGCGCCGCGCGAGATGGCGCCCCTGATGGTCCGTCGACTTCGCGCGGCGGGCGTGCGGCGCATCGCCATGCTGACCGGCGACGACGCGCGGGTGGCGGCCGTGGTCGCCGAGCGCGTGGGCATCACCGAGGTCCAGGCCGGCCTGCTCCCAGAGGACAAGCTGCTCGCGGTGCGCCGTCTCCAGCGCGCGGGGCACGTGGTAGCTATGGTCGGAGACGGGGTCAACGACGCACCGGCCCTGGCGGCGGCCGACGTCGGCATCGCCATGGGCGCCGCCGGTACCGACGTCGCCATCGAGACGGCCGACATCGCGCTGATGGCCGACGACCTGATGAAGATCGTGGACGCGGTGCGGCTGTCGCGGGCGACGCTGCGCACCATTCGGCAGAATGTGGCCGTCGCGCTGGTGACCGTGGCCGGACTACTCGTGTCGGTCCTGGTGGGCGACGTCCACATGGCGGGCGGGATGCTGATCCACCAGCTCTCGGTGCTGGCCGTCATCCTGAACGCCATGCGGCTGCTCAGGGCCTGACCCGGAGTTCCGCCGGATGGGCGGGGATCGTTTCCTCTCTCCCGGACAGTTTGGGTCTGCCTGGAACTGGGCGTGCCACAGTCGGATCGTGTGCGTCGAACCGATTGTAGGAGTCAGCCCATGCAGACCTGTCGTCAGTTGTTGCAGGAGTGGCACCGCTAACTCCGCGCCCTGCTACCCCACGCTCACGTGGGGCGCGTCGCCACCCTCGTCGCCCTCAACCTGGGCCTCCTCTGGAGTGGGCGCGTCACCCTGCTCGAGGTGGCTGCACGGCGCCGGGCTTCGCGCTCGAGCGCACCACGATCACCGACCGAGCGCGTTTGGCCCGCCTGCTTCTGGTCCTCGTCCTGGCCCTGTGGAGGGCCGAATTGCTGGGCTTGTGCGTCATCCGCCGCGGCCTGCGTCGAGACTTCGAACGCGCCGAACGCCGGAACCTGAGACTCATCCGGCTCGGGGGCGCTGGCTCGCCACGCAACTGGATCGGGATTGGCTGCCGTCGCTCGTCTTTCGCCACACCGCCCACCACGTGACCTACGCTTGGCACTGCTGAAACGGTCCGAGAGAGAGGGTACCCACCGGTCCCCTGGATGCCACAGCCTGCCGCTGACGCCCACGTCGTCGGCGGGCACGCAGGACCCGCCGATCCGCGCGCCGGGCACGGTCTGCGGTGATTGTCACGATGTTGTAACGCTGGCGGGCGCGTTTGCGACACGGCTCGGAGGCGAGATTCTCTACCCTGGTATCGGTGAAACCCGGCGCGAAGGCGCACCACGCGCGCCGGCGCGGGTTGGAGCCCACGGCGATCACCGGGCAGTCTCGTCCGCGGCAGACGTCCGGGCCGAAGGCGGGCCGTGGCAGAAACGCACGGTAGACAG
>DATKRJ010000198.1:0-3358 GCA_035532355.1 Thermomicrobiaceae bacterium | reverse complement strand
GTCCCGGCCGCCGCGGCCGGGCTATCCTGAGGGCGCCCTCCGGCCGTCGCCGGGGTGGCCCTCGCGGCCGGTGTAGCTCAGTGGTAGAGCGGCTGTTTTGTAAACAGCGGGCCGGGAGTTCGAATCTCCCCGCCGGCTCCCGAATCTGATCTCAGCTGGTACCGCTGTGTGCCGCGAGATCCCATCTCGCATCATCCCTCAGTCCGTCAGTTAGTCCGTCAGCCGCGGGGGGGGGCGCGCCATGGGGTCGCCCCGTCGGGAGCGCCGGCAATGGACTGAGCCGCGCGACAGGCCCACCCTGGCTTGGGGTTCCCAGGCGAGACGACCTGTGCCACACTCCGGCACGCTGAGCGGGGGCTCACGGAGGCACTGCAACGCCAGAGACAACGGATCCCAGCTCCATCTCGGTCAGCGACCGGCAGCGTCAGGGAGCGTGGGTAGGACTCGCCGGTGGCGTCGCCCTCGTGATTGGCTCGTGGATGCCTTGGGCATCCGGGAGCGTCCTGGCACTGACCGTCAACCACTCCGGGTTTGATCTCTCGATCTTCGGACCGATCTCGGTCGGGCTTCTGCTGCTGGTCGTCGGCGCCGTCGAGGCGGCTGGGATGATCGACCGGCTGGCCCCGGGTCGGCTGCCGATTCCCAAGGACTGGCGCATCCAAAACCCAGTGCGCAGCGGCGTTATTGCGGCGGCTCTGGTGGGGTTCGCGGTTCCCGACCTCAACGCATGGGTCCATGGCATCCACGGCTCGCTCGCCACGGCATCGCTGGGGCCGGGGCTCTGGGTGTCGGGCACTGGGGCGTTTGGACTGCTCTGGTCGGGATGGCTGCTACGAGTGCGCAAGAGCCGGGGCACTCAGTAGTTCGTCACGAAGGCTCACGTCGACGTGACGAAGGGCCGAAACCTCGGGGGCTTGTGGCGTCGGCCGGTAGCGAGAATGGGAGTGAGGAAGCATGAACGTAGTGGAGATAGTCGTCCCGATCGTCGTCGTTCTCATTGCCTTCGGAGCCTGGTGGTGGAGGAACCTTCGCGGGAGCGCCGCCGAGCGGGCACTTCGAGCGCAGCGCCGGGCCGCGCGCCGCGCGCTGGCTCGGATTGAGCACCAGCATCTGGCGGCGCTTTCGTTGGCCACCAAGAATCTCCGAGCAGCGGAGCAAGCTCACACCGCCGGAGTGAGTCGCGCGCAAGCTTCACTGGTGGCATCCGAGCATCCTACGGGGCGGCGGCTCGCGCAGTATCGCGGAGTCACCCTGTACGAGCGCGTCATTCACACTCCGAATGGAAGCGCCGCGGTCATCGGAGCGAAGGCCACCGTTGACAGCGCGGGGAACATGGCTGTGACGCAGCGTCACACGGTGACGCGGTTCATGGCGGGCGGCGCCGTCTTAGGCCCGGTTGGGGCGGTCGGGTCGGTCTTCTTTCCCAAAAAGAAGAGGCACGACACGAGAGAACTCTACCTCCTGATTGAGACCGACCAGTATTCGACCGTCGTCCAGTGCAAGCCCGAGGAGGGAGCGGTAGCGCGGAACTTTGCGGCGCAGGTCAACACCGCCGCGCTCCAGTCGCGGAGGATGGACTCCGACCGACCGGTGGTCATCCAGGCCGCCAGGCACGCTCTGGAGAAAGCATCCGCCGACACCGCTTCCATTGATCAGTGCCGCGTGGCCCTGCAGCGCGTCGAGCAGGATCAGGTTTACGCAGCCGAGGCGGCGAAGGCTCATGCAGTCGTCGCCGCACTGAAGCCACCTCAGCCCCGACGCCAAACGACTGGGTAGCGTAATCGGAATCCCCGCCACTCGGCCGCAGAAGTGGCGCGCCCAGATTGCCGCGCGGGTCGGCCTGTTCGGGCGCCAACCACGCGGCACAGACATTCCCGCACCCGACGTCGTGGCGTGGCAGGCTAACCGACATTTCGCGCCTGTGCCTACGGGTGGGGACCCCGAGCGGGAGGTCGGCAGGGTTCGACGGCGCGACGGGGTCGATGGGGTAGCGTTGGCGGGTCGGCTTGGTCGCCGATGCCCAGGTCGGAGTCAACCTGCGCGCACCCAGGCACGGCCCGGCGGAGGGCGTTCGATCCTACGCGCCGTCCCTCAGGCCGCCAGGCCGTCGAGGGCCGCCGACCGCAGCGCCCGCGCCACGCTGGCGGGATACCACCGGCTGCCCTGAGCGGTCGGCACGCCGTCAGCATTGAGAGCGCCAGCGATGGCCGGGAGGCTGCGCCCGGCCCGACGCTCGGCCACGACCCGGGCGCGCACCGCGTCGGAGAGCAGCCGGGGCCGACCAAGCCGGACACCCTGCGCCCGCTTCGCCGCCAGCGCCTCGCGGGTCCGCGCGCCGATCGCGCGCCGTTCCCATCGCGCCACGGCGGACATGACTGAGGCGACCAGCTCGCGGGCTGGGGTCGTCATGTCAAACCCGAGGTCGAGGGCCACGAGCTTCCATCCGTGGCGCTGCGCCCGAGTGAGCAGGGCCGCGGCGTCCGCCACGCTCCGGGTCGCTCGGTCGAGCTTGGCAACGATCAGCGCGTCGGCTTCGCCGCGGTCGAGCTGCTCCAGCGCCGCGAGCATCGCCGGACGGCCGTGCAGGCTGCGGCCCGAGCCCGTGTCCTCGGACACCCCGACCAGTTCCCAGCCGCGACGCGCGACCTCAGAGCGGATCGCCTCACGCTGGGCCTCCAGCCCGAGCCCGGAGGCGAGCTGCTCGCCGGTCGAGACGCGCGCATAACCCAGCACGCGCCGAGGGCCGGTGTCGGAGTGGGTCGCCCTCCGTGCCATGGTCATGCCTTACCCTATACGGTCGTTTAGAGTCACGCACGATCGACAGATAGGGCGGCCAGTGCCCCCGCCAGCGCCTCGACCATACGTGCGTCGCCCGCCAGCTCCCCCCGCTCGATGGCCGCCAGCACGCCCGCCAGCACGCGCGCGGCCTCGCGGGTCATAGCGCGGTCGTGGCCCTCCGCTGCGGTCAGGGCCAGGATCGCGCCTTCCACCAGGCTCCGCGCGGCCCGGTCCGTCGCGTCATCCGCGGGCGGGAGCGCGTCGAGCATCCGGCGGAGCTGGGCCAGGGGGTCCGTGGTCACGGCCGCGAGGGTAGCGGCACCAGCGCCCGGCGGAGCGCCGTCATCGCCGCCGTCTCCGTCTCCTGACTCGCCGGCCCGTCCGGCCATCCGGCCGGGTTTAGGCCGTGCGCCACCACCCAGGCAACGAGGAGATCGGCGTCCTCCCCAGGTACCTTCCGCTCCTCGATCAGGTAGCAGCGGAGGTCCCATTGCGCGAGCGCGAGTTCGATCTCGCTTCGGAGCGCGTTCGGCTCCCGGCGACGCTGCGGCACCTGGCGCTGGAGGTTCGCCACCACCCG
>DATKRJ010000197.1:0-5139 GCA_035532355.1 Thermomicrobiaceae bacterium | reverse complement strand
CCGCCGATCCGGCAGGACGCTCCGCCTTGACGCGCGACGTGGTTCTCGGTATAACACCGGCACGCGTAGCACCTAACGAGCGTTTGTTCGGCACGTGGAGCAGGGATGGACCGTCGCACCGAGATCCTGGATGCCGCCGGCCGACTGTTCAGCGAGTCGGGATACCACGTCACGTCGATGCGCGACCTGGCCCGGGCCGTCAACCTGCAGGGCGGCAGCCTCTACACGCACATCGCCTCCAAAGAGGAGGTCCTCGCCGAGATCGTCGAGGACGCGGCGCGGCAGTTCCTGGCCGGCGCCCGGGCGGTGCCGGAGACCCTGCCGCCGGGCGAGCGGCTGGCCGGGCTCGTGCGCTCCCACCTCGCCGTGCTGGCGCGGGAGATCCGGCGAGCCACCGTTTTCTTCGACGAGTGGCGGTTCTTGTCACCCGAACGGCGCGATCGGGTGCAGCAGCAGCGGGACGCGTATGAGGGGTACTTCCTTCGGACGATCGCCGACGGCGCGGCCGACGGCACCTTCCGGGTGGACGACTCACGACTTGCCACCCTGTTCGTCCTGTCGGCCCTCAACTGGACGTACCAGTGGTTCCACCCGGCCGGTCCGCTGGCGCTCGACGCCTTCGCGGACCAGTACGTCACGTTCATCCTGCGCGCGTTGGGAGGTACGACATGACCGACGACCAGCGGATCGAGGAGTTCAAGCAACGCATCCGCGACGGGCACCGGGTCGAGGCGGGCGACTGGATGCCAGACGAGTACCGCTTCCGGGTGAGCCGCTTCATCGAAATGCACGCCAACTCGGAGATCATGGGCGCGCTGCCCGAGCGGGACTGGATCCTGCGCGCGCCCAGCCTGCACCGCAAGCTCGCCGTAACCGCCAAGATCCAGGACGAGGTGGGTCACGCGCAGCTCCTTTACCGATTGGTCGAGGACCTGGGCAAGCCGCGCGAGCAGATCTTGGCCGACTTGATCGACGGTAAGAGCAAGTTTCACAACGTTTTCCACTATCCGACGCGCTCCTGGGGGGACGTCGGCATCATCGCCTGGCTCGTCGATGCGGCGGCGGTGATCAGCCAGGCGGCGCTGCAGCGCAGCAGCTACGGGCCCTACGCGCGCGTCATGCGCCGTATCTGCTGGGAGGAGGCTTTCCACCTCAAGCACGGCGAGGACATCGTGCTCACCGCCGTTGGCGGCACGCCGAGGCAGAAGGCCCTGATCCAGGAGGCACTCGAGCGCTGGTGGGAACCGCTGATGATGTTCTACGGGCCGCCGACGCCGGCCGAGCAGGACAAGGACCTGGCATGGGGCATCAAGAGCCGGCCCAACGAGGACCTGCGCCAGGAGTTTCTGGGCAAGTACGTCAAGCGCATCCGGGAGATCGGGCTCGAGATTCCGGACCCGGCACTGCGCTTCGACGAGGCGAGCGGCCGCTGGGAGTACAGCCCGATCGACTGGGAGAAGCTAGCCCAGATCGGGCGCGGCCATGGGCCGGCCTCGCAGCAGCGGCTCGGCTTCCGCCGGCTGTCCTACGAGGAGACCGGCTGGGTGCGGCAGGCCGTCGCCGGCAGCGTCGCCGAGTTGGTGGCCTGAGCCGCGGCGAGGAGGATGGGCGTGGAGGTCTACGAGGTGTTCCGCCAGGAGAAGGAAGGGGAGGCGATGGTCCACGTCGGCAGCGTGGACGCGCCGGACGCCGAGCTCGCGGTCCAGTACGCCCGCGAGGTCTACTCGCGGCGTAGCGAGGCGACGCGACTCTGGGTGGTGCCGCGCGCCGCGGTCATGGAGCTCGACGACGCGGACTTCCTGCGCCCGCCGATCGAGCGGACCTACCGCATGGGCGAGGGCTACCGGGTAACCATCGCCAAGCGCAGGCAGCTCCAGGCGAGAGAGGCCGGCCATGGAGCCTGAGCTGGCTGCCGCGTTCGGGCGTTACCTGCTGACCGTCGCCGACGACGAGCTGGTGCTCGGCTATCGCGACTCCGAGTGGACGGCCGTCGCGCCGATGGTCGAGGAGGACGTGGCGTTCAGCTCGCTGGCGCAGGACGAGATCGGCCACGCGCGCCTGTTCTACATGCTGGCGGGCGAGCTGCTGGACGCCGACCCCGACCACCTGGCGCTGCTGCGGCCGAAGGGTGAGTACTACCACGCTCGCCTGCTCGAGGTGCGGGCCACGCCGCGCTACGTCGAGTCCGGCGAGCACCTGGGCGGCGGCGATTGGGCGCTGGCGGTCGCACGACGCTACCTGTACGACCTGTTCGACGACCTGCGGACCGAGGCGCTGCTCGGCTCATCCTGGAAACCGCTGGCCGGGGCGGTCCAGAAGGTCCGGCGTGAGGAGACCTACCACCTGCGGCATGGCGCGACGTGGTGGACGGCGCTGGCCCGTGGTCGTGGCGAGTCGCCGGCTCGCCTGGCTGCGGTGCTCGACGCCAGGTGGCCGGATCTGCTCGGGCTGTTCGAGGAGGCACCGGGCGAGGACGCACTGCAGGCGGCGGGTCTGCTCGGTAGGCGCACGTCGCTGCTGCGCGATCCCTGGCTTGAGCGCGTAGCCGCTCGCTGCGAGCCGCTCGGGCTCCCGTTCCCGTGGCGGCGCGTCGACGACGGTTGGGAGCTCATGGTCGACCCGGTGCTCGGCGGTCGGCAGGGCCGGCACGGCGCGGGCTGGGATGAGCTGTACGAGGAGATGACCATGGTGCGCCGGCTCGAGCCCGAGGGCGTCTGGTGAGACGGAGGCGACGATGGTGACGGTGACCGAGCAGGAGATCTGGGTCGCGCTGCACGACGTCGCCGACCCGGAGATCCCCACGATCAACGTGGTCGATCTCGGCATCATCCGGCGCGTCGTGCTGGGCGATCGGATTCGGGTGGAGATGATGCCGACCTTCGTCGGCTGCCCGGCGCTCGACCTGATGCGCCGCGAGATCGCCGCCCGGCTGCGCGAGTTCGGCGAGATCGAGGTGCGGGTGGTCCTCGACGAGCCCTGGACGACCGAGCGGATCACGCCGGACGGACGTTCAATGCTGCGCCAGGCAGGTCTGGCTCCGCCACCTCGCGGCGACATCCGGCTGACGCCCGTGCCGGCCGAGCCGGTGGTCTGTCCCTACTGCGGCTCGACCCAAACGCAGCTCGAGAACCTCTTCGGGCCAACCCCCTGCCGCTCGATCTACTACTGCCGGGCATGCCAACAGCCGTTCGAGGGCTTCAAGATCGTCTGAGTCTTCCATCATGAGCACGTGCGCGCCTGCCGGCGGGAGCGGTGGTCCATGCCGTGCTGTCGATCGTCCCGAAGGGGCCACCACGACGTCCGGTCTGCTCCCGGGAGCACGCGGTGCACTGGGCGCGGCCAACCACGAGTTGGCGGGACGTCGGGAGGCAGCATATGATGGACGGCGACGTGCCCTACCCGAAACCTTGACTGTGCTGGACGCTCGGTGGCGTCCACTCTCACGGGGGCCGGCCGGAAGGCTCGCGTCGTGACCCCCAATGCGCGGGCCGCGCCTGCCAAGGAGGGCGAGCGATGTTCATGTTCGAGCGCGAGGCCGAGACGCTCCCCCGCGACCAGCTGCGTCGGCTCCAGGACGAACGGCTGCGGTCCACGGTCGCCTACGCGTACGAGCGCGTGCCCGTCTACCGCGAGCGACTCGACGGAGCCGGCGTGACCCCCGACGACATCCGCTCCGTCGATGACCTGCCGAAGCTCCCCTTCACCCGCAAGCAGGACCTGCGCGACCACTACCCCTTTGGCATGCTGGCCGTGCCGCGCGACCGCTTGATCCGCGTGCACGCCTCCAGCGGGACGACCGGAAAGCCGACCGTCGTCTGCTACACGCCGGGAGACATTGACCTCTTCGCCGCGGTCAACGCGCGCTCGATGGCGGCGGCCGGGGCGCGACCCGGCATGCTGCTGCACAACGCCTACGGCTACGGCCTATTCACCGGCGGACTCGGCCTGCACTACGGGGGCGAGCGGCTGGGCCTGGTCGTGGTGCCGGTCTCGGGCGGCGTCACCGAGCGGCAGATCACCCTCATCCGCGACTTCGAGCCGGAGGTTATCGCCTGCACGCCGTCCTATGCCCAGACGCTGGCCGGCGAGTTCGCCCGCCGTGGTATCGACCCCGAGCAGATCAGCCTGAAGTACGCCGTGCTCGGCGCCGAGCCCTGGACCGAGGCGATCCGCGCGCACGTGCAGCAGGGCCTCGGCGTGACCGCCTGCAACATCTATGGTCTGTCCGAGGTGATCGGTCCGGGCGTGAGCCAGGAGTGTCTCGAGGAGCGCGCCGGCAGCCACATCTGGGAAGACCACTTCCTGCCTGAGATCGTCGATCCCAACACTGGGGAGCCGCTGCCGGAGGGCGCCGAGGGCGAGCTGGTCTTCACCACGCTGACGCGCGAGGCGATGCCGGTGCTGCGCTACCGCACCGGTGACCTGACGTACTTGAGCTACGAGCCGTGCAGCTGCGGCCGCACCCACGTGCGCATGGGACCGATCCGGGGCCGGACCGATGACATGCTGATCGTGCGGGGCGTCAACATTTACCCCACCCAGATCGAGGAGATCCTGACCGGTATCCCCGACGTCGTGCCGCACTACCAGCTGGTCGTCAGCCGCGACGGCACGCTCGACGAGGTCGAGGTCAGAGTAGAGGTCACCGAGCCGCTCTTCCAGCGCGTTGGGCGGGACGTGCTCTCCGACGAACTGGTCGCAACCGACCACCGCCTCCACACGCTGCGCGAGGGCATCGCGCGCCGCATTCGCGACACGCTCGGGCTGCGCACGACGGTGACCCTGGTTGCACCGGGAACGGTGCCGCGCAGCGAGGGCGGTAAGCTGCGTCGCGTGGTCGACAACCGGAAGCTGTAGGCGATCACGTGCGGCCGATTCCGATCGGGCAGACAGCGATCTTCGAGCTCGTGGTGACGCCCGAGATGACCGTCGACTTCGAGGAGCTCGGACCGGTCCATCCGGTGTACGCCACCTACTGGATGGCCAGGCATATGGAGCTGGTCGGTCGGAAGATCTTGCTTCCGTTCCTGGACCCCGACGAGGAGGGGATCGGCTACAGTGTGGCGGTGCGTCATCTGGCACCGGCCGCGCCGGGGACGCCGTTGCGGGTCACCGGCGAGCACGTGCGGACCGAGCGAA
>DATKRJ010000196.1:0-5759 GCA_035532355.1 Thermomicrobiaceae bacterium | reverse complement strand
CACGGCGACGGCCAACTGGGCAGGGTCGGGCGCCTCAGAACTGCTCTTGAACCTCGATAGCGCGCTCGTGCCGGCGACGGCGACCGCGACGGCACCGACGGTCACGAGCGTGTCGACGGGCTTCGCCTACACGCTGGCCGGCCAGCTCGCGGACGGCACGCGCACGCTCACCATCTCCTCGCTGGCGCTGTCACAGGGGCAGTCCCTGGTGATCGACGCGCCGACGCACACGGCCTGGCTGACCGACAGTGTCGGCATCATCGCCAACTCCCAGGTGACGGCGCGGGCCGCGATCACGGTCGACAGCCCGGACGTCGACTGGCTGCGCTGCGAGCCGGCCTCCACGTCCACGATCACCTGGACCGAGACGGCCATGGACGCGGCCGGTATGACCATCACGGCATCGGCGAGCGACGCATGGCGCTAATCGAGACGCTCTCCGGGGACTTCGAGGCCGTGGTCACCACGACCGAGCCCCTGATGCAGCCGGCGACGATCACCTTCACCGTCGAGACCGACCTGCCCCAGGCCCTCGACGGGTCGCTCAACGAGTGGATGCCGCTGGTGGTCCACATTCCGGACGGCGGCGACGCCACCATCGACATCCCGTCCTGGGTGACGAAGCCTCAGGGCGACGGGATCCAGGCGCGGCTCGAGGCGCGCGACGCGAGCATCTGGCTCTGGCGCATCGGGCGCGACAACCCCTGGACGGGCGCGCCGGTGGTCAACGAGCTGCTGGCGAGCAACACCGACAACGTGGAGGCCCGCGCGCCGAGCGGCGTGCTACTCACCGGCTCGTCGCTCTGGCAGGGCGACATGGGCATCATCACCGGCGCCACGCCCAATCCGCCCTATCGCGCCGGCGCGGTGAGCCGCATCCCCGGACCCTGCTACATGCAGGCCATCCCGGGTACGAGCCCGACGACGGCCGACGGCCTGATCACGTTTACCTGGCCGGCCTATCACGCGAGCGGTTCGAGCGTCTACCAGGTGCGCGTCAACCTGCAGTGCGACCTCTTTCGCTTCACGCACCTCAGCTGGCCGGCCGCGGCGCCGAACTGGACGCTCACCCTCGGCGTCTCCTGGGACGGGGGCGTGACCTGGGGGCCGAACCACGTCTACACGGTCGACTACGGGGACTTCGCCTGGGGCATCGACGTGACGGCCGATCACGCCTGGGCGCTCACCGACCTGACCAAGGCCGGCAACGTCCAGGTGCGGCTCTCCGTGGCCGCGAGCAACTCGCCCGGAGGCGGCGCGCTCGGTCAGCGGTTCATCACCGGCGCGCAGCTGGTGGTGGTCTACGGCGCGACCTACGGCCACACCATGCCGCTCCTGCCCGGGGCCATCGACCCCAACGCGCCGGCGGGGTCGCTGGCGGTGGGGCACAAGATGCTGAACGAGTGGTTCACCGACCTGGTCGAGCAGACCGGCTACGAATGGGCGATCCATCCGACCACGCGCCTGGGCTGGGCGACGCTCGACTGGCAGAAGTCGGTCGGCGGCGTCTTCAGCACCACCGTCACCATCGACGGGGTCGACGTGCCGCTCGCCGGGATCGAGCAGGGCCAGCTCGCCCAGCAGCCCAAGACGCTCGTCGACGGCATGGCCGCCATCACGCGGGTCTACGCGTATGCCATCAACACGACGACGGGCGCGCAGACGAGCGCCGTGGCCGACGATACGGCCGCCCAGGCCAAGATCGGGATCCACGAGAAGATCCTGAAGGGCAACTCCAGCGATACGAGTGCCATCCTGCAGGCCTCGGCCAACAGCACGCTGCTCGCCTACCAGCAGAGCCAGGTGTCCTTCACCGTGCTGGTGCCGCGGATACCGGGCCTCTGGAGCGCGCTCCGTGTCGGCGCGACGCTCTTCTTCCGCGGGCTGCGCATGCCCTACGCCGCCTGGGAGGGCACGGTCCGCATCGTCCAGCGCGACATCGACGAGGGGGCGGGCATGATGACGCTCACGCTGCTGCCACTGGCCCAGACGAGCCCCGCCGTCCCCGGCAGCGGCTTCAGCGTGGCGCCGGCGCGCACCACGCAGCAGGCGAAGTTCCCGCCCGGCAAGATGGCGCGCCGCAACCTGGTGCAGGTGCTCCAGTCCTACTGGCACCCGAGGCGCGTGTGAACGCGGCTGTCGTCTTCAGCGCCGGGACCGCCGCCGGGGGCGTGGTGGTGGGGATCATCAAGGGCATGACCTGGTGGCTCAACCGGACGGCGACGAGCTCCCAGATCGCCGCGGACGCGTCACGCATTCAGCTAGACGCGTCGACGGAGCAACTCAACCTCGGCAACCTGGCGGACACCGCCTGGCGCCGGGTCTCGACGCTTGAGGCCGACAACGCGGCGCTGCGACAGCAGTTGGCGGCAGCCGACGCGGCGGCGCGGTCGCAGGGCGCGGCCTTCGAGGCGCGCTATGGGAGAAAACAAATCGAGGTCGACGTCGCGAACGCTCACGCCGCCGACCTGCAGCAGCGGCTAGACCAGCTACGACGGGAGTATGACGAGTGGCGACGTTTGGCCCTGAGTGGGGTGGTGGCCGCGTCGGCGGCGCGGGATGGGCTACGCGAGCAATTGGAGCACCAGCAGGCGACGACGAACAACGTGCCCCTACCTGCGACGGGAGACCCTTCGTGAAGTTGCCGCCGTTCCTCCATTTCCTGCTCTACGGGCTGGAGCCGCGCGTCCCGCCGATCCCGCCGCCGGACGCGCCGACCGCCGAGACGCAGGCCGTGCGGGCGCGGCTTGACGCGATCACCGATGACGTGGCGGCCATCCGTGCCGAGTTGCGCGTGCACATCGCCGCCGGTCACGCGCCGAAAGGCGGCCCCCGGTGAGCCCCGGCGACGTCGTGCTGGCCGACTGGTTCATCCTCGTCGCCGTCATGGTCTGGCTCGTGGTTGCCGTGGCCGGGGTTGTCCTGCTGCTGCGACAGGTGCGCGTCGCGCGCCGCCGCGTGCTCGCCGTCCGGGCGGGGGACGAGCACCCGGCCTCGGTGTTGATCGCCGAGCGGAACGTCGAGGAGGCGCGCATCATCGGTGCCGTGTTCGGGCTTTTCACCGTCGTGGCGCTAGCTCGGCTCAGCTACTACCGCGACTGGTCGGTGCTGGTCGCGACCCTCATCGCGGTTGGCAGCGTCATCGCGGGAGTCAGCGCGCTTGCGCTGCTCTTCATCTCGCGCTGGCGCAAGGAGTGGTCGGACGGCGCGATCGACGAAATACTGAAGTTGCATCCACTGGATAAGGAGACGCAGCCATGACCGCGGCAAACTCGTCGCTCATCCTCGTCGTCGTCCTCGTCGTGCTCATCCTCGTGTGCGTCGGCCTGGCGGTCCGCGCCGCCGTCCAGTCGCGCTCGTGGGAGATGGCCGTGCTCTATCTGATCGTCGCGTTCCTGCTGATCCTCGACCTGTTCGGGCGCTAGACGACGTGTTTCCCCCTGCATGGGATAGATACCCGACTTCCCGGTATCCGAAATCTGAGGAGGAACCCATGACCGCAGCCGACACCCGCAACCTCACGAGCCCCAACGGCGCGCTCTTCTCGCAGCTCCCGCCGCGCTACGCGGCATTCATGCGCGGCCTGGTGATGGCGGTGCTGCTGGGCGCCGGGACCGGCGGCTATCACTTCCTCCAGGCGGCCCTGCCGGCCTCCACGCTGGCCGTGATCGGCGCCCTTGGCGCTCCACTCGGGGCGCTGCTCATCCGCACGCTGGAGGGACACCTGGACGCGCTCAGCACGAATGGCGCGCCGACCGTGGTCACCACCAGCACGCCGGGGCTGCTGCGGGTCAACGTGACGGCGCCGGCCGTCCCGATCAGTTCCGTCGCGCCGCCGACCGTCGCCGAGGTGGTGAACGCGGCCGCGCAGCCTCCGACGCCGCCGGTTGATTCGGCGCCGAATACGCCGGCGTCGTGACCGGCAAGCGACCCTGGGTCGGGCCTCCGGTGACGCGCCTTGGAGAGCTCACCCCGCGCCAGCGCGAGGCAGCCCTGCGCCGCGCCGCCGGCCAGACGCGGCCGGAGATGGCCGCCGCGATGTTTATCGAGCCCGAGACGCTCCACGGCCTGATGGGGCAGGCGGAAGAGCGCACCGGAACGCACAGCGAGCTCAGGTTAGTGTTGTGGGTTTGGCGCCAGGTTGGCGACCCGATTCGACTGGTATAGGAGGCACTCAATGACCGCGCACTTCCACCCGTTCTACGAACTCGCCTCGGGCAAGTCGATCCAGCTCGACGTGACCCGCATCGCCTTCATTCGCGAGGTCGATGTGGCGGCGCAGCAGTCGGTGCCCGCCGGGGGCAAGGCAAGTCAGATCGTCTACGAGTCCGGATTCACCGTCGAGGTCCGGGAAGACAACGGCACGATCATGAACATCCTGGCCGGGTTGCAGCCGTGACCTACAGCGCGTCAAGCCCGCTGCTGGGGACGGGCACGGCGACGGCCGCGGCGATCGACGCCTGGTTCGCGGCGCACGGCGGGCCGCTCCCCGGCGGCGGCCTGGGGGCGTCCTTCATCCATTGGGCGTCCTTCGCCGGGCTCAACGCCGACCTGGTGGCCGCGCAATGCGCGCACGAGACCGGTTTCTGGACGAGCGCCTGGGCGCAGATTTCCAAGAACCCGGCCGGCCTGGGCGTCACCGGAGCGCCCGGTGCCGGCCTGGGCTTCGCGACGGCGGACGATGGAATCAAGGCGCAGTGCGCCCATCTTCTCACCTACATCCTGGGAGCCCAGAGCCCGATGGTCGCGGATGACCCGCGCTACACGGTTACCCCGGACGCCAGGATGGGTCTCGTGAAGACACTCGGCGATCTGGACGGAACGTGGGCCGTGCCGGGCGTCGGCTATGGCGCGTCGATCGCGACGCTCGCCAACGAACTCGTGGCCTTCGCCGCCACACAGGGAGGATCACCCGTGGCAGAACCCACCAGCATCGGCGGGATCCCCGTCGTCTGGATTCCGGCCGCCGCCGGCAACTTCGACACCAACCGCACCGGGCACGACCTCGTGATCGTCCACGACATCGAGGGGACGGCGAGTAGCGCCATCAACACGTTTCAGGTCGTGGGTCGGCAGGCGAGCGTCCAGTTCGTCCTCGACCCACTTCAGGGTCGGATCGTCCAGATGGTGTCCTGTGACGCCGTGGCCTATGGCTGCGGCAACTACGCGGACAACCAGCGGGCCAGCCAGTTCGAGATGCCGGGCTTCGTCGGCCAGCCGTATGACCCGTCAGTGATCGATCAGGCCGTCGCGGTGACGGCCTATCTCTGCCAGCGCGACAGTATCCCGGTCGTGCGCCTGTCGCTGGCCGACGTGGTGGCGGGTAAGCCCGGCATCTGCGGGCACCAGGACATCCCCGACCCGTCCAATCCGGCCCTCGGCGGCGGCGCGGACCACCACACCGACCCGGGGCCGACGTTCCCGTGGGACAGCTTCATCGCGCGTGTGTCGGCTCAGGTAAGCGGAGTCGCCGCAACTCCGACAAGTCCCGCCGCCGACCCGCCGCTACCCACGCCCGACCTGCAGGAGTGGACCGACCCGGCCACCGGCTACACCGTCGCCGGCGGCATGCTGGCGCGCTTCAAGCAGATCCAGCAGGCGCTATCGTCCATCTCGCCCGGCGAGGTGCTGCTGGTGGTCGGCCATCCGGTATCGGGCGAGATCCCGGTCCCGGGAGGCGTCGAACAGCGGTTCGAGCATGTGGACTGGCGCTTCGTCAAAGGGCAGAGCCCGGAGCGCTTCGACATCCTCGCCGTGAC
>DATKRJ010000195.1:0-4646 GCA_035532355.1 Thermomicrobiaceae bacterium | reverse complement strand
CAGGCTGAGGTCCGTGCCGTCGAGGCGGCAGCGGTAGAGGTGGCGGAAGTAGGGGTCGCGCGCGGGCTCACGGCCGCCCGCGGTGAAATACAGCCAGCCGCCCGCCTCGTCGAGGTGCACGACGTCGCGCACGGTCCAGGGGCCGCTGGTGAGCTGACAGCGGACGGCACCGGTCTGGGCATCATAGAGATAGAGGTGGCCCCAGCCGGAGCGGGCCGAGAACCAGGTGAACGCCCCGCCCCCCTCCAACTCGTGGATGGTGTTGATCTCCATGCCGACGTGCTGGGGGAACACCGTGGTCGCGCCGCTCTCCTCGAGCAGCGTGCGGCCCGTGCCGGTCTCGGCGTCGGCGACCGAGAGCCGGACCGAGCGACCGCCGCGGTCGGCGCGCAGCGTGTAGACGCGTCGGCCGTCCTTGCTCCACCAGAAGGGCTTCTGCTCCAACAGGTGGCCGGCGACCGGCAGTGACTCGACCTGGAGCGGAACACGCCGGCCGGTAGGCGCGTCGAAGACGAGCAACTCGGCGGTGGCGACGGCCGCGTCGCCGGGCAGGGGGTAGCGGTAGCTGTGCAAGACCGGGCGATACGAGCCCCCCGGCGGCACCGACTGCAGCAGGTACAGGGGCTCGACCGCCCGCTGGTCCAGCCGGTAGGTCAAGAGCCGCGCCGAGTCGGGCGACCACACCGCCGCCGGCGGCAGCGGCTTGCCGGTGGCGCGATCGGTCACGGCCGTGAGGCGCGACTCGGCCAGCGAGGCATAGTCGAAGTAGGGCTCGGCGTCCTCGGTCAGCACCCGCTCCTGCCCGCTCGCCACCTCCCGCAGCCACAGGTTCCCGTCCCGCCGGAACGCCGCCCACTTCCCGTCCGGCGAGCGCAGTTCGTCCGGCGCGGGTGCCGTCCAGTCACTTCGGGTGCAGGTGTAGTCCGCCAGGTCGCACGTCCAGCCCTGGCCGTCCACCGTGAAGCCCAGCGTCTGGCCCTCGTCCTGGAAGCGGATCTCGTCGAAAGGCAGTTGGGTGTGGACGTAGGGCGTGCCCGAGGCCACTGAGAGGGCGGCGGCCAGGCGCGCGTGGTCGAAGGCCGGCTCGCGCGTGCCCGCCGCCGGGTCGACCAGCACGAAGCTGGCACCCTGCGAGTCGGTGCGGCGGTACCAGAGGCGGTCGGTCTCCCCGATCCAGTGCAGGGTGACGGTGGCGTTGTGGATCAGCGGCCGCACGTTCCAGGGCAGGTACGACTCTGCCCGCCCGTAGTCGGCTGCCCTCACGCGCACTTCAGGGTCGTCGTTCACGTCTGTCTCCCCAACCGAGCATCATGGAGGTCCAACCGGGTCGCACGGGGACCGCGGAGTCGGCCACCACCGGGAGGGCGGGCCGCCGCTGTCCGGAGGCGAGCAAGATTCGGTGCAGGATCACATGATATGCTGACGCTGTCCAAGCGGGGTCGCGCGCGCGCCGATCCGACCGGTCGGGTGCTCCGATCCGGGACCTCCGCCTGGAATCACGCTCGGCGGGAAGCAGGGAGCAGACGCGCGGTGCTGGAGGCCCACGAGCTCACGCTCACCTACACGACGGGTGAGACCCGGACGAACGCGGTCGACGGGGTCAACCTCGCCGTCAATGAGGCGGAGTTCGTCGGCATCGTCGGTCCCTCCGGCAGTGGCAAGAGCTCGCTGCTCTATCTCCTGGCCGGCCTGCGGTTGCCGACCGGCGGCCGGGTTCGGTTCAGGGCGCAGGAGATCTCGAATCTCTCCGGCAACGACCGCGCCGCGCTGCGCCAGCAGCACTTCGGCTTCATCTTCCAGCAGCATTTCCTGATCGAGTACCTCACGGCGCTGGAGAACGTGCTGGTCGCGATCGCTCGGCCGACGGCCGAGGACCGCGCGCGGGCGAAGGAGCTGCTGGAGTCGCTGGGTCTGTCGGACCACCTGCGCAAGCACCCGCATCAACTCTCGGGCGGCCAGCGTCAGCGGGTGGCAGCCGCCCGGGCGATCATGCACCGGCCGGACGTCGTCTTTGCCGACGAGCCGACGGCCTCGCTCGACCATCGGACCGCCTTCGAGCTGATGGAGGTGATCCGCAAGATGCGGACGAGCCAGCAGACCGCGCTGGTGGTCGTCACCCACGATCCGTCGATCCTGTCCGGCGCCGACCGGATCGTCCACATGTGGGATGGGCGGATGAGGTCGCAGCCGGGTGAGCCGGCCGTCAATGGAGCCGGCGGGCAGGTACCCAACGGCGTCGAGGCCCGGACGGTGCTGGTATCCCCGGCCACGTTGCGGGCAATCCGCCGGCAGCGGCAGCAGCAGTCACCGCCGGACGATCCGGCCGCGCCGGGGGACCCAACCCAGCCGTAGCCCGGCGGGCCCGCTGCCCGCTGCCCGCCGCTCAGGCGAGCCGGCGCCGGATGTCCCGATCGAGGATCTCAACCGCCCGCGCCACGCCGTCCTCGGCTCGCAGCCGCTCGCCCAGCGTCTGCGCACGCTCGCGCATCGCCGCGTTTCCGGTCGCCTCACGTATCGCTGCGGCCAGCCGCTCGGCCGTAAGCTCGGCGTGCGGGATCGGCTGTGGGCCCACCCCGAGCGCGACCACGCGCGTCGACCACAGACGCTGGTCGCCAAAGAACGGCACCGTCACCGTCGGCAGCCCGGCCCACAGGCCGCGCGCGGTGGTGCCGCTGCCGCCGTGGTGGACCACGGCCGCCACCCGCGGGAACAGCCAGTCGTGCGGCACGGAGGGGACGAGGAAGACGCTCTCCGGCACCCGCCGGCCGTCCAGACCTCCGTAGCCGCTCATGACGACCGCGCGCTGCCCGGTCCGGCCGACGGCGTCGAGCACGACCGCCAGATCTCCCGGTGGGTCCCGCGTCACCATGCTGCCGAAGCCGACGTAGATCGGCGGTGGTCCACCCTCCAGAAAGGCGACCAGGTCCGCCGGCGGCTGCCAGCCGCCGGGGCGGTCCAGGAACCAGTAGCCGGTGCAATGGACGCCCTCCGGCCAGCCGGTGTTGGTGGGCAACAGGTGCCGGCTGAGGCTGTAGACCCAGGGCCGGATCCGATAGATGTCACGGGTGGGGCCAAGCGCCAGCAGCGGACGGCGCCGGAGGCAGTCGCGGCGCCACTCGTTGACGAATCGGCGCACGAACTGCCACATGAGCAGATCGCCGAGCCGGGGGCCGCACCGGTTGTAGACCCGGTTGACGGCCCGGGTGCGCGGCTCAACGTCGCTCCCGGTGGCCCGGGGGAAGCCCGATAGGGGATGGAATGGCAGCACGTGTGCCGGGTAGGCCGGCACCCCCAGCGACTCACCGATCATGTGGCCGGGAAACCGGGAGAGGCCCTGATAGAGGACGACGTCGGTCCCGCGACAGGCGTCCCAGTGGTCCTGCAGACCCTGCCGAATGGCCGGCCGGATCGCCTCGATGATCGCGCGGATCTGCTGGAGTGGATTCGTGCATCGCTCGGCCCAGCGCCGAATGTCTTCGTCCTGCAGGAACTCTCGCGGGTCGCCGGCCACCGGGTAGAAGTCGAGCCCGTAGGAGCGAACCAGCGGCTCGAAGCGCCGGTGGGTCGCCACCCGCACGTCGTAGCCGGCGGCGTGCAGCCCGTGCGCCAGTGCCACGCAGGGACGCACGTCGCCGTCCGAGCCGATCGTCAGGTAGGTGATCGTCCGCGTCATCACGCTACGCGGAGGCGTCGGTCGGGGCCATCGGCATCGGAAGGGGCTCCGCGGCGCCCCACCGCGTCCCCGGCGTCAGACGCTCCCCGAGACCGGTCACAGCGGCGCGCGTGACCGGGAACCCGGGCACGAGATCGGCCTGCTGATCGCCATCGAGCACACATCGGTCTCGTCGCCTCGTCTCACCGGACGCCCGCCCAGACTGGTGCCGGATGTCCCGGTCCAGGATGTCGACCGCCCGCGCCACGCCGTCCTCCGCTCGCAGCCGCTCGCCCAACGCCTGTGCACGCTCACGCAGCGCGGCGTTTCCGGTCGCCTCGTGGATGGCGGCCGCCAGCCGCTCGGCGGTCAGCTCGGCGTGCGGAATCGGCCGGGGACCGGCCCCCAGCGCCGCCACGCGGCTCGCCCAGAGCCGCTGATCGCCGTAGAACGGCACCGTGACGGTGGGCAGCCCGGCTCGCAGGCTCAGCGCGGTCGTGCCGCAGCCGCCGTGGTGGACGGCCGCCGCCATCCGAGGGAACAGCCAGTCGAAGGGCACCCACGGAGTGACGAAGACTTCATCGGGCACGCGCTGGCCGTCCAGCCCGCCATAGCCGGCGACCAGGACGGCGCGCCGGCCGGACCGGCCGACGGCGTCGAGCACCATGGCCAGCTCGGCCCGCGGATCGCGCGTCACCATGCTGCCGAAGCCGATATAGATCGGCGGCGGTCCACCCTCCAGGAAGGCGACCAGGTCCGCCGGCGGCTGCCAGTCGGCGGGACGATCGAGGAACCAGAAGCCCGTCAGATGCACGTCCGGCGACCAGTGCGGCGGACGCGGTATGACGTGCTCGCTGAAACCATAGAGCCACGGTCCGACGCGCGGCATGGCGGGGGAGACGCTCAGGGACGGCAGGGGCGGCAGCCCGAGCCGCTCTCGCCGCCAGTCGTTGACGATGGGCCGGGCGAACTGCCAGAAGAGGGCCTGTCCGAT
>DATKRJ010000194.1:0-2197 GCA_035532355.1 Thermomicrobiaceae bacterium | reverse complement strand
GGCCAGCCTGAGCAGGGTTGCGGCGATACGCTGCTCGGTGTCGTGGCTGCTGAGCTGCTCGATGAGGTCGTGGGCGGCCCGCAGCCGCTCGCCCACGATCTCCAGCGCGGCCAGGGCTACCGGAGGGTGGCGGCGCAGGATGGTCTGGAACGCGCCGGCCGTGACGCCGAGCACGCAGCAGGTCGTCTGCGCCTCCGCCGCGTCCGCGTAGGCCCGATCACCCAGCGTCGACAGGCTGCCGAAGAAGTCGCCGGGACCGAGGATGTCGAGCAGCACCTGTTGTCCGTTCGGCGTCGGGCGGACCAGCTTGACCTTGCCGACGACGACGACGTGCAGGTGCAGTGCCGGCTCCCCCGCCGTGTAGATCATCTGGCCTTCACGGTAGCGCCGCTCGTGAAAGGCGTCCCCGACGTGCCCCACATCCTCCGGCGTGAGGTCGGCAAAGAAGGGCAAGCGCCGCAGGGCGCGCAGCCGGACGTCGAGCGTACACGAGCGAGACGCGACGTCCTCGACGGTGATCGGTACCTTCCGCAACGCGCTCATCGCCACCCCTCAAGAATGGTCAAGCCGCCCCCCACGGCCACCAGGTGACGGGCCGGTCCTCCAGCGATTGCTCCGAGGGCGACGGCGTCCGGCACGGCCGCGCGCTCCCCCGGCGGGTCGGCAACGACAGCGCGGGTCGCGGCGCGCCCGTCCGGCGTCGGCTGCCCGACCTTGAGCTGCACCAGTGACGGCGGGAAGAGCAGGTCCAGCGTCCAGTCGAGCGTCACCCGCACTCGCTTCTCCCAGCGCGGCAGCTGCGCCAGGTAGTAGGTCCGCCACAGCCACCAGGCGGCGAACCCCGAGAAGGTGTGGCCCCGGATGTCGGCCACCGCCGAGCGGTGGCCGAGCGCCACCAACTGCCCGCGCGTCCGGTAGTCGATCCGCTCGAGCGGCTTGCCCTCCAGGCTCGCCGCGATGTTGTGGGCCACCACCCGCGCCTCGCGGACCGCGTGCTGCGCCGTCTGTGGGTAGGGCCGGCCGGTATGCGGGTCCATCACCAGGGCGTTGTCGCCGAGCGCCCAGACGTTCGGGAACCCGGGCACGGCCAGTGTGTCGTCCACGACCACGCGCCCGCCCACGTCGTGCGGCACCGGCAGCCCGCGCACCAGCGGGCTCGGCCGCACGCCGACTGAGCCGACCACCGTCGCGCTCGGGATTACCGTGCCGTCGTCGAGCCGGACCGCGTCACGGTCCACTCGCGCCACCCGGTGGCCGAGCAGGACCTCGACGCCGCGCTCCCCCAGCAGCCGCCGGGCGAATACTCCCAGCTTCGGCGACAGCTCCGGCAGCACCCGTTCGCCACTCTGCACGAGCACCACTCGGACGTCCTCGGGCGCCAGGTAGCGGTAGTGCGCGAGCGCGCCCTGCATCAGTCCCTGAATCTCGGCGACCACCTCGACCCCGTTGGTGCCGCCGCCGATCACGACGAAGGTGAGCAGCCGGCGCTTCTCCAGCGGGTCGGTCGTGATATTGGCCTGCTCGAGCACGTCCACCAGGTGGTTGCGCAGGGCGAAGGCGTGCGCCAGCCGCTGCACATCGAACGCGTGCTCGGCCAGGCCGAGGATGCGGCTGGTGTTCGGCACGCCGCCCAGGGCCAGCACCAGGTGGTCGTAGGAGTGGCTGCAGACCTGCTGCGCGTGTCCGTAGAGGCCATGGCGGATGTCGACCCGCTGCTCGTGGAGGTCAATCCCGGTCACCTCGCCCACGAACAGCGTCGCTCCGGGGACCACCTGCCGGATGGGGGTCAGGATGTGCTCCGTCTCGACGGCGCCCGAGATGATCTCCGGGATGAGCGGGTAGAAGACGAAGAAGTTCTCGCGGTTGACGATGTCGATGGCGCAAGGCAGGCCACGCAGGCTGCGCTGGAGCTCCAGCGCGGTGTACACCCCGGCGAAGCCGCCACCGACGACCAGGATGCGGATCGGCGTCTGCTCGGTTTCGGTTGAGCCCATGGTCTTCCGGCTTTCCAGTATCACGGTTCGGGGCCGACGCTAGTCGCGGGCGGCCCCGTTTCCACTCCCGATCCTAGCTCGCAGGCTTCGACGTGGCTTTGTGCCAGCGCAAACTACGGATGCCACGACGCTCCGGCAGGTGATGGAGCGTCGTCCGTACCGGCCCGCGCTCAGAGCTGGCCGTAGTTTGGGATCACCGACCC
>DATKRJ010000193.1:0-6471 GCA_035532355.1 Thermomicrobiaceae bacterium | reverse complement strand
CCTCCCGAGCCGCGGCGAGCAGCGCCGCGTGGGTCGCCGCCGTGTCGTGCGCGAGGAGCAGGTCCGCGCACGCGGCCACGGCACGCACGGCGGCCTCGCCCACGCCGAAGTGCCGCCGCACCGCGTCCATCTCCATCGCGTCGGTGACGATCAACCCGGTGAAGCCGAGGCGCCCGCGCAGCAGCCCGGTCAGCACGGCCGGGCTGAGTGTGGCCGGCAGCCCGGACGGGTCGAGCGCCGGGAAGGCCAGGTGCGCGGTCATGATCGAGGCGACGCCCGCCGCGATCGCCGCGCGAAACGGCGCGAGCTCCACCCGCTCGACGCGAGCCAGGTCGTGCGGCACGGTGGCGAGCTCGAGGTGGGTGTCGAGCGCGGTGTCGCCGTGCCCGGGGAAGTGCTTGGCGGCGGTCAGCACCCCCTCGTCCTGGCAGCCCGCGATCCAGGCGGTCCCCAGCCGGCCGACCAGGTCCGGATCGCCGCCGAAGGCGCGCACGTTGACGATCGGGTTGGCGGGGTTGACGTTGACGTCGAGCACCGGCCCGAAGACGTGCCGCACGCCGACCGCGGCCGCCTCGACCGCCGTAACGTGGGCGTGGGCGCGGGCCAGTTCCTCGCTCCCCGTCGCGCCGAGCGCCATCAGCGTGGGCAGGGCGGTGGCGCCGGGCAGCAGGCGGCCGACGCCGGACTCGAAGTCGGCCCCGACGAGCAGGGGAAGGCACGCAGCCGTCTGGAAACGCTCGACGAACCGCGCCGCCTGAGCCGGGTTGTCGAGGTCGGGCCAGGTCAGCCAGAGCGAGCCGAGCCGGCCGGCGGCGACCAGGCGTTCGACGGCGTCCGGCTCGTGGTAGATGGTGGTCGAGATGAGCTGCCCGATCCGCTCCTCGAGGGACAGCCCCTTCAGCAGGTCGCGCGCGGTCACCGCGGCACCTCCGATCCCGCCGGCTCACCAATATCCTCCGGCGTCGCCATCGTTGCGACGGGACAGACGATCGCCGGGAGTTGGCCCTACCGTGCGGGCGACTCCCGGCGTTGTCAACGGTGGTCTACGACGTCTGATCTAGGGTTGATGGCGCCCGTTCCCACTTCGCCGCGACCAAGACGCCGCCCTGCTTCCGAGTCTAGCGGCCAGCACGGCTACTTCGGGCTACCGCCGCCCGTGGGTGTCTTGCTGGCCGCCCACGGGTTGATCACGTCTCGCGCCTCCTGGTAGCGCGTGAGCGGTCGCGCGCTGCTTCCGGCCGAGGCGCTGAACGAACCCGTGCTCGCTCCCGTGGACGCCTGCGTGTCGGCGGCACGGCCCGAGACTGGGAGTACCACTGGATTGTTCTGTGCCGCCCCGGCGCCCTGATGGATCGACGTCGAGTTCTGACTGGTAGGGGTGCCAAATTGGGTGATGCCGGTGGCGAGCCCGACGGCGAGCATGAGCACCATGCCGCCGACCAGCCCGATCGTCCCGGCGATCCACCACGACGACATGACAACCGTTGGCTTCATTCGATGAGCTTGCATGATCTGTCCCCCTAATCCAAAATGCCGTCTCGATGGCCGACGTGCCTCGTTGCGATCCGCGGTAGTCACGTGCGGCGAGTCGCTGTGTTGATCACCGGCACCTCCTTCTCGAGCGCCCCCCAAGCCACCACCCCGGTCGACTTCCTCCCTGCCTTCCAGTGCTCTGCCGTCCCGGACCTCCTGTGGCCCAGTCTGGGGCTTGGCCCGCGGCGACACCACGACGCGCACCTCCCGTTGACCTCCCACTGGCCTCCCGTTCGTCTCGCATTTGTCTCGGCCGGCTCCCGCGGGCCGGGTTCTCCCGGTCGAGCCGCCGTGGTACGATGTGGGTATCGTGCCCTTCATACGGGACCAGCCTCCAGCAGAGGAGGCGACAATGGGGCAGACCGCGATCGCGTTTGGTGCGTTACTGAGGCGCTATCGGCTCGCCGCCGGGCTGACCCAGGAGGCGCTGGCGGAGCGCGCCGGGATCTCGGGGCGGGCGGTGGGCGACCTGGAGCGGGACGGCGGTAGGCTGCCACGGCTCGACACCGTCGCCCTCTTAACGCAGGCGCTGGGGCTCAGCGCAGAGCAGGCGGCTACGCTCCGCGCGGTCGCCCGGCCGCAACTGGACCCGGCCGGTATGGTCCGGCCCCAGCCGCCCTCGCCCAGCGTCTCACCTGCCGTCCGACCCTTCCTCGTCGGGCGGGAGCGCGAGCGAGCGCTGCTGCGCGGGCATCTGGAAGCAGCCATGGCCGGCCGTGGCCACCTGGTTCTCGTCGGCGGCGAGGCCGGCATCGGCAAGACGACACTCGTCGCGGACCTGGCCACTCAGGCCGAGAACCAGGGCTGCCTGGTGCTCTGGGGTCACGCCTTCGACCTCACGGTGACGCCCCCGTACGATCCCTGGGTCGAGCTGGCCACCGGCTATCAGCCCACCGACGATCTGCCGCCCTTCCCCGCCTTCCTCCACGGTGGCCCCGCGCTGGGCGCCCTGGGCAGCCAGGGGGCGCTCTTCGCCCAAACCTGGGCCTTCTTCGCGACCGTCGCGGGCAAACGTCCGCTGGTCCTGATGCTGGAGGACGTGCACTGGGCCGACCAGGAGAGCCTCGACTTGCTCCGGTTCGTGGCCCGGCAAGTTACCCGGCACCGGATGCTCGTGCTGGCAACGTACCGCAGCGACGAATTGGCGCGACGCCATCCGCTCTCCCAGCTCATCCCACTCGTCGTCCGCGAAGCCCAGGCCAACCGGCTGGACGTCCTGCCGCTGGACGAGGACGCCCAGCGGGCACTCATCGAGGAGCGCTACCGGCTGCCCGAGCCCGACCTGGTGCGGTTGCAGCGATACCTGCGCGAGCATGGGGAGGGGAACCCGCTGTATGTCGGCGAGGTGCTCAGGATGCTGGAGGACGGCCGGGTGCTGGCGGTGCGGGACGGCGCCTGGGAGCTGGGAGATCTGGCAGAAGTCCGGGTGCCGCCGCTGCTGGTGCAGGTGATCGAGGGGCGACTGTGGCGGCTGCATGGCGAGACGCGCGCGTTGCTCGAGGTGGCGGCCGTGATCGGGCAGGAGGTGCCGCTGGACCTGTGGCAGCGAGTGAGCGGGGCGACGGACGAGATGCTGGCCCGGGCCGTCGAGGAGGGGCTAGAGGCGCACCTGCTGACGGAAGGGGCGGGTGGGGCGGTGCGCTTCAGCCACGCGCTGGTGCGCGAGGCGCTCTACGAAGGCATCGTGCTGGTGCGGCGACGGGTCTGGCACCGGACAGTCGGTGAGGCGCTAGCGGCGAGCCACTCCCCTGGCCCCGACATGGTCGCCTACCACTTCGAGCAGGCGGGCGATCCGCGCGCAGTCGACTGGATGCTCCGGGCCGCGACCCGGGCCGCTCGAACGTTTGCATTGCGGGCGGCGGTGGCGCGCCTGGAGGTAGTGCTGCGACTCCAGGAGACACATGGGGTCCGGGTAGCCGCGCCGCAGACGCTACTGCTCCAGATGAGCATGTTGCTGCGCTTCACCGATCCCCGGGCAGCGCTAGGCCACGTCGAGGCCGCGCTGGCGCTGGCCGAGCGGGTGGGCGATCGCGCGTTCGCGGCCGTCGCGCTGGGACAGCGCGGCTACCTGCGCCGGCGTCTCGGCGAGATGCGCGACGGGATGGCCGATCTGGAGCTCGCGGCTCAGGTCTTCGACCGGCTGCTGGCGGATGACCCGGCTGCTTTCGACGATGCCGAGCCCCGCATGCTCGGGTTCTCCTTTCCCGACGCTCCCAGCTTCCTGTGGGGACTGGTCGCCCTCCGGCGCGACGTTCGGATTTCGTCCGCTGCCATGCTGGGGCAGTTGGAGCGTGCGCTCACCCTGGGCGAACCGCTGGTGGACGCCATCTTCGCGCGCATGGAGGCGGGAGAGATCAGCAGTACCGCCGTCTACGTCGATGTTGCGGGATCCGGACCTCACCACAGCGCGAACATCGCGCACGGGCTGGGCATCGCCTATGCCCTGCTTGGTCGGGTGGCCGAGGCGCACCGCTTCTTCCGCCACGCGGGCCGCCTCTTCGAGGCTCAGGGAATCGACCCCATCCTGGTCAGCACCAACGCCGAGGCCGAACTGGAACTGCTACACCTGCCCTACGAGGCGGAACGGCTGCGCGAACGGCAGCGGCTGGTCGAGCGCACCCAGGCCACCTGGGCCCGGGCGGGAGATAGCGTCCCGCTGGGGCTCACCATGCCGCCGTTTCTGCCGGTGCTCCTGCTGGAGGGGGCGTGGCAGGAGGCGCGCGATCTGGCCGAAGCCTGCCGTCGCGTGCTCGTTGACAACCTGGTCTGGCTTCGGCTGACGGCGACCGAGGTCCTGGCGATCCTGGCCTGCGAGCAGGGCGAGGGGAAACGGATCGTCGCCTACGCGACCGAGGTGCTGCCGGACGGCCCGGCGACCGAGCCCGGCGACGCTGACTTCTTCGCCGCGCAGTCCCTACAGCGGCTGGCCGCGCGGCAGGCGTTTGAGGACCGCGACCTCCCGATGACCCGCGCCTGGCTGGAGGCCCATGACCGCTGGCTCGGCTGGTCGGGCGCGGTGCTCGGCCGGGCCGACGGCGCCCTCCTCTGGGCCGCCTACCACCACGCCGCGGGTGATCCTCCGCTCGCCCGCCAGCGCGCCGAGGAGGCCCTGGCTCTTGCCTCGGAGCCGCGCCAGCCGCTGGCGCTCGTGGCCGTCCACCGCTTCATCGGGAAGCTCGGCACCGAGGACCGGCGCTTCCCCGACGCCGAGGCGCACCTCGAGCAGTCGCTCGCCCTGGCCGACGCCTGCGCCGCCCCCTTCGAGCGGGCGCTTACCCTGCTCGGGACGGCCGAGTTGCGGGCCGCGCAGGGTCGAATGGAGGACGCTCGCGTCCTGCTGGCCGAGGTCCGGAGCATCTGCGAGCCGCTGGGAGCCAGGCCGACGCTGGCCCGCATCGACGCGCTGGAAGCCAGGCTGACGGAGACCCGCCCGACGAGGCGGGAGCGCCATCCGGCAGGCTGACGGCGCGGGAGGCCGAGGTGCTGCGGGTGGCGGCCAGTCATAGCCGCTCGACGCGACCGTCGCCGAGGCGCTCGCCATCCACGGCTCGGAGGTCTGATCCACCGCTCTGCCCACGCCACGCCATCGCCTGGCGGGAGATCCGGCGCATGTCGCGAACGTACGCGAGGTGCTGGCGGACAATCTTTGCCCCGTCCATCTCCCATCGGTCCTGATTCGCGGTCCCGCCTCCTTGTCACAGGGCCGCGCGCGGGGTAACCTCCGGGGTATCGGGCCGCGTGGACGAAGTCGGCGGACCAGCCCGGACCTCGCTGCCGGGCAGGGCGTGCCTGCCGTGCCGATGGCGTCTTGCTCAGCCGAGGTCGCGCGCCAGGCACCACGCGCGATGCCCGGCGCCGGCGCGCGGTCGAGGAGGAGAGACTTGACGAGAGGAGCGCCCCGGTGAATCCCCGACCCATCCGTCCTGGCGCGTCACTACCCCAGGGCCTGCTGGCGCTGGGCTCCATCTCGCTTGCGGTGGGGCTGGCGGTCTGGCAGCAGCGGATGCTGGGCCGCACCCAGACCGCGTCGGTGACCGCGGCCGAGCGCCCCGGCGTCACCTTCGCCGACGTGGCGGGCCTCGTCGAGGCCAAGGAGGAGCTGGCCGAGATCGTCAGCTTCCTGCGCAACCCGTCGCGCTTCGTCAAGATGGGCGCGCGCATGCCGCGAGGCGTGCTCCTCTCGGGACCGCCGGGCACGGGCAAGACGCTGCTGGCGCGGGCGGTGGCCGGCGAGGCCAGTGTCCCCTTCTTCGCCATGTCCGCCTCGCAGTTCGTCGAGGTCTACGTCGGCGTCGGCGCCAAGCGGGTACGCGACCTGTTCGCCACCGCGCGCAAGGCGGCCCCGGCCATCGTCTTCATCGACGAGGTGGACGCCATCGGCCGGCGGCGCGGCGACGCCCAGAGCCACCAGGAGTACGAGCAGACGCTCAACCAGATCCTGGTCGAGCTCGACGGCTTCCAGCCCCGCCAGGCGGTCGTCGTCATCGGCGCCACCAATCGCAGCGACATCCTCGACCCCGCGCTGCTGCGGCCCGGCCGCTTCGACCGCCGGGTCGACCTCCCGCTGCCGGACCGCGCCGAGCGGGCCGCCATCCTGCGCGTCCACGCGCGCGGCAAGCCGGTGGCGCGGGGTGTCGACCTGGAGGGCCTGGCGGGGCGGACGGTGGGCCTCTCCGGGGCGGACCTCGAGAACGTGGTCAACGAGGGCGCGCTGCTGGCGCTGCGCCGTGGCGACGACGTGATCGTCCAGGAGGATCTCGAAGAGGCGGTCGGGCGCGTCATCGCCGGCCCCACCCGGCGCAGCCAGACGCTGAGCGCGCGCGAGCGGGAGACCGTCGCCGTCCACGAGGCGGGTCATGCCGTCGTCGCCCACCAGCTCGCCGAGGCCGACCCGCCGCGCCGGGTCACGATCCTGGGGCGCGGCCCGATGGGAGGCGC
>DATKRJ010000192.1:0-4814 GCA_035532355.1 Thermomicrobiaceae bacterium | reverse complement strand
CCGAATGGGACGCCGATCCAGGTGAGCCGGCTCGCCTACGAAGCCGACTTCCTGATCGGCCTTGGCAGCATCGTGCCGCACCACATCCCCGGCTACTCGGCCGGCGCCAAGATCGTCCAGCCGGGCATCTCCGGCGCGGCGACCACCGGCGCGACGCACTACCTGAGCACGCGCACCCGCCGCTCCTATCTGGGCCTGGTCGACAATCCCGTGCGCGCCGAGATGGAGCGCATCGCGGAACTGGTCGGACTCAACGCGGTGCTCAACACCGTGCTGGACCATGCTGGAAGAGCAGTTCGCGCCTTCTACGGCGACCCGCGCCGCGCGTTCCGGGCAGGCGTCGCGCTCTCGCGCGAGGTGTACGGCGCGGCGCTCCCGGGTCCGGCCGACGTCGTCGTCGCCGGTTCGCACCCCTGCGACATCGAGTTCTGGCAAGCGCACAAGTCCCTCTACCCGGCGGACATCGCCGTGCGGGCCGGCGGCACGATCGTGGTCGTGACGCCCTGCCCGGAAGGGGTCGCGGTCACTCATCGCGACATGCTGCGGTTCACCGCGCTCGACTCGGCCCGGATCGAGGCCCTGATCGAGGACGGCACGATCGGTGACGTGGTCTCCGGCGCGCTGGCGCTGGCCTGGGCCAAGACGCGCGAGCGGGCGGACGTGTCGCTCGTCAGCGGCGGCATCAGCGACGAGGAGGCGCGAGCGCTGCGCTTCACGCCCTTCGCCGCGCTGCAGGACGCCGTCGACGCGGCGCTGCGGCGGCACGGACCAGAGGCGACTGTGACGGTGCTCACCCACGCCCCCGAGATGCTCCCGCTGCTGCCCGGGTGAGCGTGGTCGCACGCGTCGCCATCGTGGCCGATGACCTGACCGGCGCGGCCGACACGGCGGTCGCCTTCGCCCGCCGGGGGCTGGAGACGCTGATCGTCCTCGACGACGGACCGCTGCCCGCCGCCGATGTCCTCGCCATCTCCACCGAGAGCCGCCACCGGACGGAGGAAGCCGCCCGTGAGCGGGTTGCCGTTGCGGCCCGCCGTCTCACCGCCGCGATCGACCCGACCGGGTCCATCGTCTACAAGAAGATCGACTCGACGCTGCGCGGCCACCCCGGCGCCGAGCTCGACGCGGTGATGACGATACTCGGGTTCGAGCAGGCACTGGCCGCGCCGGCCTTTCCCGGCCAGGGTCGGACGACCGTGGGCGGACTGCAGCTGGTGCGCGGACTCCCGCTGGCCGAGACCCACTTCGGGATGGAGGTCGGCACGTCGCGCGTCGAGGAGCGGCTGGCCGCCCCCGGTCGCCTCTGCGTGCTGCTCGACCTCGCCCGGCTCCGCGCCGGAGTCGACGCCGCGCGGGACCTCATCGCCGCTGCCGGGCCGGGCGTGGTGGTCGCGGACGCGGAGACCGACACGGACCTGACGACCCTGGTGGAGGCGAGTCGTCGTTCGGGACTGCGGCTGCTTTGCGGCTCGGCGGGGCTGGCCGCGGCCCTCGCGGCGTCACTGCCCGCCGTATCCAAACGGGCGGCCGATGTGGTGCCGGCCACCCGCGTCCCGTCCCTGGTCGTTGCCGCGAGCCGGCACCCGCGGACGCTGACGCAGGTCGAGGTACTGCGCCAGGCGGGGGTGCCAATCCTGGTGCCGTCGCCAGTGTTTTTCGCGGGAGCGGAGCGGGAGGCGCAGCAACTGGCTGATCAGGCGGCCGCGACGCTTGACCGTCGGGGCGCCCTGGTCTTCACGACGGTCGGGCTGGACGACCTGCCGCACGACCCGTTGCTGGTCGCGACGCGGCTGGCCGAGGTCGTGCTGCGGCTGACCGTCCGCTCCGCCCCTGGCGGCTTGATCCTGACCGGTGGCGACGTTGCGTCGGCGGTCTGCGAGCGGCTCGGGGCCACGGCCATACGGCTGCGCGGCGAGGTCGAACCGGGCATGCCCTGGGGCACGCTCGAGAGCGGTGCGGCGCCCGGCGCCGGCCTCATCACCAAAGCGGGTGGGTTCGGCGACGACCTCACGCTGCTGTCGGCGCTCAGCTGGCTGGGCTGGCAAGGGTAGCCCCAGTAGTCGCGCGGGACCGGCCACTTCCGCCGTGGTTCGATGCTTGCGAGGACCCACCTCAGACAGCTGCCACGCCGACGTACCGGGTCGAGAGGATGTGGGGGTGTTCCACCGGACGCAGCGCTTCGGCATCATCGTGCCCGTCGCGCTGATCGCGCTGCTCCCCTCGGGCGGCGGGGCGATCACGCTGTTGACGCTGGCTACCATCGGCTTCGCCGGGGGCTTCATCCTGCGGCATCCGTGGTCGGTCGCCGGCGTTCCGCTGCTCGTGATGGCCGGCCTGCTCGGCTGGGTCGCGTCCCACGGACAGATCAGCAGCCTGTGGAGTGGCCTTAGCTTCATCGGGGTCGCGCTGGCCTTGATGCTCTACCTGCTCTGGTTCGCCGCCCCCACGATACTGGGCGCCGCGGCAGGCGTTGCGCTTCGAGGACTGCTCGAGGAGCCCACCACCGGCGACCTCGCCCGCTGAGTCAGGCCAGTCCCGGCGAACACCTCCGCGTAGACCGGACGATGCCTGCTCGTCGCTAACCGTCGGGGCGCTCGTGCAGGGTTCGGCCGGTCCGCCCCGCCCCACGGTCCCGTCGACCGTCGACCGGCGCGTGGCCGTTGCTCTCCACCCGTCCCTGGGCGGCTCGAGGGGTTGATCCGTTGGGGCGATGCGGGGGAGCCGTCACGGTAGTGAGCGTCCGCAACCCGTCGCCGCCCAGCACCTCGCGCAGCGCGGCGACCAGTTGCTCGGGGTCGGCACTGACCGCCGCCTCGGCGGCCGTGCGACATTCCTGACAGAGATTTCGGCGGGCATTGACCGCGTCGACGGCCGCCCCCAGGTCCGCCAGCCCACGCAGGTCGGCACTGGCCACCGGCGCGCCGCAGGCCGGACAGGTGCTCAGTAACACCAGGACGTAGTCGTTTACCTGCTCGCCCCGGATCACGCCCAACCGGAGCCCGTCCACGTCGACCACGCCGGCCGCCGGCGTGATCTGGAGTCCCAGGCGCGCCGCGGCCAGGCGTCGCAGCGCATTCGCGTCGCGCGCCGTCCGGCGTCGCTGCACCTGCGCCTGCTGGGCGACCTGTTGATCTCGCTGAGCTCCCCAGGCCCTGAGCGCGGCGTCGCGCAGCGTGTCGGCCGGAGACGTCCCGGCGCGCGGCGTCTCAGCGGGTCGCCTCAACTGGTCGACGCCCAACGGCGCGTCGGGGGCGGTCCGGCGTGCCTGGCCCGAAACCGCGTGCGCCGCGCGCCGCTGTCGGGCGTACTCGCGGCCTACCCGCCACCATCTCCGCGCGCGGATTCCCAGCGTGACCGAAGTAGCGACGACCCAGGCGCCGACGATGGTGAGCGCATCGGCGGCCCAGAGTCCCGCCACTCGTTGCCAGCGTAGAAACCGGGTTCGAAGCTCCGCGCCGGAGACCAGGCACCAGGCGACGAAAATTTCCACCCATCGAGCGACCATCGGCCGGATTGTCGCGGTCCAGCCGGGGCTGGTGATCGGAGCGACTCCATCGTCGGGAACGAGAGGCTCATCGAAGGCATCTTCCACCAGAACCGCTACCGCCTCGTCGTCCAGGCCCACATCCAGTCGTTCGAGCGGGGCGTCAGTCGCCCGGTCTGGCCGTCCCTTCGGTGGGGCGGGATCCGGGCTCCTGCGTCGGGTCATGGAGCGTTCCTTCCGCTGCGTCGGTCGGCGTGGCGGGACCCGCGGTCCGAGCGCGCTTGGCCTCGGCTGCCACCGGTCTGATCCGCGCTGCGATCTGCCGCCGTCCGCGCACGATCCGCACCATCAGCGCGGCCTCGAGGCAGCCTACCGCCGTCCCCGACGCGCGATCGGACGGGACGGCACCGACGGTCAGCGAAAGAGTCGCCAGGCCGCGGGGTCGCGGACGGCGCTGCCGTAGTCGAATTCCCCGTCGAACGGGAGCATTGCGCACTCGCCGCCCAGCGCGCGCAGCGCCATGTAGCGCGAAAGGGGCGTGATCACGTCCGCCTCCGCCTCGAGGTCGACGCGCGAGAAGTAGCGGGCGTCGTCGTTCTCCCGACCGTCCGAGCGTGGCTCCCCGCTGAGGTGCTCCATTAAGAACATGACGTAGGTGTCGTTGCCGCCGGGGTCGTGACGGGTGCGCACCCCGACGATGCCGAGCGGCCGGGCCGCGACTCCGGTCTCTTCGTCCACCTCGCGCGTCACCGCCTCGTCCAGCGTCTCGCCCGGATCGACGATCCCGCCCGGTAGCAGGTAGCGACCTCGCGCGCCGCCGTAGGCCAGCCGCACCAGCAGCACCGACTCGTCCCGGACCACGATTCCACCCACCGCGGTGACGTTGCGCCATGGGCGCTCCCCGTCAGTCGCAGCCACTCTCGAACCCCCTCTCCCCGGCCGGTATCGTCACAGCGTCTCGTAGAACTCCGGCACACGACTCTCCAGCAGCGGGATCACCCGACCCAGGATCTTGTCTTTGAAGGCGGCCGTCTCCCGGTGCGCCTCGTAGCCGGCGCGATCGTGGTACTGCTCGTAGAGCAGGAAGCGACGCGGGTCCTCGGTGGAGCGATTGACGGTGTACAGGGCGCAACCCGGCTCGGCGTTGGCCAGAGGCAGCATCTCTCTCAGGATCGCGGCTATCTCGTCATCCTTGCCCGCCTGAGCGTAGTAACGCGCGGCCACCACGAACATCGCAGGTGACTCCTCTCCGTGGAATCGACCTCAACCCTCCCGTCCCAGTATCGCAGAGGGGTCGGTTCGCAAGCACCGCACCCGTCCAGCCGTGCAG
>DATKRJ010000191.1:0-2486 GCA_035532355.1 Thermomicrobiaceae bacterium | reverse complement strand
CGCGCTGGTGGTCCGTCAGGCACTGGAGCGCATGGCCTTCCTGAGCGGACCGATCGCCGGCGCGACCTGGAAGGGACGCTGGTTCCTGGACTCGATCACGTTCGCCTGGGGCGGTGTGCTGGCCTTCAGCCTGTTCCAGGTGCTGCGTCCGGTCCTGCGCCCCATCCCGGACACGCCGCGAGACCGCGAGCAGGCGGGGAGGCTACTGCGCGGATACGGCCTCTCCACCACGTCCTACATGACGACCTGGCCGGGGAACACGATCCTGCTCGACGGCGCGCGCAACGCCTACCTCGCCTACCGCCTGATCGGCGGCGTCGCGCTCGTCCTCGGCGATCCGGTCGGGACACCCGAGGGCTGCGCCAGGGTGATCGACGAGTTCGTCGACCTCGCCGCCGAGAACGGCTGGACGCCCTGCTTCTACGGCGCGACCCGGCCGTTGCTCCCCGAGTACGCCCGCCACGGCCTCGCCGCGCTCCAGGTCGGCGAGGACGCCACCATCGACCTGCCGTCGCTCGCGTTCCGCGGCAAGGCCTGGCAGGACGTGCGCACGGCGATCAACCGCGCCCGCCGCGAAGGGATCGACTTCCGGCTGATCGACCAGGCCAGCGCGGACCCCGGAATCGTCCGGCAACTGCGGACCATCTCCAGCGACTGGATGGCCGAAAGGAAGCTGCCGGAGATGGGGTTCACGCTGGGCAAGCTTGAGGATCCGCCGGACCCCGAGGTTCGCACCGCGGTCGCCATCGACGGCACGGGCCGGGTGGAAGCGTTCGCGACCTGGCTGCCGGTCTACGCCGAGCACGGCTGGGTGATCGACATCATGCGGCGGCGGGACGATGCATTCCCCGGCGTGATGGAGTTCCTGATCGCACAGTCGGCGCTGGCCTTCAAGGCCGAGGGCGCCGCGTTCGTCAGCCTCTCCGCGGCACCGCTGGCCTGGGTGTCGCGGGACAGTGAGGGCCGGGTGCTGGAGCGCGCGCTGACCGTGGTGGGCAACCGGCTGGACGCGCTGTACAACTTCGGCTCCCTCTACGACTTCAAACGGAAGTTCCAGCCGCGCTGGGAGCCGCTCTACCTCGTCCATCCCGGCGCGACCAGCCTGCCGCGGATCGGCTACGCCATCCTGCGCGCCTACCTGCCGGAACTGAGCCTGGAGGACGTCCGCCTGCTGCTCGTCGGGGCGATCGACGTGGTGCCGCGGCCGCGGCGTGGACGGTCGGAGGATCCGCGCGGCGCGCCAGTGGGACCGCCGGAGCCGGGGCGCGCGCCCGACCCGGTCGGCGTTGGCGCGCGCCGCGACCCGGAGGGGGTGTGAGCGCTGGGCATCCCGTCTGGGAACTGGTAGGAGAGACATCGCTCCCACCAGTCGGAGAGGTGTCCCCGCCCTCTCTCCCACGATGCCAGGAACCGGCTCTGCCGACGCCGATCAACGAGCCGGTGTCACCGTCCGCCCCGTTCGTCCCGACTCGACGATCGCGTCGAGCACGGCGAGCACGCGGCGACCATCGGTAGCAGTGATCGCCGGAGGGCGGCCCTCCCGGATGGCGCGGGCGAACTCCTCCAGTTCGGGGACCAGCATCATCGAGATATTGTCGCGCCGGACCGCCGGCCGGATGACGGTCGGCTCCCGGTACATCGCGACGGAACTGCTCGAGACCTCGATTTCGAACTGCAGGAAGTTGCGCCCCCGCAGCGAGATCTCCCCCGTGCGGCCGTGGATGTCGAGCTCGTAGAAGAACGTCGATGCGGCCTGAGTGACCAGGCACTGCGCGAGACCGCCGTTGGCGAACCGCAGCTGAATGGCCGAGGTCTCGTCGGCGCCGGTGTCCGCGCGACGACATACGTCGGCGTAGACCGCCACGGGCTCGTCGGCGAGAAACCAGAGGAACGCGTCGATGAGGTGGCAGCCGATGTACATGAGCGGTCCGCCTCCGGTCTCCGGATAGGCGACCCAGCCACGGTTCATCGGCCCGAACCCGATGGCTCCGGTGATGGCTCGGATGTCTCCCGCGACGCCCATGTCGACGAGGTCACGTATGTATCTGAACATCGAGAAGCGGAACGAGTACCCGGCCAGGTAGCACACACCCGCCTGTGCCGCCGCGAGTTCGACCTCGATTGCCTCCCGCTCGTTGAGCGCGATCGGTTTCTCGGCCAGGACGTGCTTGCCGGCGCGGACCGCCGCGAGCGCGACCGGCGCGAGCAGGTGGTGGGGTGTGGCGATGACCACGGCATCGACGTCGCTCTCGGCGAGCAGCGACTCGACCCCGTCGTGCGTGCTGACTCCCGGTCCGAATTCGGCCGCCCGACCCGCCGCCCGCTGGTCCGGGTCGGCGCAGGCGACGAGACGCAGCGATTCGGCGCGGACGATCGCCTGGGCCAGGGCACTGCCGTGAGAGCCGCAGCCAACCAGTCCGACGCGCAGCGCGTCTTGATCACCCATGGCGTCTGCTCCTCTTGCTCCGGGCCAACGATGGCCCAGG
>DATKRJ010000190.1:0-2818 GCA_035532355.1 Thermomicrobiaceae bacterium | reverse complement strand
GTAGACGGTGACGACCCCGCCCGTCTGCTCGATGGCGCGCACCGCGCAGTTGGGGATGACGGTCGCGCCACTCTCGGCCATCACCCGGGTCGTCAGCCAGTAGGACTGGGTGGCGATGTTGCCGGGTCGGTAGATGCCGCCTAGGAAGCCGCGGCCGGCGCGGTCAGGGTTGACCCACTCGACGTCGTAGCCGTCGGCGGCCAGGGCGCGGGCGGAGGACTCGAGCTCGCGCGCCTCCTGCTCGTCCCAGGCGTAGGCCAGGCTGCCGGGCTGCTCGTACCAGACGCCATAGTCGTCGAGGAAGCCCTTGACGATCTCGCGGTTGCGAAAGCCGAGCGCGACGGCCTCGCGGACGGCGTCGCGGCCGAGGCTGGCCACGGCCGACTCGTAGTGGACCAGGAAGGGGACGGTGATGTGCCCGGCGTTACGGCCGGAGGCGCCCAGGGCCACGTCGCGCGCCTCGAGCACGACGACGGAGCGGCAGGCGCGGGACAGGAAGGTGGCGAGGGTCGCGCCGACGATCCCGCCGCCGACGATGCAGACGTCGGCTTCCTCGGAGCGGTGGGGCAACGCGGGCCAGACGGCCGTGTCCTGCCAGATCGAAACCGTGCTCATGGCGCGCTCCTCCCCGGGTGTCTGCCGGCACGGGCTATAGCCGACCAGTCGCGCCCAGTGTAGCGGCAGTGGGCGGCGCCGTCGCCGCGAGATCGGTGACAATAGCGACGAGAGCGTCCGCGGGACCGGAGAGGAGACAGACAGGGATGGGCGAGCGCTGGACGACGGTGCGGGCCGCAGTGGTGCAGGCGGCGCCGGTAATCATGGAGCGAGACGCCACTATCGAGAAGGTGGCCGCCCTGTCGCGCGAGGCGGCGACCAACGGGGCGCGGCTGGTCCTCTTCCCGGAGGCGTTCGTGCCGGCCTACCCGCGCGGGCTGTCCTTCGGCATCGTGGTCGGCAGTCGCACCGAGGCCGGGCGGCGCACCTGGGCGCGTTACAACGCCAACGCGGTTGAGGTGCCGGGCCCGGCGACGGAGCGGCTGGGTCGGGCGGCGCGCGAGGCGGGGGTCTACCTGGCGCTGGGCGTCATCGAGCGGGACGCGATCAGCGGCGGGACGCTCTACTGCACGCTCCTCTACTTCGGCCCGGACGGCCGGCTGCTCGGCAAGCACCGCAAGCTGAAGCCGACGGCCGGCGAGCGCCTGATCTGGGGCGAGGGGGACGGCAGCACTCTCCCGGTGTTCGACACCGAGGTCGGCAAGGTCGGCGGGCTGATCTGCTGGGAGAACTACATGCCGCTGGCCCGCATGGCGCTCTACCGCAAGGGGGTGGAGCTCTACCTGGCGCCGACCGCCGACGCGCGGGACGCGTGGCAGGCGACGCTGCGGCACATCGCGCTGGAGGGGCGCTGCTACGTGCTGGGCTGCAACCAGTACGTGACCAGGTCGATGTACCCCGCCGACCTGGAGGGGATCGAGGACCTGGCGGACGCGCCGGAGGAGATCTGCCGCGGCGGCAGCGCGATCGTCTCGCCGCTGGGGGAGTACGTGGCCGGACCGCTCTTCGGCGCGGAGGGGATCCTCTACGGCGACCTCGAGTGGACGAAGATCGCCGAGGGGAAGTTCGACTTCGACGTGGTCGGCCACTACGCCCGCAACGACGTGTTCCACTTCGCCGTCAACGAGGCGCCGCAGACGAGCCCGGCCGAGGTGGCCGGGGCGGAGGTCGTGGGGGACCTGGAGGAGGCCGCCCGCCCGCTCGGACGCTAACCGGGAGTCTCCGACGCGGCGCCCAGCGGGTCGTTCAGCGGACCGGCAGGTCTCGGTGGTGCGCACGCGAGCCGGTCAAGACGCGCGTTCCCGCGGTGGCCACGGCGGGGGCGAGGTCGGCGAAACGGATGGGCGTCAATTCCCGGCGGTTGCGGACGGTATCACCGAGCGCGGTGACCGTGCGGTAGCTCACCGTGCCGCGCCCACAACAAGGGGCCGTAACCCGGAGGGGTCAACGCGACGACGTCGGCATCCCGTCGCGCGGGAATAGCCGGGCGCGGCCACGCATTGGGAAGACGGCGAAGATCGGCCGCCGCGTGGAGACGATCATGGCCGCGCCGCCAGGCAACCCCGAACCGAGCCAGCCCATCCCAGGCCGGACGCCGCCGGACGGCGTACCGTCCTGCCCCTCGGTGAACGACCTGTTCGCCCTCTGGCCGCGCATCTGCGAGTGTCCCCGCGCCTGAGTCCCTGTTGGGGCTCGGGCAGCCGCGCCGACACAGCCGACACCGGGTCGCACACGCGGCCCGTACCACCGGCGGTGTGCCGTGGAGACGGTGGCGCCGCCGGAGGATGCACGTCAGAGGCGAGAGGGGATTCCCAATGACACAGGTGCCGGAGTTCTTGAGGGCCAACCAGGGGTACGCCGCGCGGTTCGGACAGGGCGCGCTGCCGGCGCCGCCGGGACGGCGGGTGGCGATCTTGACCTGCATGGACGCGCGCCTTGACCCGGCGAAGTTCCTGGGACTCGCGGAGGGCGATGCCCACGTCATCCGCAACGCCGGTGGGCGCGCCGACGGGAGCGCGCTGCGCTCGCTGATCATCTCGGAGCAGTTGCTGGGGACCGAGGAGATCGTGGTCATCCACCACACCGACTGCGGCATGTTGACCTTCGGCAATGACCAGCTTCGGGGGCAGCTGGCCGAGCGCTTCGGCGCCGACGCGGGCGAGATCGATTTCCTGCCGTTCAGCGACCTCGCCCAGAGCGTGCGGGACGACGTCGCCACGCTGCGGAGCTCGCCGTTCATCCCGGAGGGGATCGCGATCTCCGG
>DATKRJ010000189.1:0-2548 GCA_035532355.1 Thermomicrobiaceae bacterium | reverse complement strand
GCGGCGGTGGCGGACAAGACATCCGCCAAGGCCGCAAAGGCCGCCGCGCCGTCCACGACGGAAGCGGGTGAGAGCTGATGGTCGGATTTGGCACGGGCCTGGATAGTCAGTTCGGCATGGTGGACGAGGTGACCTGGGGGACCTACCTGGCTCCCACGCGCTTCCTCGAGTTCGACTCCGAGACGATCAAGGCGGTTCCGAAGCAGATCCTGTCGCGTGGGCTCGGTCGCGCCCGCACCCAGCGCGGCGCGCAGGCGCGCACGTTCATCACGGGCGCTGCCGGCGATACGGTGCACGACGTGATGACCGCCGGCTTCGGCCTCACGTTCAAGCACATGCTGGGCGCGGTGGCGACCACGGGCGTCGCCGATCCCTATACCCACACCTTCACGCCCGACACGGTGGGCCTCAAGGGCCTCTCGGCGGTCGTCCAGATCGGCCGGCCGGCGATCTCCGGCACCGTGGAGCCGTTCAGCTATACCGGCGGCAAGATCACCAAGGTGAAGCTGGCGGCGGCGCTCGACGCGGCGCTCAAGGCGACGATCAGCTGGGACTTCCAGACCGAGGACACAACGCAGCTCCTGGCAGCGAAAGCATATGCGGCCGGCGGGGTGCCGCTCGCGTTCGTCGACGGCTCCCTCACCATCGGCGGCGTGACGCAGTTCATCAAGGCGGCGGAGCTGGACATCGAAACCGGCCTGGACGTGGCGCGCCGCGGGCTCGGCAACGTCAAGAAGGAGCAGCTCGCCAACAACGAGTTGAAGATCTCGGGATCCTTCGACTTCGAGCTCGAGGACCTCGTGCGCCACGGCGACCTCGTCGCCGGCACGCTGGTGACGACGGTGGCGCTCAACTTCGCCAACGGCACCCACGCGCTCAACATCACCATCCCGCAGATGGTCTACTCGCCGGGCGGCGAGCCGATGGTCGCGGGCATGGGCGTCGTCCAGGAGAAGATGCCCTGGCAGGCGACCGACGACGGCACCGACCCGATTATCACCATCGCCTACGTAACCTCGGACGCCACTCCGTAGACATTGGCCCAGACAAAGGAGCCCAGATGAGCGCGCGGAACCCGGGCATCGTCTACACCGGACTCAAGGAGCTGCGCGCCAACCTCAAGGCGCTCGATCCGCTGCTGGCGCGCGAGCTCACCGCCCGCACCAAGGAGATCGGCCGCACCATCGTGCTGCCGGAGGCCCAGCGGCGGGTCGGCACCTCGTTCGTGAACGCGGCCGGCCGCCCGACGCACTTCGGGCACGTGCTCGCCGGGAGCTTGCGCATCCTGGCCCAGAGCAAGGGCGGCCAGCTGGTGATGGGCGGCGCGAAGACGCCCTACGCGGCCGGCATGGCCTGGGGCACGACCGGCGGCAACCCCAAGGCCCGCCAGTTCCCCATCCGCACCGGGATGGGCTTCGTCCTCTACCCGTCCGTAGCCAATAAGCAGCAGGAGATCCGAGACGCCTATGGCGAGATGCTGGCGGACGTGCTGGCACAGGCCGGGCTGCGGTAAGGGAGCGAACTTGGAGCCCCTGACGATCCGTCCCCTCAAGGAGCGGGACTTCTGGAGCGTGCTCAAGATCCTGCGCGGCGCCGCCAAGGAGACGCAGATCGAGCTGCGTTCGGCCGTGGCGACGGTGCGCGACGCCGAGGGCAACGCGAACGTGATCGTGAACCAGGAGGCGCTCATCCGCGCGGTCCTGGACGCCATGGTGGGCCAGGAAGACGTCATCAAGGGCTGGCTGGCCGACCTGGTGAGCCTGAAGGGCGCCAAGGGCAAGACGGCGGTCGAGGCCTTCGACGAGCTGCCGCTGGGCAGTACCGTCGACATCCTCGAGCAGCTGGTGGAGCAAGAGGGGTTCAGTGATTTTTTCTCGCGCGTCTCGCGCTTGGCGAGCAAGGCTACCGCACCGCGCTCGACCTGATCCAGTCGCGCTATGGCTGGACCGACGCCGAGGTGCTGCGGCTGCCGTGGATGCGGCTGGTGGACCTGCTGGAGACCATCGTCGAGGCGCGCAAGGCCGAGGACGAGCGCTATCGGGCCATGTTCGGCGCCGGCGGCGTGTAGGGTGATTTGATGGCGTCAAACCCAACCGTCAAGGTCTCATTCGTCGGCGACAGCGCCCAATTCAGTCAAGTCGTGTCCGACGTTCAGAAGTCCTCGGGCGACCTTGAGACCAAATTGGGCGGGCTGTCCTCCGCGATGTCCGGTGTGTTCAGCGTGGCCGGCGGCCTCGCCGTCTTCACGGCGCTCAAAGGGGCGCTGGACGCCGTTACGGGGGCGATCGAGGGCACGATCGGCGCCGCCGAGCGGCAGCAGCAGATCGAGGTCCAGACCGCCGCCGCCATCAAGTCGACCGGTGACGCCTCGGGGCTCAGCGCTCAGCAGATCACCCAGTACGCCGAGTCCCTCTCCGGGACCGTGCCAATCAGCGCCCAGGTGATCCAGCAGACCGAGAACATGCTGCTCACGTTTACCAACATCAAGGGCCAGACCTTCCCGCAGACCACCCAGGCGGTGCTCGACATGTCGGCCGCGTTCACGGCG
>DATKRJ010000188.1:0-2457 GCA_035532355.1 Thermomicrobiaceae bacterium | reverse complement strand
GAGGTCACGGCCTACATCGAGGGGGCCAACGCCAACCTCGGCGTGCTCGGCTTCACCGAGCACGGGACGCGGCACGCCAACCTCGTCTCCCGCATCGCCCGCAACGTGCTGCGCCGGCTCGACTACGACCACCACCAGCAGGAGCTGGCCGCGATCGCCGGCTACCTGCACGACACCGGCAACGTGATCAGTCGCTACGACCACGCGCTGAGCGGCGCGCTGATCGCCCGGCAACTCCTGCTGCGGTACGGCGTCTCGCCGGCCGACGTGGCGCTAGTCATGGGTGCGATCGGCAGCCACGGCGACGACTCGCAGCGGCTCGGCGAGGCGGTGAGCCCAGTCTCGGCGGCCCTCATCCTGGCGGACAAGTCGGACGTCCATCGCAGCCGGGTGCGGAACATCGATCGCTCGAAGTTCGACGCGCACGATCGGGTCAACTACGCCTCGGAGTCTTCGTTCCTGCGGGTCGACCCGGACGAGAAGTCGATCACCCTGGAGCTGACCATCGACACCCACATCTCCTCGGTGATGGACTACTTCGAGATCTTCCTGCCGCGCATGCTGATGTGCCGGCGCGCCGCCGATTTCCTCGGCTGCCATTTCCACATCGACATCAACGGCGTGGAGTTGCTCTGAGCATGGGGACGCTGATCACCAGCCTCAACCGGCAGGGGCGGGCCAGTGGCTGGCGCGCCTTTGACCCGTACATCGTCGTGACCTCGCTAGTCCTGATCGGGTTCGGCCTGGTCGCGATCTGGAGCGCCGACAGCACGCACTCCCTCTCCCTCAACGGGGCGGTCGCGCACCAGGTCCTGTACGTGGTGATGGGCATCCCGCTGATGCTGGGGCTCGCCAGCCTGGACTACCGCTACATCAAGAGCTTCGCCTGGGTGATCTACGCCGGCACCCTGGCGCTGCTCGGGCTCGTGCTGGTCGTCGGCGCCAACATCGGTGGCTCGACGCGCTGGTTCACCCTCGGGCCGGTCACACTGCAGCCGTCGGAGATCGCCAAGCTCGCCGTGATCATCGCCCTGGCGGCGTTCATCGCCGAGCGTGGGGACGAGATGGACCGGCTGGTCAACTTCGTGCTGGCGGCGGCCGTCGTCGGCATCCCGGCGCTGCTGGTCTACCAGCAGCCGGATCTGGGCACGGCCGGGGTCTTCGCCTTCGTCTGGCTGGTCATGCTGCTGATGAGCCGCACCCGGCTGCTCTACCTGGCTGGCACGCTGGTGGCCGCCGTGCCGGTCGGCCTGATCGCCTGGCACTACGTCGTCCACGACTACATGCGCCAGCGCCTCCTGATCTCCTACCACCCGGAGACCGATCCGCTGGGAGCCGGCTTCAACATCATCCAGGCGCAGATCGCGATCGGCTCGGGCGGCCTCTTCGGTCACGGCCTCGCCGGCAGCACCGAGAGCCAACTCAACCTGCTGCGCGTGCGGACGACCGACTTCATCTTCGCCCACGCGATGGGGATGTTTGGCTTCGTCGGCGCGCTGGCGCTGTTCGTCACCTTCGTGATCCTCCTCTGGCGGACGATGCACGTGGCGCGGGTCGCCCGCGACGAGTTCGGGCAGATCCTGGCCATCGGCATCACCGCCATGATCTTCTTCCAGGCCTTCGTCAACATGGGCATGAACGTGGGGCTGATGCCGGTGACCGGCATCCCGCTGCCCTTCGTCAGCGCCGGGGGCAGCTCCCTCTGGACGCTGCTGGCCGCGCTCGGGCTGCTCCAGAGCGTGCTGATCCACCAGCAGCGGCTCGGGTTCCAGCCTGATTGAGCCGGGTGCAGGCGGACTCACGGCCCTCCCTGCCGCCGTCGTCAGCCGGCCTGCTCTCCCCGCGGCTGGCCGTCTCCACGCTCTTCCTGGTTCAGGGGATCGTCTCGGGGAGCTGGGCGGTGCGGATCCCTGCCGTGCAGGAGCGGCTGGGAGTCGGCAGCAGCGGGCTGGGACTGGCGCTCGCGGGCGCGCCGGCCGGCATCCTGCTGGCGGTGCCGCTCGGCGGCGCGCTCGTGGCCCGCTTCGGCAGCCGCCGCGTCGCCGTGGGCGGCGCGCTCGTGATGTGCGCCGCGCTGTCGCTGCCGGCGCTCGTGCCCTCCGCCGGATTGCTCGCCCTGGCGCTGTTCCTGCTGGGCGCGGGCGGCGGCGTGCTCGACGTGGGCCAGAACGTCCAGGCGGTAGCCCTCGAGACGCGCTACGGCCGTCCGCTGCTGTCGACGTTCCACGGTGTGTTCAGCGTCGGGGCGCTGTTGGGCGCGGCGCTGGGCGGCGTGGCCGCGGCGCTCGGCGTCAGTGCCCGTCCCCACCTGCTTGCGGCGGCGCTGCTCACGGCGCTCGGGGTGCTGCTGGCCGGTCGGTGGCTGCTGCCGCTGCCGGGCGACCGCGTGGATGGGGGGCGGGCCTTTCACCTGCCGTCCCGGTCGCTGGCGCTGCTGGGAGCGATCGCCTTCTGCGG
>DATKRJ010000187.1:0-7924 GCA_035532355.1 Thermomicrobiaceae bacterium | reverse complement strand
GGTCGAGATGGGCAACATCGGTCAGGCGTACGTGACGTGGTTGAACCAGGCTGCAGCCGACCAGGTGATGACCGTCGAGCAGGCCGACGCGCTGGCCGCGGGCGTCGACTGGTAGCGACGGCCCCCGCGGAGCCACCCGCTCTCCTGGACGCCGCCCGACGCCGCGTCTGGTGCTACGTTTGCGGTAGCGGGCGTGCCGTCCTCCGGCAGGTCGGAGCGGCCGAGCCCGCCGGCCCGGACGGGACGGGGAGAGGAGCGCGCGGTGCGGCCGAGCAGCCAGGCCGAGCGGTCCGACGTGGAGTTCCGCGCCAAGCGCGGGGCCAACCCGCGCGCGATCGACGAGCTGCGGCGGTGACTGCGCCGCGCGGCTGTATCGCTCCGCCTGGAGCGGTGAGGCTCAGCGTGCTCCCGGCGGGGTGCGGCGTGCTACACTGACGTTACGTTCGACTTCCGCGATAGCGCATTCCGGTGCGATGCCATGTATGAGCGTGTGAGTCAACCTTCTGACGTCCCGGCGTCTGGGCCTCGAGTGGCCGGCACGCCCGTGGAGCGTGGGTTCCCACTCGTGGTCGGCCGCGAGCGCGAGCAGGCGATGCTTCGGCAGCACCTCGATCAGCTCCTCGCGGGGCGCGGCGGCCCGGTGCTCGTGGGGGGCGCGGCCGGCATCGGCAAGACCACGCTGGTCGAGGACCTGGCGCGCACGGCCGACGTCGAAGGTGCGGAGGTCCTGTTCGGTCGCTGCTACGATCTCAGCGAGACGCCGCCCTATGGTCCCTGGCGCGAGGCCCTGGGCGCGCCGGAGGACGTGTTCGAACCTCGGACGCCGCCAGAAGACCCCGGTGGCAGAGCCGACAGCGGCGCAACTGCAATCATCACCCGGGTCCGCGCGCACCTGGCGTCTCGCGCCGCCCACCGGCCCACCGTCCTGGTGCTGGAGGACCTGCACTGGGCCGACCCCGCCTCGCTCGACCTGCTGCGCGCCGTCGCCCGCGATCTGGAGCGCGAGCCCCTGCTGGTCGTCGCGACCTACCGTGACGACGAGGTGACCCGCCACCATCCGCTCTACACGCTCCTGCCGCTGCTGGTGCGCGAGGCGCGCGCCGCACGGGTACGTCTCCAGCCGCTCGACCGTGCGGGCTTGACAGCCCTGGTAGCCCGGCGCTACGCCCTCCGCGACCGCGACGCGGACGAACTGGTCAGCTACCTCGCGCGGCGCTCGGACGGGAATCCCCTCTTCGCCGGCGAGCTGGTCCGCTCGCTGGAGGAGACGGGCGAGCTGCGGCAGATGGCGGCGGGCTGGCTGCTGGGAGACCTGTCCAAGCAGACGCTCCCACCGCTGCTGCGCCAGGTGATCGACACGCGCGTAGATCGGCTGGGCGAGCCCGCGCGCGAGCTGCTGGTGGCGGCAGCGGTGATCGGCGAGCTGGTGGCCCTCACGCTCTGGCAGGCGGTCGGCGAGGCGGACGAGGCGACGCTGAGCGCGACGATGGACCAGGCGATCGCGGCACACCTGCTCGCCGAGACCGCGGACGGTGCCGGGGTCCACTTCGCCCATGCCCTGATCCGCGAGGTGCTCTACGAGGGCTCCCCGCGCCTGCGACGCCGCAGGCTGCACCGAACCGTGGCCGAGGCGCTCCTGGCCGGTCCGGCTCCGGACCCCGACGAGGTCGCCTACCACCTGCAGCGGGCCGGTGACCCGCGAGCCGCGGAGTGGCTGGTGCGGGCGGGGGAGCGGGCGCGACGGGCAGGAGCTACCGTCACCGCGGCGGCACGCTTCCGCGCGGCCATCGCCCTCCTCGGGCCGGAGCACGCCGCGCAGGCGGGCAGCCTCGCCCTGCAGATCGGGTACCTGCTCCGCAAGCGGAGGTCGGATGAGAGCGAGGCGATCCGGTCATTGCGGGAGGCGATCCGGCTGGCTGAGGAGGCAGGCGACCCGGTGATGGCGGGGGTCGCCCACTGCCAGCTTGGCTACGTGCTCCAGTTTATTCACACGCGCCAGGCGATCGCCGAGCTCCGACTGGGTGTGGCGGTATTGGAGAGCGCTCCGGCTGAGACGTGGGAGCGGACAGCCGTCCCACGCGAGGGGGTCATGGTCGCGTCACTGGCTGATGCCCGCATGCTACTGGCGTGGGTCCTGTCGCTGGTCGGTTTGTGTCACGAGGCGCTGCAGCTGCTCGGCGGCACGCTCGATGTCCCGCTCGAGACCCTCACGTACTACGGCTTGCTCACCCTGTTTCAGCTCGCCGTCACCCTTGGCCGGCCCGACGTGGCACGACCGGCTCACGCGCGCCTGCGGCGGGATCTCAGCGCCCCTGAAGACGCGGTGGTTCTTGCCTCCACACTCGACGGCTATCTCATCAAACTGGTACTGCCCTACTTCGCGGACGATCACGCCTATATCGAAGAGGAAGTTGGCGTGATACAGCGGACGTGGGCGCTCGCCCAGGAGCTGCAGCTCGTCGATCCCTTTCCACTCGGTGCGGTGCGGTTTCCGGTGAAGCTCGTGCGGGGAGAGTGGGTGGCCGCCCGGGACGACGCCCGAACCATGCCCAGGATGGTGGTAGGCAGCGGTTTGGGCGAGTCGTCCGCGATCATGCTGGCCACGATCGCGCGGCTGCGGGGAGAAACGGACGGGGCATGGCAGGCGGTGCAATCCTGGCTGCCGCAGGGCAGCACGAGCTCGCCGGAGCCGCGGGGAACAGTGCTCAACACGCTGACCTTCCTGGTGCTGGGTGGACAGCTCATGCTCGACGCCGGGGACCTCAATGGCGCCCGGCAGTGGGCCGAGGCCACCGACCGCTGGCTGGACTGGTCGGGCTCGGTCCGCTTCCGCTCCGAAGCCCACGCCCTCTGGGCACGCTACTGCCTGGCCACGGGTGACGCCGACCAAGCGCGCCGCCATGCCCTGCAGGCCGTCGAGCATGCCACCACCCCCCGCCAGCCGCTGGCCCTCCTGGCGGCTCACCGCCTGCTCGGGCAGGTCGAGACCGCGGCCAGGCACTTCGGCGAGGCGGAGACGCAGCTGCGGGAATCAGTGTCGCTCGCCGACGCCTGCGGCGCCCCCTTCGAGCGCGCGCTGACGCTGCTGGAGTTGGCCGAGCTGCGCGCCGCCGAAGGACGTATCGAGGACGCGCGCGTCCTGCTGGCCGAGGTGCGCGCGGTCTGCGAGCCGCTCGGCGCGAAGCCGACGCTGGAGCGCGTGGCGGAACTGGAAGCACGCCTCGTCGTCAAGCCGACCGACCGCCCCTTCGGCCTCAGCGAGCGCGAGGTCGAGGTGCTGCGGCTGGTGGCTGAGGGCCTGACCAACCCCGAGGTCGCCGAGCAGCTCTATCTCAGCCCCCGCACCGTCGGTCAGCACCTGCGCAACATCTACAACAAGCTCGGCGTCAACACGCGCGCCGCCGCGACCCGCCTCGCCGTCGAGCACGAGCTGGTCTGAGCCCCACACCCGGCCACCGCTTCCGCACGCGCCTCCCACCACTACGTCATCTGACGCATCCCCGACGCCGCGGGGTTCCCGCGGCGATTGCGTCATCCTCGCGATGTGCCGGATGCGGCCCACGCCTACGCTAGACCCATCGATCGAGTGGCGTGAGGGAGCGAAAGGAACCGAGGATGAACGACACGATCGCCGCCGCCGTCTTCGCCGAGTACCGCCGCGGCGAGGGGCAGCGCAACCGGAGCGGCTGGCAGCAGCCGTCGTCCAACCGCTCGACGGCCCTGCGGCGCCAGCTGGCCGAGTTGCTCCTGACGCTGGGCGCACGGCTGGCGCCCGACGCCACGGTCCCGTCCGCAGGTTCGTCTCAGGTGTCCGTGGCCTGAGGCGGGGATCACCAGGAACAAAAAGGAGAGGGAACCATGGCAACGATGCGTTTACTGCAGCAGCGATTCGACCCGCGGGGGATCGGCCTCTGGCTGATCGGGGTGCTCTGCGGCGTCCTGTTGATGCTCGGGCTGAGCGGCCTGACCCATCGGTCCCACGCGCCCCAGCCCGCGGCCCCGGCCGTGAGCGTGGCCGCGCCGGCGGTGGCGGCGACGACGTTTGGCCCGAGCGGCCGCGTAGTTGGCCCGGGCGAAGGGCTGCATACCGCGGCGGTAGCCGCGCAGGCCGTGGCGGCGACGGGCTTCGACGCCAGCGGGAACGTGGTGCGACCGGCCCAGGGCCCCTTCCTGGACAGCCAGGCGGCGCCGGCCGTGGCCGCGACGAGCTCTGGCACGAGCGGGCGGGCAGCCGGTCCCGGCGAGGGACTGAACAACGCGGCCGGAGCCGCAACCGGCACAGCGCCCTTCGTCATGCCCAATATCGACCGGTGGGGCGCCGACACGCTGGGCAACGCGGTGATGACGGCGAGCGCCGCGCTGGTCCCGCCACCGGTGGACGAACTGCGCGCCTATCGAAGCCAGCGTGCCAACGCGGTGCCCCAGGCGACGAGCTTCGACGCCAGCGGTCGCGTGGTGGGGCCAGGTGAAGGGCTGCGGTCCGCGGGCGCCACGTCGAACGCCGCCAACGACCTGCCGCGCCTCGACGAGACGACCTACTACCAGAACCAGCGGCTGAGCGCGCTGCCAGCACTCGATCGGGCGCGGGGGACTGACCCCAGGTAGCCGATGGTTTCCGCCAAAACGGCCGGGCCGAGGAGCGCACGCTCCTCGGCCCGACGCCGCGTCTGGTGCTACATTTGCGGTAGCGGGCGCGCCGTCCTCCGGCAGGTCGGAGCGGCCGAGCCAGCCGGCCCAGACGGGACGGGGAGAGGAGCGCGCGGTGCGGCTGAGCAGCCAGGTCGACCGGTCCGACGTGGAGTTCCGGACCAACCGCGAGGCCAACCTGCGCGCCATCGAGGAACTCGCGGAGCGCCTGCGGCGAGCGCAGGCCGGCGGCGGCGAGGTCGCCCAGCGGCGCCAGCTCCAGCGCGGCAAGCTGCCGGTGCGCGAGCGCATCGAGCGGGTGGTCGATCCCGCCAGCCCGTTCCTCGAGCTGTCGCCGCTGGCGGCCGAGGAGATGTACGACGGCGACGCCCCGGCCGCCGGCATCGTCACCGGCGTCGGCCGCATCGGCGGCCGTCCGGTCGTGATCGTGGCCAACGACCCGACCGTCAAGGGCGGCACCTACTTCCCGGTCACGGTCAAGAAGCACTTGCGCGCCCAGGAGGTCGCCTTCGCCAACCACCTCCCCTGCCTCTACCTGGTCGACTCCGGCGGCGCCTTCCTGCCGCTGCAGAGCGAGGTCTTCCCCGACCGCGACCACTTCGGCCGCATCTTCCGCAACCAGGCGCTCCTCTCGGCGGCCGGCCTGCGCCAGGTCTCGGCCGTGCTCGGCCCCTGCACGGCCGGTGGCGCCTACGTGCCGGCCATGAGCGATGAGGCGGTCATCGTGCGCGGTACCGGCACCATCTACCTGGGCGGGCCGCCGCTGGTGAAGGCCGCCACCGGTGAGGAGGTGACTGCCGAGGAGCTCGGTGGTGCCGACGTCCACGGCCGCATCAGCGGCGTGGTCGACTATGTGGTCGACGACGAGGCGAGCGCGCTGGCGCTGGCGCACGACCTGCTGGCCGAGCCGCGTCGCTCCCCGCCGTCGCTGCCCTTCGAGCGCGCGCCGGTCGCGGAGCCGGAGGGGAACCCGGAGGACCTGCTGGGCATCGTCTCGCCCGACCCGCGCCACCCATACGACGTGCGCGGCGTGCTGGCGCGGGTGCTCGACGGCAGCCGCCTTCGCGAGTTCAAGGCAACCTACGGTCAGACGCTGGTCTGCGGTTTCGGCCACCTCTATGGCATCCCGGTCGGCGTGGTGGCCAACAACGGCGTGCTCTTCGCCGACTCGGCGCGCAAGGGCGCCCACTTCGTCATGCTCTGCGCTCAGGAGCGCATCCCGCTCCTCTTCTTCCAGAACATCACCGGCTTCATCGTCGGCAAGCGCTACGAGCACGAGGGCATCGCCCGGGACGGCGCCAAGATGGTCTCGGCGGTGGCCGTCGCCCAGGTGCCGAAGCTGACCGTCATGATCGGTGCGTCCTACGGGGCCGGCAACTACGCCATGTGCGGCCGTGCCTACGATCCGCGCTTCGTCTTCAGCTGGCCGACCGCGCGCATCGCGGTGATGGGCGGCGAGCAGGCCGCGGGCGTGCTGGTCACCATCCGCGAGCGGGCCACCGAGCAGCGCGGCGAGGCGCTCGACGCGGCGGGGTTGGCGCGGCTACGTGCCGAGGTGGAGGCGCGCTACGCCGAAGAGACAAGCCCCTACTTCGCCACCGCCCGGCTGTGGGACGACGGGGTGATCGACCCGCGCCAGACGCGGCAGGTGCTCGGCCTGGCCCTGCAGACGTCCCTCAACGCCCCCATCCCGGCCACCGACTACGGCGTGCTGCGGATCTGATTCGACGAGTGCGACGCGCGTCACCGGACGCCGGACACCGGACATGTGAGAGGCGGGACATGGACGACCTCCGCATCGAGCAGCGCGGCGCGGCGCGCTGGCTGATTCTCAACCGGCCCGAGAAGCGCAACCCGCTCAGCCGCAACCTCCTGCGCGCCCTGCACGGCGCCGTCGAGACCGCCGCCAGCTATGACGACACGCGCTGCCTCGTGCTGGCCGGCGCCGGTCCCGTCTTCTGCGCCGGGGCCGATCTGGCCGAGGCGGTTCAGGCCGACGACCCGGCCATCCTGGCCGCCGATGGTGAACTCCTATCGCGCCTGCTGCAGACCATCGTCGAGTCGCCCAAGCCGGTCATCGCCCGGGTACAGGGAGCGGCGCTGGCGGGCGGCTTCGGGCTGGCGGCCGCCGCTGACGTGGTGGTCGCGGCCAGCGACGCGCGCTTCGCCTTGACCGAGGTGCGCATCGGCCTGGTGCCGGCCGTGATCGGCCCGTACGTGCTCCGGGCGCTCGGGACTCGCCAGGCGATCCCACGCATGCTGCTCGGCTCCGCCTTCGGCGCCGAGGAGGCGCTGCGCATCGGCCTGGCGCACCGGGTGGTCGAGCCGAACGCGCTGGACGCGGCCGTCGACGCCGTGGTCGAGGACCTCAGCCGCGGCGCTCCGGGCGCGCTGGCGGCAGTCAAGCGCTTCGTCGGCGAGGTCGAGGGACTCGACTTCGACGAGGCGCGGGAGGTCACCGTGGGGCTCTACGCGGAGCGACGCCGGAGCGCCGAGGGCCAGGAGGGCATGCGCTCCTTCCTCGAGAAGCGCCGGCCGCGCTGGGCGCCCGAGGCGTGACCAGGCGGCTGGCGATCGCCAACCGCGGCGAGGTCGCGCTCCGCATCGCGGCGACCTGCCGCCTGCGCGGGATCGAGCCGGTGCTGCTGGTCGGCGCGCCCGACGCCGACGGCCTGGCCGCCCGGGAGATCGGCCGCGTCGAGGTGCTCGGCCCGGCCGGGTCTGAGCTCGACCCCGACCTCGTCGTCACCGCGGCAATCCGTGCCGGGGCCATGCTCCTGCACCCCGGCTACGGCTTCCTCAGCGAGCGCCTGGCGCTCGCCGCCGCCTGCGCCGCCGCCGGCATCACCTTCGTCGGTCCCAGCCCGAGGACGCTCGAGCGTTGCGGCGACAAGGTCGAGACGCGCCGCGTGGCGGTAGAGGCTGGTGTCCCGGTGCTGGCCGCCAGCCAGCCGCTCGGCCCCGACCCCGCCGGGTGGCGTACGGCCGCCGCGGCGATCGGCTACCCGGTGCTGGTCAAGGCAGCCCTCGGCGGCGGTGGGGCCAGCCTGCGGCGCGTGGCCGACCCGGAGGCGCTCGAGGAGGCAGTCGCCTCCTCCCGTCGCGAGGCGGAGGCGGCCGGTGCCGGTCCCGTCCTCTACCTGGAGCGCTTCCTGGAAGACGCCCGCCACATCGAGGTGCAGGTGGCCGGCGACGGCAGCCGTGCCCTCGCCGTCGGCGACCGCGAGTGCTCGCTGCAGCGCCGCCACCAGAAGGTGATCGAGGAGGCCCCGGCGCC
>DATKRJ010000186.1:0-38972 GCA_035532355.1 Thermomicrobiaceae bacterium | reverse complement strand
CCCACCGCGTCGCGGTGGACGGCGAGCCCCGCCTCCGCGCACCAGGCCGCGACCTGATCCTGTGCCGCGACCCACTCGGGCGAATAGACCAGCCGGCGCACCCCGGTGCCACCGTCGGACCCGTGCCGGGCCAATATCATGACGTGGCGCTCGACGAACGCCGGGTCGATCCGGATCTCACCTGGCATCCCTGCCCCCTCCCCTGCCCGCACGCCGCTCCCGCCGCACGTCTCCGCGGCCTCCATCGGGGAGCCGCCGAGACGGCCGGGTCCCGTCCGGGATCCCTGCCGTCGGCGGCCCTTCGCACGAACGCTCAGGACAGCCAGGAGGCCGGCTGGTAGAGGGCGGACCGCAGGGCCGCCCATAGGTTCTGGTACTGCTCCCAGGGGCTGTCGCCGTGCAGCACGATGCCCATGGGTCCCAGCCGCTCTGCGCCGGCCGTGCGCGCGGCGCGGTCGCACTGCTGCATGGTCACGAAGTCGACCTCGAGCCGCCAGGGCTGCTCCGGCCGGTAGGCCGGCACGCTGCCCAGCTTGCCGAGCGCCCGCTTGGCTGCGGCGGTGATGTCCTCCCGCGCCGCCGCCGGGGCCCGGCAGATGGCCGCGTTCCGGCCGCGGGCCTCCTTGACCGCCACCGTCTCGATCTGGTCGCCGAGGAAGGCGCGCGCCTCCGCCATCGTCGTCTGGTCACCGGTGACCATGATGACCGGGATGCCGAACGCGCCGAGCACGGCCGCGTTCAGCCCGGTCTCGCCGTGCGGCCGGCCGTTGATGCGCAACTCCGCCACCGCCCCGCCCGCGATGGTGTGCGGATGCACTGCCATCATGGTCTTGGCCATCGAGTGGTAGCCAACCAGGACCGCCGCGGCGAAGGTGGTCAGGTCGGCGCCCTCCAGCTGGCAGGCGTCGCGGGCGTCGCCGCTGCCGGTCGCCAGCAGCGCGGCCGGGTGAATGTCCTCGACCAGGATGTTGCGCATCGGCCCGTGGCCGTCGGCGACCAGGACGTAGTCCGCGCCCGACTGGACCAGCCCCTCGACCGCGGCGTTGGTGTCGGCCGTCATCAGCCGGCGCCCGCGGTCGTACTCCCGCTCCGTCGGCATCATCATGTCGCCGTGGACGATGCCGCTGATCCCCTCCATGTCGACCGACACGTAGACCTTCATCGGTTGCCCCTCCCTGCCGGGCGCCGGCGCCCGTCCACTCACTCGCCACTCGTCGGCTCCTGCGAGCCTGTGGGCATGATCGTATCGACGGCGGGATCGCGCAATCGCCGCGGGAGGATCCGGAGTCTTCAGCTCACCGAGCGGACGAGATCGTGGGACAGGCGTACGTGGGCGACCATGAGGCGGCCGGCGCGCTCCGCGTCGCGCTCGCCGATGGCGCGGGCGAGCTCACTGTGCTCGAGGAAGTCGGAGGGCAGCGACCCGCGCAGCCGGAAGTAGCGGTGCCAGGCCCAGGTGGACAGGGTGAGGAGCTGCTCCGCGCTCTCGGCCAGCAGCGCGTTGCGCGAGGCGCGAGCGATGCCGAGGTGCAGTTCGTAGTCGAGCGGCAGGAAGCGCTGGTGGTTCTGCGTACGGGCGGTGTCGTCGAGGCGCCGGGCCAGCTCCACCAGTACGGCCGCCTCGTCCAGATCGGCGCGCACCGCCGCCAGCTCCGCGGTCCGCTGCTCGACGACCTGGCGCGTCTCGAAGATAGCGTGGATGTCCTCCAGGCCGAGCTTGGCGATCGCCAGGCCGCGGCGTGGGAAGACGGTCATCAGGTGCTGCCAGCGCAGCCGCTGGATGGCCTCGCGCACGGGAGTGCGCCCGATCCCGAGTCGCTCGACGAGCTCCTGCTCGTTGATCACCTCACCGGGATCGAGCACCCCGGTCACGATCATCTCGCGCAGGCGCCGGTAGGCGATCTCCGCCGCGGTGATCTGGCCACACACTGCCGGCTCGAGCGTATCCGTTCCCGGGGTCGTGCGCTGTTTCATGCCGACCGAGCTCCCGACATTGTTCGGCGATCCGGTCAGGGTAATAACAGACCCGGAGAGAGAGCGCAACAGGTGGCGAAGGTCGGCACCTACGCAAGGTCGCCACGACCGTTCGTATCCAGGCAAACGGGCCCCCACGAGGTCGGTCAGTTGAGCTGGCTGCGGCGGCGACGCTCGGCCTCCTGCTGCTCGGCGTCCCAGCGCCGCAGCCCCTCGTCGTCCGCGCCGTAGGGCTCGCCCGCCGCGCGGTAGCGCTCGCGCAGGGTAGTCTCGGCCTCGGCGGCCACCTTGAAGACCGTGGCCACCACCAGCCGCGCCGTCGCGATCTCCGCGCCCGGCGCCACGTTGTCGAGCGCGCGCAGCAGCCGGCGGGCCAGCGCGTTGCCCTGCCGCACCTGGGCGGACAGCCAGCGCCGGACGTCCTCGACGTCATCGAGCGTCTCGATCTCCCAGCTCACATCCGCCACCTCCTCCCGGCGCGATCGCTATCCCCATTGTGCCGCGCGGCGCGAGCCGGCGCGACGTGTTCCGGCAGGCGCGGTCCACCGTATAGGCGACCGCGGCGACCACGGCCGGAGGTGACGGCGGGGGCAGCCCCAACCTCTGCAGCTACGTCGGCAATGGCGCGACCAACGGGGCCGACCCGCGCGGACAGGTGGTCGAGTCCGTGGCGCCGCGCGCCAGTGGCCAGCGTCTGGCTCGGGCAGTCGCCGGTGGGGTGCAAGTGCGCGGCGGGGCTAGGAACGTCTCGCAACCGGCCGATTCGCGCCTATCCGCCCGCCCCGCAGGCGGCACACGAGCCGCCGCGCGTGGTTCGCGCCGGGGTCTGCGTTATGGCTCAGGAGAGCGTGGTCGGCGCCTGCTCGGTGGTTGCCTGCTCGACCGGCGCGACCGACGTGAAGACCCTCCGGAGCGCGCGGACGCCGCGGACGAGCAGGCGGGGCAGGAGCGTGGCGAGAAACGCCCCGAGGACGGTCGCCGGGAGGGTGAAGACCTCGACCGTGACGCTGGCGGCCACCATCTGCTGGAACGACTGGATCAGCCCCGCGTGGATGCCGGCCGCGATCATGCCGACGATGATCGCCGTCGGCAGGAGGGCCAGCGACCAGAAGGTACGCATGATCAGCGCGGCAACGACGCCGAGCACGAAGAGCCGGAGCTGCAGGCTGAAGCGGCTAATCTGGTAGCCGTCCGGGAAGGAGATCATCAGATAGGCGTAGGCCAGCACCGCCAGAGTCCCGACCACCTGGACGGCGCTGTTGATCCACTGGCGCACCGTGTCGTCCTCGCTCTCCGTGCTCCGTGTTCCGCACCGCTCGCCCCGATCTGGCAGCTCCCATCCTACCGCGTCGCGGGCGGGGCGGTGTCGCCGCGCCGAGGCCGGGAGCCGCGCGGGACAACCGGGAATGCCGGCGGCGTTGACGACGCGGGCGCGCGTACCAATACTGAGCCTCCTGCCGGCCGGGTTTGGGCCGGGCTGGTGGCATTGGGAGGGACGTGAGCACATGGCGGGTCTCGTCTTCGCGTGCGTGGTGCCGCACGGGTTCCCGATCATCCCGGATATCAGCGAGGACGCCGAGGGGGCGCTGGCGACCCGCGCGGCGATGGAGGAGGCCGGCCGGCGCTGCGCCGCGGCGGAGCCCGACGTGCTGGTCGTGGCCACCCCGCACGGGGTGCGCGTCGACGGGACGATCGCGCTGGCATCGGTCGGGCGCGGGGCGGGCACGCTGCGCTACGGTGGGCGCACCGTCGAGATGAACGTCCCGGTGGACGGGCCGATGACCGACCTGATCGCCGAGCGGGCGCGCGAGCACGGCGTGCCGATCGGGCTGACCGGGTTCGCCGGCAGCCGGCGCGACCAGAGCGTGATCCCGCTCGACTGGGGCGTGATCACACCGCTGTGGTTCCTCGGCCACGGACGCAACATGGTGGGGCACGGCGACGCGCTGGCACCGGCCCCGGAGGACCTCGGACCGCCGGTGGTCATCGCGACGCCGTCGCACCAGCTGCCGCGCACGGCAATGGTCGAGTTCGGCATGGCGGTCGCCGAGGCGGCGGCGCACAGCGGGCGGCGGGTGGCGTTCGTGGCCTCGGCCGATTGGGGTCACCGGCACCGCGAGAGCGGGCCCTACGGCTACAGCCCGGCGTCGGCCGCGGTGGATGCCACGGTCGTGGCGGCGCTGCGGGAGGGGGAGCCGGGGCGGCTGATCACCCTGAGCGACGACGAGGTGCGCGAGGCGGCGATCGACGGGCTGTGGCAGACGCTGATGCTGGCGGGGGCACTGGACCACACGCCGCTGCGGGGCGAGGTCCTGAGCTACGAGGTCTGCAACTACTACGGCATGATCGTGGCCGTCTACTCTCCTGTCGACGCCGAGCGGTGACTCGGTCTGTCGTGGATCGACCGCGACCGCATTCGGCGCGGTGAGGCGCCCGTCAAGGTGGGCGACATCGGCGACTCAACGATGGGACATGCGCGTGAGTGTGGCGTTTGATTTCTCCGGCCGTGTGGTCATCGTCACGGGCGCGGCCCGCGGTGTCGGACGGGTGCTGGTTCACCGCTTCGCGGCGGCCGGTGCGTCGATCCTGGCGGTCGACCGTGACGAGGCGGGACTTGTCGAGACCTGCCGTCCGCTCGACCCAGAGCGGACCGCGTCCCTGGTCGCCGACGTCAGCCTGGAGGAGCACGCCGACCGCATCGTCGAGGCGGCCGTCCAGCGCTTCGGGCGCCTCGACGTCTGCGTCAACAACGCCGCGGTCGCGCCGCACGCGTCGCTGTTCGATGAGCGGGTTGACGTCTGGAATACGATCTATGCCGTCAACAGCCGCGGCACCTTCCTGATGACGCGGGCCGCCGCCCGGGCGATGATCGCCACCGCACAGGGCGGCCGGATCGTCAATTTCTCGTCCGGCGTCAGCACCAGGGGCACAACCGGCGCCGCGGCCTATGCGTCGAGTCGTGCCGCGACAGAGGCCTTCTCGCGCGTCGCGGCCATCGAGCTGGCGCCCCACAACATCCTGGTGAACGTGGTGAGCCCCGGACTGATCGACACCCAGCCGAAACCGCTGCCCCCAGTCATGGCCGCATCGCTGGCACGGCGCATCCCGACCCTGCCGTTGGCTCGCCCCGGCGATCCCGACGAGGTGGCCTCCGTCGTCCTGTTCCTGGCCTCCGACGCCGCCAGCTACGTGACCGGCGCCGTGGTGAGCGTGGACGGCGGCAGCGGCATCGGCACCCGCCCCGGCGGACCGGTCATCGACGACGATCCGCGCTACGACTGGGTCACGGGCCGCACGCCGGAGGGCGCCGGCGGCGCATGACACGGCACCGGGAGGGTTCCCGACGTCGGAGAACCCCAGCCTTCCGCACCGAAGGCGTCCGCGAACCGCGTCAATCGGAATGGGCTGATCGTGCCCCTGCCCCATGCGCATCGCTGAAGGCAGTGGCGCGGAGGGTTCTATGATTGCTCCGGCTGCGGGATGGGTGTGGCGGCCGGCCGCTCGTCAACCAGCTTGGGCGCGGGACGCTCCCGGTCCCAGCAGCCGTCGGTCGAGCGCGACAGCCGCTCCTTGCGGATGCGCAGCGTCGGCGTGAGGTCGAACTCGTCGACGTACGCCACGTAGCGCGGCACCTGGAAACGCGGCAGCCGCTCCTGGCACCAGTCGATGAGTCCCGCGGGATCCGGCGCGCAGCCGGCAGCCGGCTTGACGAAGAGCTTGAGGTCCTGCTCACCGACGTCCGTCGCCACGCCGACCAGCGCCGAGCGCTCGACCGCGGGGTGCTCGTCGACGACCCGCTCGACCTCCCAGGCCGAGATGTTCTCGCCCCGGCGGCGCACGCTGTCGGTCTTCCGGCCGCAGTAGTAGAGGAACCCCTCCTCGTCCACCCGCGCCAGATCCCCGGTGAACAGCCAGCCGTCGCGCAGCGCCGCCGCGGTCGCCTCCGGGTTGCGGAAGTAGCCCCGCATGATCAGCCCCGGCTCTCGCTCCTGGATGATCAGCTCGCCCAGCGTCCCCGGCCCAACGTCGGCGCCCCGGTCGTCGACCACCCGCACCGCGAAGTACGGCACCGGCCGCCCGATCGAGCCGACTCTCCCCTCTCCGTTGACCGTCGTGATGCTCGACGCCTCGGTCATCCCGTACACCTCGCGCACCCTCACCCCGAAGCGCTCCTCGAACGGGCGCCAGACCTCCCCGGTGCAGCCCCCACCCCAGAACACCCGCACCGGATGGTCCCGGTCGCGCTCCCCCGGCGGCTGCTTCATGAGGACCTGCAGGATCCCGCCGAGGTGGTGGACGTGGGTGGCCCCGGCCGCCCGGACCTGGTCCCAGAAACGGGCGGCGCTGAAGCGCTCGACCAGCACCAGCCTGATCCGCTGCATCAGCCCCAGAACCACCACCTCGCTGCCGCCGACGTGGTAGAGGGGCTCCCAGACCAGCAGCACGTCCCCGTCGCCGATCCCCCCGCCGAGCCGCGCGCCGACGGCGGACGCCCGCAGCATCCGGTCGGTCATGATGACGCCTTTGGGCTCCCCGGTCGTACCCGACGTGTAGCTGATGCAGACCTCGTCGTGGGCGCCGCCGTGGTACCCGGGAGAGGCGGACGATGGGTGGGTGCGCAGGCGCTCGAACGGGACCTCACCATCGTCGCCCGTCTCCGCGCTGTCCCCACGCCAGATGCTCAAGGCCGGGGCGCGGGCGGCGAGCAGCGGGCCCAGCGCCTCACGGTAGCGCGCGTCGGCGATCACGGCGCGCGGGTCGGCATGCTCGAGGACGTACGCCAGGCTCGGCCCGCGCAGGTGGACGTTGAGCGGCACCCAGGTCGCGCCGGCTTTCATCAGCGCCAGGATCGTCAGGATGTGATCCGGGTGGTTCGGCAGCATCACCGCCACGCGGTCGCCGTGCTCGATGCCGAGTTCGATCAGCCCGTTGGCGAGCCGGTTCACCGCGACGTCGACCTCGCCGAAGGTGAGCGTGTGGCCTTCGAACGAGCAGAACGCGGTTGCGGGATCCTCGGCCGCGCGCCGTTCGAGGAGCCCCGGGATCGTCAGCGCGTCATCGATGCAGACCACGTTCGTCCCTCTCGGCGGCACCACCGCGTGCACACCGCCGTCACCCCCGCCGTGTGGCTCACGAGCCGTCGTGCCGGCGCGCCGCACGCTCCGCGCGCTCCGCGCGCTCCGCGAAGAACGCCGCCATGGAGGCCTGTGGCTCACCGGTCGCGAACGCCTCACGCTGGATGCGCTCGCCCGCCTCCTCGGCCTGGCGAAACCCGGCCTCGGTGAGCTCGCGAAAGTGCCGCTTGTTCAGCTTCATGGCGATGGGGGGCTTGGCCGCCAGCGCGCGGGCGACCTCCAGCGCTTTCGCCAGCACCTCGTCCCGTGGGACCAGATAGTGGATCAGCCCCAGCCGGTGGCACTCCTCGCCGTCCATCATGCGGCCCGTCAGCGTCAGCTCGACCGTCCGCGAGCGTCCGATGGTGTCCCACATCAGCCAGGGCCCCAGCGTGCTCGGGATCCCGGAGTCGATCTCAGGCTGGCCCATGCTCGAGCCGGCGTGGCCCACCCGGACGTCGGTGAGCAGGGCCACCTGAAAGGCGGACCCGGCGGCCACGCCGTTGAGCGCGGCGACCACCGGCTTGTCCATCTCCCGGATGGAGCCGTACAGGTCGCGCCACTCCCCCATCCAGGCCACCGCTCGCTCCGCGTCGAACTGCTGGGTCTCGCTGAGGTCCTGTCCGGCGGAGAAGGCGCGCTCGCCGGCCCCTGTCAGGACGACCGCCCGCACCTCGTCGTCTTGATTGGCCGCGCGGAACGCCGCGACGAGCTCGTCGCGCATCGGCGCGTGCCACGCGTTCATCCGCTCGGGTCGATTGAGGGTGACGACCAGGACGCCGTCGGCGAGCTCCACCGTGATGTACGCCCAGGGCATGTCCACGGGCCCTTCTCTCTGTTCGCGATCCGAGCGCCGGCCGGCTTTGGACCGCAGCGCGTCAGGCGCCGGCCTCTCGACCCGCCGCGCCGCCGTGGCGCCGAAACCACTCGAGGGTCCGCACCAGCCGGTCGACCCGGTGGCGCGGCTGGCCGTTGCGGCTCATGCCGTGTGGCTCCTTGGGATAGAGCACCATCTCCGTCTCCACGCCCAGCACCCTGAGCGCGTTGTACATCTGCTCGGCCTGGTCGAGCGTGCAGCGCCCGTCCTGTTCCTGGTGCTCGATGAAGAGCGGCGTCCGGCAATCGGCGATGTGGGTGATCGGCGACCCAAAGCGATACACCTCGGGCTGCTCCCAGGGCATGCCGCCGAAGTATTCGGCCATCCACAGGGTCCCGTTGTCGTCGGCCAGGGCCAGCGTCTGCAGATCGGAGACGCAGCGGCCCGTGGTGGCCGCCCGGAAGCGATCGGTGTGGGTCACGACCCAGTTGACCAGGTACCCGCCGTAGGAGCCTCCGGTGACGTACAGCCGCTCCTCGTCGACGTCGCCGCGCGCGACGACCGCGTCGAGCAGCGCCATGACGTCGACCATCGGCTTTGTGCCCCAGTCGAGGTAGATGCTGGTGGCGAACTCTTCGCCATAGCCGGTGGAGCCGCGCGGGTTGCCGTAGGCGACGATGTAGCCCTCGGCCGCCAGGCACTGAAACTCGTGGTACCAGCTCCAACCGTAGGCCGCGTGCGGACCGCCGTGGAGCTCCAGCACGAGTGGGTAGCGCCGCCCGGGCGTGAACCCGACGGGTCGCATGATCCAGCCCTGGACCCGAGTTCCCGACCCGTCACCCGCCGTGACCCAGACCTCCTCCGGCGCGCTGACAGACCGCTCCGCCAGCAGGCCGGCGTTGAGCGCCGTCAGCGGTCGAGCCGGGCTCGCCGGCCCCCCGATCGACTGGCAATAGACCTCGCCCGGGCTCGTCGGCGTGGAGGCGCAGAACGCGACGGTCCGGCCGAACCGGTCGAGCGACCAGTCGCCGATGGCGTGGCGGCCGGTCGTCACGGGCTCGGGACGCCCACCGTCCGCGGCCACGCGCCAGATCTGCGCCGTGCCTCGATCGCCCGCCAGGAAGTAGATCGTGCTCTCGATCCATTCCGGCTGCGCCCGGCCCGGAGCGCCCGTGTCCGACATCAGCCCCGCGCCGACGCAGAGGTCGCCATCACGGATCGCCGTCAATGCCCCACCGGTGGCCGCGACCGTCCAGAGGACGGCGTTGGCGCCGCCGAGCTTCGGCAGTTGCGTACCCACCACCGCCAGGGATCGGTCGTCGGGCGACCAGGCCGGGCAGCCGTAGAGGCCGTCGTTCGGCGTGACCCGCGCCATCGCGCCGCTGTCGACCTGCACCGTCCACACGTCGCAGCGTCCGTCTCGTCGCTCGTCGTCCTCCGTGCTCGTGACGAACGCGAGGCGGGTGCCGTCGTGGGACCAGGCCGGACCTCCGAGCGGCATTCCGCGCTCGGCCGTCCAGATCGGGTGGAAGACCCCGGTCGCCCCGTGCGTGAGCTGCCGGGGCGCTCCGCCGTCCGCGGAGACCACGAACACCTGGCTGCGCGACTGGTCGAACCAGCCCATGCCGTCAAACTTGTAGCGCGCACGGGTGATGACCTTCGGCGCGTCGCTCGGATCGTCGAAGTCGACGGGGCGCCATGGCGCGGGGAGCGATGGCACCCGGCTGAGATAGGCGAGGCGCGTTCCGTCCGGCGACCAGCACGGCCCCGAGACGGGATGCTCCCCCGACGTGATCTGCCGGGCGTCGGCGCGGCTCGCGTCCCAGACCCAGAACTGGGCGGTGCCGGAGTCCCGCGCGACAAAGGCGAGACGCGTGCCGTCGGGCGACCAGTCTGGCGAGGGGTCCGCGGGCTGGCCGTCGACGATACCTACCGCGTCGCCGCCCTCGGCGGCCGTCACGAGCAGGCTGTAACGGTTGCGGTTCGTGCCCTCGTCCGGCTCCATCAGCGTGAACGCCACCCGGGTTCCGTCCGGTGAGAGCGCCACCCGGTGGGCGAAGCGGAGGCGATAGAGGTCCTCGACGGCTATCCCGCGCGTCGTCGCTGTCCCGCTCATGGCGCCCTCCTGCTCCAGGCGATCGGCCTGGCGTGCATCGATCACGTTCGACCCCGTCATCCCCGACCACGACGCCATCGCGGACGGCCGGATCGGCGACGCGGCGGTAGAAGACCGTGACAGCCCTGGTATCCGCGGGATTGTACCGCCGGAGGGCAGGTTGGGAACGTCGGTATCTCACGACGACGAGGATCGCGCGATCCCGCGCGTTGACAGTTCGAGACTCCGCGGGGTACCGTCGGGCCTGCCGGGGCCATGCTCCAGCGGCAAGCGACGGCGTCCCAGACACGAGGCAGGGTGCCGCTTGCCGGTCGAGTGCCTCCCAACAGCTGGACCGACGGCGCGCTTGTCACCCTGTCGATAGGCTCGCGGGGGAAGGTGGGGACCCACTCGCCATGCTGCGGAGGATCCGGGCCGGCCTGACGCCGGATATCGTCGCGCTGTGCGCCATCATCTTCCTCGCCGACGTGACGTCCGGGGTGGTTTCCCCGACCTTCTCGCTCTTTGCCCAGGGCCTCGGCGTCTCGCTGGCCATGCTCGGCTTTCTCAGTACGATCGGTGGCCTGACCCAGCTTCTGACGTCATTGCCGCTGGGCGCGCTGTCGGACCGCATCGGGCGGACGAAGGTGCTGCTCGGCGGTCTGGGAACGTTCGCCGCCGCCCTGGTCGTCATGGCCGCGGCTCACGGCTTGCCGCTCCTGCTGGCATCGCGGATCCTGATGGGCGCGGCCGTCGTCGGGACGTTCCAGATCGGCGCGGCCCACCTCGGCGACATCACCGTGCCCGAGCAGCGACCCTTCGCGTTCGGCCTCTACGCGACCGCCATGGGCAGCGGGTTCACGGTCGGTCCGCTGCTCGGCTCGCAACTGGCGCAGTACCAGAGCCCGCGCGTCGCCTACCTCGTCGGCGCCGCGATCTCCCTGGTCGGTCTCGCCGTCGCCTGGCGGATTCACCGCGCCCGGGAGGCGATCGCGCCGGGCGCCGGTCGTCCCAGCGCTCTGCGGAACGTGCGGGAAGTCCTGGCTCATCGCAGTCTGATGCTCGTCTCGTTCGGCAATCTGCTGGTCAGTCTCACGTTCGCCGGCGCCATCACCACCTTCTTTCCGATCTACGGCGTGCAGGTTTCGCTGACGCAGGCGGCCATCGGCACGATCTTCGCCGTGCGCGCCCTGGTGTCGACCCTGGGGCGCCTCCCCAACGGGATCATCTCGCGCTACTTCGGCCATCAGGCCGTCATGCTGGCGGCGCTGGGTCTGGACGCCATCGTGATGTTCTGGATGGCCCACGTCACCGACGTGCGGCTCCTCACGGTTCTCGTCGCGATCGAGGGGCTGGCCTTCGGAGCCTACCTCGTCTCGGGCCAGACCTACGTGGCCGATCGAACGGCTGTGGAGAACCGCGGCGCCGCGGTGGGGGTCTACTCGACGGCGTCGAGCATCGGAGGCACGGCAGGCCCGCTCGCCCTCGGGATCATCGCCGGGACACTGGGGGTTGCGCGCGTCTTCACGGCGACCGGCATCACGCTGGCAGTCGGCTTCGCCCTCTTCCTGGCCGCGACCCTCGCGCTTCGCCGTCAGGGTCCCGTCTCGCGAGTGGGATCGAGCCTGCTCCAACCACCCCGCTCGGAGGCGCGCTGACCCGGGCGCTCCCCCGGCCCGCCGAACCTGCCGCGGGCGGCCGCACATGGCGTTGACACCCCCGGCTCGGCGGGCCGTCCCATTTTCCGAGCTCTCCACCGCCGCACGCGGGCCCCATCGACCCCGACAACGCGGGCTTCCAGGGAAAACGAAGGCAGCGTTCAGTCTTGACGGCCCCCCGTCTCGGTGCTAGTGTGCTGGTCAGACCACCAGTCCACGATGCACGCGGGAAATGAGGGACGCCTCCGATGGCCATTGTGCCCCTCGAACGTCAGCGCCTATCCGACGCTGCCGTCAGCCAGCTCCTCACCCTGATCCGCACCGGGGTCTTTGCCGTCGGCGCCAAGCTGCCCAGCGAGCGTGAGCTGGCGAAGGATCTCGGCGTCAGTCGGGTGCTGGTGCGCGAGAGCCTGCGCGCCATCGAGGCCCTGGGACTGATCGAGGTCAAACCCGGCATCGGAGCATTCGTCGCCCGGCAGAGCCCGCTCGCGGTACCCATCGCCCACTATCTCCGCAGCCACCCGACGGAGGTGCTGGAGGTCGTCGAGGTGCGGGAAGGGCTGGCCGGGCTCGCCGGTGAGCTCGCGGCACGCCGGCTGACGGACGCCGAGTGCGCCGAACTGGAGCAGCTTGTCGCGGCGCAGTGGGAGGCGCACGCCGGCGGGCGCGCCGCGGACCTTCCGGAGCTCGATGAGCGTTTCCACATGATCATCTACCGGGCGACGCGCAACCACGTCCTCACGACCGTCCACGACTACACGCGCTCGGTCCTGGACAACATCCGCTGGAACTCCATCACGCTCATGGTGCGCACCGAGGACTCGCTCCACGAGCACGAGCGCATCATCGAAGCGCTGAAGGCACGCGATCCCCGCGCCGCCTCCGCGGCGCTCCGGTCGCACGCCCGGCGCTCGTTGGCCGACATCCGGCGGTTCGTCGAGCAGTTCAGCACGTCGGCGGCGCACAACCCAGCGGGACCTCAGCCTCACGGTGATCGGGATCCGCCACCGCCACGATGAGCCACGTCCTATGAGACCCGGCGGGCAGGCCCGGGCAGCGCAGCGATGGGAGGAACTCCATGGACTTCACTGGCCGACTCGCGACCCTCCGCCAGCGTATGGAAGCGGACGGTGTCGACGTCCTGTTCCTGACGCGGGGTGCCAACCTCTTCTACCTGGCAGGCGTGCGGCGTCAGCTGGAGCACGGCACGGATCACAACGCCTTTGGGGATTGGGCGTGCGGTGCCTACATCGGCCGTACGGGGGGATTGGTGCTCGTCGCGCCCCGCATGGGTGGCCGCTTCTTCGAGTCCGAGGCGGTCGACAAGCCGTGGATCGATCGGGTGCGGTTGATCCAGGAATCCGAGGACCCGCTGGCCGTCATGCGCCAGACCATCGCCGACGTCGCCCCGGGCGCCCGCTCCGCGGCGATCGACGACCGCGCCTGGACCCAGACTTCGCTCGCCATCCGCGAGCTCCTGCCGGAGGCCGCGGACAGCCTCGCCTCCACGCTCGTCATGCCGATGCGCACGATCAAGGACGCCGACGAAGTCGCGGCGATGCGGCGGGCGTCCGAAGTCGCCGACCTGGTGTGGGAACGAGTCACGCCCTTCCTCAAGGTGGGGGTCACCGAGTACGAGGTGGCCCGCGAGGTCGACTACCAGTTCCAGCTGGCGGGCGCCGAGTACACCTCCTTCGTGACCGGCATCACCTTCTTCGGTCCGGCCGGGGTGTCGCGCGGCGGGCTGCTGCGGGCCACGGCAGGACGCGCGCTGCACCCGGGGGACTCGATCACCTTCGACTTCGGCTGCGTCTTCGACGGCTACTGCTCCGACTTCGGCCGCTCGGCCTTCGTCGGCGAGCCGTCGCCTGAGTACCTGCGGGTCCACGACGTCGTGCTTCAGGCGCAGGCCGCCGGCATCCAGGCGATGCGCGCGGGCCAGATCACCGGGGCCGAGGTGAATGCGATCGCCCGGCAGGTGATCGCCGACGCCGGCTACGACGCCCACTTCACGCACCGCCTCGGGCACGCCATCGGGGTCACGGTCCACGAGGCGCCGCCGACGCTGGACGTGGTCGACCATACGGTGCTCCAGGAGAACATGATGTTCACCGTCGAGCCCAGCGTGTTCATCCCCGGGCGGCTGGGGAATCGGGTGGAAGACGTCGTGATGGTGACCCAGGAGGGAGGTGTCCCGCTCAACCGCGCGAGCCATGCGCTTCAGATCGTCGGGGCCTAGCGGCGGGCTCGGCCGGGTGGGGAAGCCATGGCAGACACAGTGAGCGCACATGCCACCACGCTTGGCGCGGAGACGGCGCGGCAGAGCCAGAGCGCGATCGTCGCACGGCAGCTCCGCCGCAACCGCATGGCGATGATCGGCGCGGCCCTGCTGGTGATCGAGGTCGTCCTCGCGGTCGCCGCGCCGGTGGTAGCGCCCTATGATCCGCTGTCACAGGACTTCACGGTCCCCCTCCAGGCGCCGTCGGCGGCGCATCTCTTCGGGACGGATGACGTCGGGCGCGATCTGCTCAGTCGCGTCATCTTCGGCGCCCGGATCTCACTGAGCGTCGGCTTCATCGCCGTCGCGATCGGTGCGGGCGTCGGCGTCGTCCTCGGCATCATCTCCGGGTACTACGCTGGCGCGATCGACACCATGCTCATGCGGCTCACCGACCTGCTGCTCGCCTTTCCCGGCCTGCTGCTCGCGCTCGCCATCGTCGCGGTCCTCGGCCCGGGTCTGTTCAACGTCATGATCGCGGTCGGCGTCGGCGGCGTGCCGGTCTTCACGCGGCTGTCGCGGGCGTCGACGCTGACCACGCGCGAGCGAGACTACATCCTGGCGGCTCGATCGATCGGCTGCACGGACCGGCGGATCATGTTCGGCTACGTCCTGCCGAACGTCATCCCCCCGATCATCGTGGTAGCCACGCTGGGCATCGCCGGCGCCATCCTCACCGCGGCCTCGCTCTCGTTCATCGGGGTGGGGGCTCAGCCCCCGACCCCGGAGTGGGGCGCGATCCTGACGCTGGCCCGCCAGTACCTGCAGCAGGCGTGGTGGTTCACCGTCTTCCCGGGCGCCGCCATCATGGTGACGGTCCTCGCGATCAACATGTTCGGTGACGGGCTACGCGACGCCCTCGACCCGAAGCTTCGGACGTGACCGCCGCGCCGCGTTGGCGTGCTGAGCGCCACGTCGTCGTTCGCTGAGGAGGATTCCGATGGATCCTGATCCAAACGTCACCCCGGACCCGCTCGCGACCTCCATGTCCCGCCGGCGCCTGCTCCGCCTGGCGGTCGGCAGCAGCGCCATGATCCCACTGGCCGCCCTGCTGGCTGCCTGCGGCGGCTCGTCATCGCCGACGACACCCACCACGAGCACGGGCAGTACCGGCGCCAGCACCAGCACAACGTCCGGGAGCACCGGCGGCGCCACCACCACGTCCGCCGCCACGCCGGCCGGCGCCGGGTCGGCCGCGACCCCGGCGGCGACGACCGCCAGCAGCGGCACGGCCAAGCCCGGCGGCACCCTGACGATGGCGTACGCGCAGTCGGTCGCCGACACCCTGAACCAGCACATCAGCAACTTCACGGTCTCGCGCATGGTCGCGCGCCACGTGCTGGACTGCCTGGTCTCCGTGGACACCACCAGCGGCCAGGTCAAGCCCTGGTTGGCATCGAAGTGGGATATCTCCGCCGACGGACTGCAGTACACGTTCACGCTGCGCACGGAGCCGAAGTTCCACGACGGTACGGCGTTCAACGCGGCGGCCGTCAAGGCCAACTTCGACTACACCGTCGCCCCGAACACCAAGCGCGCCTGGGCCTACGGCGCGCTGGGCGGCGACAAGTACGACCACACCGAGGCGGTCGACGATCAGACCGTGCGCGTCGTGTTCAAAAAACCTGACGTCGGGTTCCTGTCGCTGCTCAGTGACGGCGGGCTGGGGATCGACTCGCCCACGGCGATGCAGAAGCTCGGTGACCAGTACGGGCAGAAGGGCCTGGTCGGCACGGGCGCGTTCAAGTTCGTCGAGATGGTCCTGAACGACCACGTGACACTACAGCGGAACCCGGACTACAACTGGGGACCGAGCACGGCCAAGCACCAGGGCGCGGCGTATCTCGACCAGCTGATCTTCCGCGATATCACCGAGAACGCCACGCGGGCGGCCGCGCTGCAGAACGGCAACGTGCAGATGGCCCGGCTGGTCAACTCCCAGGTCGCCCAGTTCAAGGGCGTCAACACCATCCGCATCATCCAGATCCCGAAGGCGGGAACCACGCGCATGTACCTGATGAACTCGGCCAAGTCGCCGTCCGATGACATCAACGTGCGCAAGGCCATGAACATGGCGGTGGACAAGAAGACGCTGATCGGGCTGCCGGCCTGGGCCGGCATCGGCAACCCCGGGATCGCGCCGCTGCCGTCGAACATGGTCCCCAACCACGACCTCTCCAGCCTCAAGCAGTACGACATCGCCTACGACCCGACGCAGGCCGGGCAGTTGCTGGACCAGGCCGGCTGGAAGATGGGCTCCGACGGGATTCGCACCAAGAACGGGGCTCAGCTCGCGTTCGACTTCGTGTGCCAGACCGCCGACATTCCCCAGGTCGAGCCACTGGGCGGGATGCTGAGCAAGGTCGGGGCGAAGCTGAACATCAAGTCTGGCGACTTCAACTTCTGGATCAACAACACGCTGAAGCGAACTTTCGACATGACGCTGATGAGCGACAGCGGGTACAACCCGTCCGGCTTGGTCGAAGAGTTCTTCTACTCGAAGGGCCCGTACGCCGATTACCTGACCGCCAACCCGGAGATCGACACGGCCGTGGAGGCGGCGGTCAACGCTCCCACCACCGACGAGATGTGGAAGAACCTCTTCACGGCTATGGGCCTGATCATGCAGCAGGTGCCCGGCGTCATGGCCTGGGAGGACATGTACATCGACGGCGCGAGCACCAAAGTCCAGGATGTCGGCTACAACGAGGACGGCTTCGCCTTCTTCTACGACACCTGGCTCGGCTAGCCGGTCGCGCGTGAACCCGATCGAGGTGGGACGGACCGGCGAGCCCGATCCGGCGACGCCCGGGCGCCGGGGCAGCTGAGAGCAGGGAGGGGGCGCAGGTGCTGCGCTACGCGTCCAAGCGCATCGTGCTGGCGATCCCGGTGTTCCTCGGGGTGGTGCTGCTGACCTTCCTCATGCTCCACCTGGTCCCCGGCGATCCGGTCAAGGCGATGTTCATCCAGAACGGCGGTGCCACCCAGAGCGAGATCGACCAGCTGCGGCACCAGCTCGGGCTCGATAAACCGCTTCCGGTCCAGTTCTGGGACTACCTGATCAACGTCCTGCACGGCAACCTGGGAACCTCGATCCGCACGAACGAGGGCGTCGGCGCCATGCTGCTGCACAACTTCCCGCCGACGCTCCAGCTCACGCTGGCCGGGATGGGGCTGGCGATCGTCCTGGGATTCGGATTTGGCATCCTGGCGGCGGTCAACCGGGGCAGGTGGCTCGACTCCGTCTCGCTGATCTTCACGCTCAGCGGCGTGTCGATCCCGAGCTTCTGGCTCGGACTGCTCCTCATCTACGCGTTCAGCGTCCGCCTGCGCTGGATTCCCATCGTCGGCGGGCCGGGGTGGGAGGAGCTGATCCTCCCGGCGCTTGCCCTGGGCCTGCAGGCATCGGCCATCATCGCGCGACTGGTTCGCTCGAGCCTGCTCGAGGTGCTGAGCGAGCAGTATGTGACCACGGCCCGCGCCAAGGGCGTGGCCAACCGCCACGTGCTGGTGCGGCACGCCTTGCGGAACGCGCTGCTCCCGGTGATCACCATCATCGGCCTGCAGTTCGGCGGGCTGCTCAGCGGCACCGTCATCATCGAGACGGTCTTCGCCCGCCAGGGCATCGGACGCATCCTGGTCGACGCCCTGCAGGCACGCGACTTCCCCACGGCGCAGGGCGCCGTGCTCTTCATCGCCGTGGTCTACGTTTTCGTCAACCTGCTGGTCGACATCCTCTACGGGGTGATCGATCCGCGCATTACCGCCGCCACCGGGTAGCCGCGTGTGCGGCGCGGTGACGCGACCTCTCACAGTAGCCTCACGCTCGGGAAGGAGCGTTCGATGAGCACCCAGGACACCCGTACCGCAGCCAGCCGGTCGGAGTCGCGGCTGTCGATCGATCAGATCCTCGCCGTCCGCTCGCAGGCCGGGAGCGAGGCGCCGCAGTGGTCGCCGGACGGGCGGGGGATCACCTTCGTCTCGGGTCTGGGCGGAGGGGTCGAGCTGTGGAGCACGTCCCCGGACGGGGGACCGCTCACGCGCCTCACCGTGGGCATGGGCGGCGTCGGGCACCTCGCGACGTTCATCCCGCGCTGGTCCCCGACCGGGGAGTACGTCGCCTATGTCTCGAGCAAGAGCGGCGCGGATGAGGTCTGGCTCTGGCCGGCCGACGGATCGGCGGAGGTCCAGTTGACGCGCCTCGGGGCGCGGATCGAGGCCCTGAGCTGGGCGCCGGATGGACGTTCGCTCGCGGTGGCCAGCAACATGTACGGCACCTTCGACATCTTCCGCGTCGCCGTGCCGAGCGGGGAGACCCGGCGCCTCACCGAGGGGCCGCTCTACAGCGTCTACCCCACCTTCACGCCGGACGGCCAGAGCATCCTCTTCGTCCGCCTCAGCGAGTCGTGGGTCGACCACGAGGTCGTGCGGGTCGACCTCGACGGCGGCAACCCGGAGGTCGTCCTGCGGGACCACGACTTCTTCGACTACCACTACGGACGGAGCTTCGACTACCCGGCGGTGTCGTCCGACGGGCGGGCCCTCCTCTTCCACTCCCAGCGCTCCGGCTGGACCAACGTCTGGCTGGCTCCGGTCGACGGTGCCGGAGAGCCGCGCCAGGTCGCCGCTGCCGAGGCCGATCAGAGCGATCCGGCCTGGTCGCCGGACGGCACGCGCGTCGCCTACATCGAGAACCACAACGGGACGCTCGACCTGCGGGTCGTGAGCGCGGCCGGCGGCGCCCCGCGCGTGCTGGTCGCGCCGGAGTCCGGCGTCTGCTCCGGCCCCGCCTGGTCGCCGGACGGCACGCGCATCGCCTACCTCTTCGGCGACCCGAACTGCCCGAACGACCTGTGGGTAGTGGACGTCGCGAGCGGCGCGCGTCGACGCCTGACCGACTCCATGCTCGGCGGCGGCGTGCACGAGCGGCTGGCACGGCCGGAGAAGGTCCACTATCGGAGCTTTGACGGACTCGAGATCCCGGCGTACCTGTACCGCCCGTCGGGCCAGCTCGCGCCAGAGTCCTACCCGGCCATCCTCTGGATCCACGGCGGGCCGACCTCGCAGTACATGGATACCTTCCAGCCGCAGGTGCAGTACTTCCTGCAACAGGGCTACGCGGTGCTGATGCCAAATCCCCGGGGCAGCTCGGGCTACGGGCGCCACTTCGAGGACCTGAACAACCGCGACTGGGGCGGCGCCGACCTCCGGGACGTGGTCGCGGGCGCGGAGTACCTCAAGACGCTGCCCGAGGTCGACGGCGAGCACATCGGCATCACCGGAACGAGCTACGGCGGGATCATGACCATGAACGCCGTCGCCTTCGCGCCGGGCGTGTTTCAGGCCGCCGTGGCCTGCTCCGGCTACTGCGACTTCGTCAACATGCACGGCGAGCAGGAACTACGGCACATCAAGCTGCTGGAGTTCGAGCTCGGCATGCTGCCCGAGAGCGTGGAGGTCTATCACCGCTGCTCGGCTATCTACCAGGTGCACCAGGCAACGACACCCTGCTTCGTCCTGCACGGCGAGGGTAAGTACCCCGGGTCGTCCGAGGGGCGGATGTTCGCGCTGGCACTCGAGGCGAACTACAAGCCGTTCTGGTACAAGACCTACCCGGGCGAGACCTACTACGTCGCCTCGCCCGCCAACGTGCGGCGGCAGATGCTCGACATGCAGGCGTTCTTCGACCTGTACCTCAAGGGAATCCCCCACCGGCTCCCGGACGACGGGACGCGCCCGCTCACCCACCTGAGCGGCGTCCTCGGCACGGGATCGGGCGCGCGTCCGGCGCGTGCGGGCGGGGGTTCCGCGTCCATGGCGGGAACCCCGGGACGCGACGTCGCGAATTGACGACGGCGTTCGCCGCACATCCGGAGGTCATCGCGGGGATGTGCGGCGAACATTCTGCAGGGCGTACCCCTCAATCCCCGCGTCCGTGCAGGTGGCAGGCGCGAGCGGCGGACTGGGCCGACGGCGGCTGCGACCTCATCGCACCGGTTGGGTCGAATCCCGCAGTATCGAAATCCGACTGGAACGCGAGCCCAACCGCGGCCAGGTGGGACCGGACGCCCGGCGCGCTACCGGCGCCCGCGCGCCTCCACCACCGCGGCCCCGACCTCGGACGTTCCCGCCCGGCGGGCACGGCGGCGCGTCCGCGCCGTGTCCGGGATCAGGAAGATCGGCGGGATGACCAGCAGGACCAGAACCCCCAGGTCGCGGAAGACGTGGGCCAGGCCCAGCGCCTGGTCCCGCTCGTGGGCCAGGATCAGCACGATCATCGCGGTGCCCAGCACGCCGCCGGTATTGCGGAACATTCCGCGCAGCCCGGTGATGCGCGCGACCGCCTCCGGCATCAGCTCGATGGCCGCGTTGTTGGCCGCGGGCCCGCCGATTCCCACCCCCAGCCCGGTGACGGCGACCACTCCCGCCAGCAGCGCCAGGTTGCTCACCTGGTGGCCGAACACCACCGGCGTGTGCCAGTCCTGGCCGAGCAGGAACAGACCCAGGCTGATCAGGAGGATCCCGAGGATCATCGGTAGCCGGTAACCGATCCGGATCAGCAGGAAGGAGCTGAGGATCGAGAGCGCGATCATGGCGACCGCCTGCGGCACCAGGACGAAGCCGGCTTCGGTGGCCGACATGTGGTAGGCCAGCGTCGCGTAGAGCGGGGTAAAGGCGAAGAAACCGAACACCAGCGCGCCGAAGAGGAAGTTGTAGAGGTTGGCGGCGAAGAAGGCCCGCTCCTTGAGCAGTCGCAGCGCGATCATCGGGTCGCGAGCGCGCCCCTCGTGCCGTACGAAGTAGACGAGGATGGCCAGGCCGAGCAGGGCAAACACCGCTACCGGCGAGCTGAAGTGGACGTCGTTGCCCCAGATCGTCATGGCGGTCATCAGGCCGAGCATGCCGAGACCGAACGCCGACACGCCCACGACGTCGATCGAGCGCCCGCCGTGGGAGCGGCTGGTGGCCGGCAGCAGGAAGACGCCGACGCCGAGCAGGACGACGCCGAGCGGCAGGTTGACCGCGAAGATCGCCCGCCAGCCGAAGTGGTCGATCACCCAGCCACCCAGGGCCGGCCCAATGATGCCGCCGATGGGAAAGACGCTGGTGAACAGCCCGATGGCCGTGCCGCGGCGGCGAGCGCCGAACACGTCGCTGACGATGCCCGCGGCCGAGGGCATGAAGGCGCCGCCGCCGGCGGCCTGCAGCACGCGGAAGAGGACCAGCAGGTAGACGTTGGGCGCGATGGCGCACAGGAACGAACTGGCGGTGAAGAGCGCCACGCAGCCGAGGAACAGCCGCTTACGGCCGAACTCGTCACTGAACTTGCCGGCCATCGGCAGGACGATCGTCTGGGTGAGGCTGTAGGCGGTGATGACCCAGCCGATCCAGACGAGGTTGGTCTTGAGACCCGCCATCATCGTCGGCAGGGCCACCGACACCACGGTCGAGTCGATGCTCGACATCAGCAGCGCCAGCGAGACCACCATAAAGATGGCGATCGGCTTGAAACCGACCGCTCCGGCGTCGCTGTCCAGGGGCGCGGCGCGTGCCGCCGGCTGCTCCATGGAAACCCCTTCACGACCCTGGCGAGCTCCGTCCCTGCCATCGCATGAGGAACACAGCCGCCGCGATCGCCGTGCTGCCGAACCCCGGGCGGACTACCGGATGACGTACATCTGCCGAGGGTCGGAGTAGTTCGAGAGGACCTCCACCCCGCGCTCGGTCACCAGGACCGTGTCCTCGATGTGGTAGCGCGCGTCGCCCGGCTCGATGTGCGTCGGCTCGATGTTGAGCACCATGCCGGCCTCGATCACGCGCTCGGAGGTCCGGGTGATCTCGAATCCCTCGTGGACCAGCAGGCCCGTGCTGTGCCCGAGCGTGCCCCACGGGTAGCGCAGGCCCGCCCGCTCGAACGCCTCCTCCGCCAGGCGAAAGAGGTCACGCGCGACGACGCCGGGACGCATATTGGCGAAGATCAACTGCTCGATGTCCCACAGGTGCTGGTAAATGGCGCGCTGCCGGGGGTTGGGGTCGCCGACGACCGCGTTCCGGGACAGGTCCGTCTGGTAGCCCTCGAAGCGCCCGCCGAAGTCGACGTGGATGACGTCGCCGGCCACGATCGGCTTGTCGAGCGGATGGGCGTGCACCACCGTCGACTGGACGCCGGCCGAGCAGACGGTGTGGGCCAGGGTGGTAGCCCCGTAGCGGAGCGTGGCCGACTGGATGGCGTTGGCGACGTCCCGCTCGGTGTCGCCCGGGCGGGCCAGGGCGAACCCGGTGTGGATGGCCTTGTCGGTGTAGTAGGCGGCCCGCCGGATGATCGCGAGCTCGGCCGGGGTCTTGTGGATGCGGGCCTCGTTGAGCGCGGGCGAGCCGTTGTCCAGCGTCGCGTCCGGGACGAACTCCTCCAGCGCGTCACGGAAGCGCGCCGGGAGGAACTCCGCGTCGACCCCCAGGCGCGCCCCCGCCAGCCCCATGTCGCGCAGCAACTCGGCGAGGCGCTCGACCGAGCGCTGGGCCGCGACCGCCGTGGTGTCGCTGTAGGGATAGTCGCGGATGTCCGGGATAGTGGAGTCGTGGCGCAGGAAGAAGGCGTCGGCCTCGTTGATGACGAGCCCCTGCCGGCCATCCCGGGTGGTCACGAGGAAGGTGAGCAGGCTGAAGTCGATGCTCAGCCCGCTCAGATAGCTGACGTTCCAGGGAGAACTGGCGACGACCGCGTCGAGGCCCTGCGCCGCCATCGCCTGAGTCAGTCGCGTGTGGTTGTATTCCCGAACGGCGTTCGTCATGGTTCCTTCCCCCGGTCCGTCGCGGCGGCGCTGAACTGACACGACGCATGGTAGTCGATGCGCGCTCCGCGCGCACCGTGTCCGTGCGGCACACACGCGAACGGCCGGCTCCCACGCCGGGATGCCGACGCAGGGTGCCGCCATGGCCGGGAGATCGACATTGGCTGCCGCTCGACGCTACGGCGCGAGGTGTCTTCACCACCCGGTGGAGCTTATTGCTCTTTAGATGACGGTTGAACGCGGGCGCGCCTGGGTGCCGGGCCGGCCAGCGCCGATCAATCGCGCACGCCGTAGTCCCGGGCGGCCTGCTCGGGCGTGACGTAGCCGTTCCGAACGTCCTCCCGCACCCGCTCGGGGTCGCGCCGCTCGGCCGGGCCGTAGCCGCCGCCGGTGCCGGTGTGCAGCCGCGCCACCTCGCCCTTCCGCAGCATGTAGCGCGCGCACTTGCCGAAGACCGCGCGCCGCCCGTCGGCGTGCAGGAACTCGACGAAGTTCGGGGAGCCCTCCCGGCCGCCGGCCATGCCCCAGGGCAGGAACGTGTGGCGGCCGAAGGTCGCGGTCACCCCGGCCCACTCCGAGGTGACGCGATAGTCGCGCACCAGCCCACGCCCGCCGCGGTGCTCCCCGGCGCCGCCGTCCACGACATCCAGCGCGTACTGGTCGACCAGCACGCCGTAGCGTGTCTCGCAGACCTCGACCGGGATGACGTAGGTCTCGCCGTCACCGACGCAGACCAGCCCGTTCTCGCCGTCCTTGTCGACGCCGGCCCCCCAGCCTCCCGCCTGCGGCTCGACGAGCAGGAAGAGCGAGCCGTCGTCGGGATGCTCGCCGTAGACGACCGTGCCGCAGACCGAGAGGAAGTGCCCGGCGGTGAGGCGGGTGGGCACCACCGGCGCCAGCGCCTTCCAGACCAGGTCGGCGGCATACATCATCGTCTCCCAATAGGTGGAGACCGGGGCCGGCTTCTCGGCGGTGAAGATCGTCCGCGGCGGGCAGACGACCTGGAGCGGCCGGAAGACCCCTTCGTTGGCCGGAATCTGCGGGTCGGTGATCCCCTTGAAGATGGCACGCACCGCGGCGTGCAGCCCGGTCGGGCCGCAGTTGACCGGCCCCGGCACCTGCCCGGCGCTGCCGGTGAAGTCGCAGACGAACGCGTCGTCGCTGATGGTGACCTTGACTCGCACCTCGAACGGCCCGTTGCCGATGCCGTCGTCGTCGATGAAGTCGACCGCCTCGTAGACCCCTTTCGGCAGCCGGGCCAACTCCTGGCGGGCCATGCGCTCACCGTAGTCGAGCAGGTCGTCGACGGCGCGAAGCACCGTGTCGCGCCCGTACCGGCGCAGGATTTCCTGCACCCGCCGCTCGCCGACCCGCAGCGCGGCCACCCCGGCGTAGAGGTCGCCGATGGTCATGTCGGGCGTGCGCACGTTGGCGGCGATGATGTCGATCACCGCCTGGTTGGGCTTCCCCTCGTCGAAGATCTTCACGCCCGGGAACTGCAGCCCCTCCTGGTAGACCTCGGTCGAGTCGGTCGTCCAGGAGCCCGGGTCCTTGCCGCCGACCTCGGTCCAGTGCGCCTTGTTGGCGGCGAAGGCCACCAGCGCGCCGTCGTCGAAGATCGGCATGACCAGCGAGACGTCCGAGAGATGCGTGCCGCCGCCGACGTAGGGATCGTTGAGCACGACGATGTCGCCCGGCCGCAGCGCGTCCGCGCCGAACTTGTCGAGCGTGTAGCGCACCGAGTAGGTGAGCGTGCCGAGGAAGCCGGCCACCCCGTTGCCCTGCGTGATGAGCTGGCCGGTGGCGTCGAGCAGGCCGGTCGCGTAGTCGAGCACCTCATAGATGATGGTGCTCTTCGAGGTGCGCTGCAGCGCGTAGAACATCTCGTCGCCGGCCGCGAGCAGGCTGTCCTTGATGATCTCGAGCGTGAACGGGTCGATCCTCGCCTCCGCCGCCATGCGTGCCTCCTACCGCGACTGTCGAAACGGCCGTCGGGCGGGCCAGCCCGCTTCAGCGGGCTTCGCCAAATAGCGCGGGGGTTCAGCCCCGCGCGCCGCCGATTCGGGCGGCGATGCCCCTCAGCCCGCGACCTCGATGATGAGGTTGCCGTAGGCGTCGACCTCCAGCCGGTCACCCGGGAAGAGCACGGTCGACGCAGCCGGCTCCTCGACGACGGCCGGCCCCGCGACCCGCGCCCCAGCCCCCAGCCGGTCGCGCTCGTAGATCGCGCTCTCGTGCCGGCCCAGGTCGTCGAAGTCGACCCGTCGCGTGCCCTTGCGGGCCGCCGCGACGTCGCCGCCCGCCGGGATGGTGCGCATGTCCGGCTTGTCGACCGTGCCGAAGGCGGTCAGGTGGAAGTTGACGAACTCGATGGCGGAGCCGTCGAGCCGGAAGGTGTAGTGCTGCTCGTGCAGGCCGTGGAAGCGCCCCTCGATCTCGCTGAGCGACGCGGCGGTCAGATCCCCGGCCGGCAGCGGCACCTTCACCGTGTGCTCCTGGCCCAGGTAGCGCATGTCGGCGAAGCGCTGGGTGACGATCCCGCCCGGCGCGGTGCTCTCGCGGCCGAGATAGCCGACCGCAGCCTCCTCGAGCTCATCCAGGATCGCCGCCACCCCGGCCGCGTCGATGCGGTCGGTGCGCACGATCGCGGTGCGGACCAGGTCGGTGCGCAGGTCGGTCATCAGCATGCCCCAGGCCGAGAAGTGCCCGGGCGCGACCGGGACGACGACCCGACCGATGTGCAGGCCGCGGGCCAGTGCCGTGGCGTGCATCGAGCCGCCGCCCCCAAAGGCGACCAGCGTGAAGTCGCGCGGGTCGAAGCCGCGCCGGACCGAGACGAGCCGCAGCAGGTTGTCCATGTTGGAATTGGCCAGGCGGATGATCCCGAGCGCGGCGTCGGCCTCGGAGAGCCCGTAGGGCGCGGCGATCTTGCCGACGGCACGACGCGCGGCGTCGACGTCCACCTGAATCTCGCCGCCCAGGAAGTAGCCGGGGTTGATGCGGCCGGCCAGCAGGTTGGCGTCGGTCACGGTCGGCTCGCTGCCGCCCTGCCCGTAGCAGGCCGGCCCGGGGACCGCGCCGGCCGAGCGCGGGCCGACCTTGAGCCCGCCCGCCTTGTCGACCCAGGCGATCGAGCCGCCGCCCGCACCGATCTCGACGATGTCGACCACCGGCACCATCAGCGGGTAGCCCGGGGAGGAGGGCGACCACTCGATCTTGTACTCGCTGGTGGTGCGGACGACGCCGCCCTGGACGAGCGAGGCTTTGGCCGTGGTCCCGCCGATGTCGAGCGAGATGATGCTCTCGACCCCGAGCTGCCTGCCGATGGCGATGGCGCCGATGACGCCCGCGACCGGGCCCGACTCGACCATGCGGATCGGCGTGGTCCGGGCCTGGGCAAAGGTGGCGATGCCGCCGTTGGATTGCATGGCGTGCAAGCTGTCCGCGCGCACGTCGAGCCGGCCCAGGTCATGCTCCAGGCGGGTCAGGTAGCGCTCGGCCGCCGGCTGAACGTAGGCATTCAGCACGGCCGTGTTGGTCCGCTCGTACTCGCGCCACTCGCGAGTGACCTCGCACGACGCCGTCACGGCGAGATCGGGCGCCTCCTCGCGGGCGATCTCGGCAGCACGGTGCTCGTGGGCCGGGTTGGCGTAGGAGTGGAGGAAGCAGATGGCGATCGCCGCGACGCCCTCGGCCGCGAGCCGGCGGACCGCCGCCTTGACCGCCTCCTCGTCGAGCGGCTGGAGCACCTCGCCCCGGTAGTTGACGCGCTCCGGCACCTCGAGGCGCAGGTAGCGCGGGACGAACGGCTCCAGCTTCCGGAACGCGAGGTTGTAGATGTCGGAGCGGTTGGCGCGGCCGATCTCGAGCACGTCGCGGAAGCCCCGGGTCGTGATCAGGCCGGTCCGGGCGCCGGTGCGCTCGGTGAGCGCGTTGATGACCACGGTGCTGCCGTGGACGAAGAAGCTCGTGGCCGCCGCCTCCAGGTCGGCCTTGCCGATCGTCTCCAGCACCCCGCGGGCGAAGTCGTCGGGCGTGGTCGACGCTTTAGCCAGCCCCAGTCGCCCCGTGCGCTCGTCGTGGAACACCAGGTCGGTGAACGTGCCGCCGATGTCGGACGCGATCCGCATCCCCTCACCCCCTCGGTAGCGCCGCCAGGTCCACCCACAGGTCGCGAACGTCCTCGGGCTCGTACTGCGCGCGCAGCCCCCAGCCCTCGAGCTCGCAATCCGGTGGGGACTCGTACCCGCCGTGCTTGCTGTGCGTCCAGCCAAAACGGTCGCGCAGGTCGACGAGGTGCTCGGCGTACTTGAGCGCGGCGATCGCGCTGTCGACCACCGGCACGCCCAGCCGCTGCTGGAGCACGGCGTAGAAGCCGACCGAGGCGGTGCAGCCCAGGACGACGACCTCGGCCCCATCCTCCTCCACCGCGCGGCGCCCGGCCTCGTAGAAGCGGCGTGCCGTCTCGGCCTCGTCCTCGTGGTACTGCGGGACGCCGAGATCGATCGTGCGGAATGACGCGAGCCGCGACTCCAGGCCGTAGCGGCGCACGTTGTCGTGCATCTGCGGGATCCACTTGCGCCGCCCGACGATGATGGAGAAGCGGTGGCCGAGCGTGGCGGCCAGGTGCAGCGAGGACTCGCAGGGCGCCGTAACGACCATGCGGGTCGCGAGCTCACGTCCCTCCTGCAGCCCGAGATCGTAGAAGCAGCCGATGACCGCCGCGTCGTAGCCCTGCCGCTCGGCCTCGACGATCGTGTGCAGCAGGTCGGGCAGCACCAGCGTCTCGTAGTAGTGGTACTCGAGGTGGCGTGGACCCCGCGTGAACCCGAGCCGCGTCAGCGCGTTGCCCGGGCGCAGCTGATCCGCCGAGACGGCCGAGGGCCCGGCGTGATCGACGTGTACCGGCGCCAGGTAGAGAATCCGGGCCATGGTCCGCTCCTCGCTCCCTGCGGGGGATCCGTGTGCCGAGCACCATCCTCGTCTTTGACGGCGTAAACCGATCAGCCGTACCCCCCGTGGTCACCCGATCCCGCCAGAGGGCACGAGGGCAGGGACGGGGCCCTGGTCCCTACGTCATCGGGACCCAGCGTGGGAATGCCGGCGCACCGAGTTAGTCGTCGTCCCGGCCGGCGAGCCCCGCCGCGACCGGCTGCTCGATTACCAGCCAGGGTACCGGCGGCTCCGGCAACTCCCGGTACTCGCCCGGTCCCGGGCTGGCGACCGGCACGCCGCGATCGAATAGCTCGGCCGGCACCGGCATCGCGGCGCGCAGCGCGGCGGTCGCGTCTGCGTCGATCCGCGGCGGCCAGCCGTCGACGACGACGCCGTACCGCTCGCGCGCCTGCTCCGGCGTCAGCAGTCGTCGCTCGACGTCGCGCCGCACCAACTCGGGGTCGCGCTCGGCTGGGTTGCCCCAGCCGCCGCCGCCGCCCGTGCGCATGACGAACATGTCGCCGGGTGCGATCGGCAGGTGGTCGAACTTGCCGGGCAGCATGACGATCCGGCCGTCCGCCCGTTCGACGTAGGCGTCGTTGGCCGCGGCGGGCCGGCCGCCCCGCAGCCCCCAGGGCTGCGTCCGCTGCCGCTCGTCGAGGAAGGTCAGCTTGGCCGGCTTGAGCGAGCGGATGGCCCGGATCAGTCCGTAGCCGCCGCGGTGCTTGCCCGCCCCGGAGCTTCCCGGCCGCAGCGAGTACTGCTCGACGCGCACCGGGTAGACCGTCTCGACGAACTCCACCGGCGCGTTCTTGAGCCGGTTGTTGAAGCAGTAGGCGTCGATGCCGTCGCCGAACGGCCGGCCGCCGCCGCCAGCCGCCGTCACCTCGAAGCACAGCCAGCGGTCCTCCGGCTTTCGCCCGACGCCGAGCAGGCTGTAGGAGTTGAGGCTGCCGTTGGCGGTCGCCGGGATCGTGTCCGGGAAGAGCTGGGCCAGGATCCCCTGAGTCACCTCGCCGTTGCGCCCGCCGGTCAGGTGGCGCAGGCTGACCGGCGCCGGGTAGGTCGGCGCCAGGAAGCAGCCCTCGGGGATGCGCACCTCGATCAGGTCCTCGACCCCCTGGTTGGCGTCGAGCGCGGGGTCGATGTTGATGCGTGCCCCGGCTGCCAGGCGCATGACGTTGTAGAAGCGCAGCTTCTGCAGGCCCGGGTTGAGCGGCAGGTTCATCGGGCCCTCGCACTGCGGCGAGGTGCCGGCGAAATCCAGCACCACCCGGTCACCCTGGCGCTCGATCGTCAGCTTGATGGTGAGCGGTTCGTCGTTGATGCCGTCGCCGTCGAGCACGTCCGAGAAGCTGACCGGCCTGCCGTCCGGCAGCTGGTGGATCAGCTTCAGCATGGTGTCGTGGGCCCGGTCGAACAGGACCTGGAACGTCTCCAGCACGGCCGCGCCGCCGAACTTGCCGCATAGCTCGTGCAGACGCTTCTCGGCGATCTTGCCGGCGGCCGAGAGGGCCAGCGTATCGCCGACCATCATCTCCGGCGTACGCGAGTTGCGGGCGACGATGTCGAGCACGCCCTGGTTGAGGGCGCCGCGCTCGTAGAGCTTGACCGGCGGAATCTGCAGCCCCTCGTGGAAGATCTCGGTGGCCTGGGTCGGCATGGCGGCCGGGGCGTCGGCCCCGATGTCCATGTGATGCCCCCAGGCGATGCCCCAGGCGATCAGGCCGCCGTCCCAGAAGATCGGCACCGCGATCATCGTGTCGCCCAGGTGTGAGATCTCGCCGTGGGAGAGGTAGGGGTCGTTGAACATCACGACGTCGCCCGGCTCGACCGGGTGTGCTCCGGCGTACTCCGCCAGCGTCTGGCCGGCGAAGCTGGTGCCGGCGACGACCCAGCCGCGATGGTCGACCAGCGACATGCCGAAGTCGTGCTGCTCCCGGATGATGATCGACATCGAGGTGCGCTCGATCGCGGCGTCCATCTCGTAGACGAGCGACTTGAGCGCGTTGGCGATCACCTCGGTCGTGATCGGGTCGGTTGCCATCGGTGGTTGTCTCCCCTCGTCACCTGGGGTTGTCGCGGGCGCGATGAATCGCACCCCTACACGTCGAATTCGCCTCTCAGCCCACGTCAGCGTGGGCAGATTGGAAGCACACCTCTACAGCCCGGTCCGCACGATCAGGTTCCCGTAGCCGTCGACCCGCAGTGACTGGCCCGGGCCGAGCACGGTCGTGCAGTCGGCCTGCACGACGATCGCCGGCCCGCTGATCCGGTTGCCGGGGCGCAGCCGGCCGCGGTCGTAGTGCCGCGTCGCGTGGAAGCGGCCGTCGAAGTAGACCGCACCGTCGGAGACCACGGCGTGGGAGGCATCGGGGTCGCCCTCGGGTGCTGGCTCGAACGTCAGCTTGGGCAGGTTGCCGACCGCAGTCACCCGCAGCGTGACGACTTCCACCCGCGCGAAGGGCTGGTCGAAGCCGTAGCGGCGCCGGTGCTCGACGTGGAAGCGCGCCGCGGCGTCCCGCCAGCCGGCGGCGTCGAGCCGCGCCGGAATCGTGACCGGCAGCTCGTAGGCCTGACCCTGGTAGCGCAGGTCGAGCGCGACCTGGACCTCACGGTCGTCCGGCGGGACCCCCTCGCGGGCCAGCCACTCGCCGGCCTGGGCGATCAGCCGCGCCAGGTCCTCGTTGTAGGCGTCGACGTCGAGGTCGCCGATCAGCCCGACCCGCGTCAGCGTGAAGACGTTCTTGACGTCGGCCAGCAGGAACCCGAGCGCGGAGAGGACGCCCGGCGCGGCCGGGACCATCATGGTGCCGATGCCGCACAGGCGCGCGAGCTCGGTGCCGTGGACCGGACCCGCCCCGCCGAAGGGCACGAGCACCAGCTCGCGCGGGTCGATCCCCCGCTGGACGCTGACCACGCGGAGCGCGCCGAGCATGTTCTCGTTGACGATGCGGATGATGCCGTGGGCGGCCTCCTCGACGGACAGCCCGAGCGGTCCGGCGACGTGCGCCTGGACGGCCGCGCGGGCCCGCTCGACGTCGAGCGTGATCTCGCCCCCGGCGAGCTCCATCGGCAGGCGGCCGAGCACCAGGTTGGCGTCGGTCACGGTCGGCCGCTCGCCGCCGCGCCCGTAGCAGGCCGGGCCGGGTTCGGCGCCCGCGCTCTGCGGCCCCACCCGGAGCGCGCCGGCCGAGGACACGTAGGCCAGCGAGCCGCCGCCGGCACCGATCGTCGTGATGTCGATGATCGGCACCCGGACCGCGTAGTCGGAGACCCAGGTGTCGGTCGAGAGGCGGGGCTCGCTCGCCGTGCTCAGGCAGACATCGGTCGACGTGCCGCCCATGTCGATCGAGACGACGTTCGGGTAGCCGGCCACCGCGGCGACGTAGGTCGCACCCTTGACGCCCCCGGCCGGTCCGGAGAGCACGGTGTTGACCGGCCGCTCGCGCGCGGCCTCCAGGCTCATCACCCCGGCATCCGAGCGCATGATCTGGATGTCGGCGTGGAAGCCGCGCTCGACCAGCCCGGCTTCGATCCGCCCCAGGTAGCGCGCCACCACCGGCATCACGTAGCTGTTGAGGACGGTCGTCATGGTGCGCTCGTACTCGCGGTACTCCGGCAGCACGTCACAGGAGCAGGAGATCGGCAGGTCGGGCGCGGCCGCCCGCACCAGCTCGGCCAGCCGCTCCTCGTGCGCCGGGTTGGCGTAGCTGTGGATCAGCGAGATGGCGAGGGACTCGACGCCGCGGTCGAGCAGGTCGGCGATCAGGGCGCGGGCGGCGGCCTCGTCGAGCTCGCGGACCACCGAGCCGTCGACGGCCAGCCGCTCCGGGATCTCACGCACGAGCTCGAGCGGCACCAGCCGCTCCGGCTTCTCCCAGCGCATGTAATTGGTGAAGATGCCGGGGATGTAGGCGCGGCCGATCTCCAGCATGTCGCGGAAGCCCTGGGTGACGAGCAGGCCCATGCGGCTGCCCTTGCGCTCGAGGACCGCGTTGGTGGCCACCGTGCTGCCGTGGAAGATCCCGCCGACGCGGCTGGGATCGCGCCCGTTGTGCGCCAGGGCCTTCTCGACCCCGGCGAAGAACCCCTCGGCGGGATCGGCCGGCGTCGACGAGACCTTGGCGAATTGCAGCCGCTGCGTCTGCGGGTCGAGGACGACGACGTCGGTGAACGTCCCACCGATATCCACCCCAACCCGATAGCTACCCGAGCCACTCACCTGACTGCGATCCTTCCTCTAGTCATCACCGGCGTCCGGCCGGCATCCCGGCTGCCCGGCTCGGACCGGTCCGTGCTTGCATGACCGGGCTCTTTCACGCGAGCCGGGCGCGATGAATCGCACCCCTCCGAGATCCAGGTTCATCGTGTGGGAGCGGGGCTGAAACCCACCCTCGTCATTCCCCTCCACGCGCCGCCCTAGCGCACGCCCTGCGGGTCGAACACATCGCGCAGCCCGTCGCCCAGCATGTTGAACGCGAACACCGTGACGAAGATCGCCAGCCCCGGGAAGGTCGAGTACCACCACCAGTTGGGCAGGAACTTGCGTCCCAGGCTGACCATGGCGCCCCATTCCGGTTGTGGCGGCTGCGCTCCGACCCCGATGAACCCCAGCGCCGCGGCCGTCAGGATCGCGAATCCGATGTCCATCGACATCTTGACCATGATCGGCGTCAGTGTATTGGGCAGGATGTGGCGGAAGATGATCCGTGCGTCGCGCGCACCGATCACCCGGGCGGACTCGACGTAGGTACGCTGGCGCAGGGACATGAATTGACCCCGCGTGAGGCGGCAGTAGCCGGGCCACCAGACGAGCGCGATGGCCAGCATCGCGTTGCGCAAGGAGGGACCCAGCGCCGCCGCGATCGTCAGGGCCAGGATTAGGGCCGGGATGGTAAGGAAGATGTCGGTGACCCGCATGATGATCACGTCGGTGGTCCCGCCGAAGTAGCCGGCCACCGCGCCCAGCGGCACCCCGATGCCGGTGCCGATCACTAGCACGATCACGCCGACCGTCAGCGAGAGCCGCGAACCCACGATCACCCGGGACAGGATGTCGTCGCCGATGTCGTCCGTCCCAAAGAGGTGTGCGGTGCTCGGCGCCTGAAGCTGCGCCTCCGGATGGATGGCGCCGGTGGTGTCGCCGGGATACGGCACGATGTACGGGCCGACCACGGCGATGACTACCAGAAGACCGACGATGGCGAGCCCGACGACCGCCAGGCGATTGCGCCGGAAGCGGGCGACCTGCCGGCGGAGGTTCTCGTGTGATCGCTGCCGCTCGAGCGGCCAGCCCGTGGCCGTGGCCGAACCGGAGTCCTCGACCGACGGGCGAATCCCAAGGTCCATGATCTCAGCTGCTCTCCACCGCTCGACGCGCGCTCGTCCGACCTCAGGTGTAGCGAATACGTGGATCGAGGACCCCGTAGAGCAGATCGACGACCAGGTTCAGCACGATGAAGATGAAGCCGACCATGATCGTCACCCCCATGATCGGCTCGAAGTCCGCGCTCAGCGCGGCGTTGACGGCATACAGCCCGATCCCCGGCCAGTCGAAGACTGTCTCGACGAGCACCGAGCCGCCGAGCGAGAACCCGAACGACAGGCCGATCAGCGTCAAGGTCGGGATGAAGGCGTTGCGCAGCGCGTGGCCCAGGACCACCCGCCGCGCGCTGAGCCCCTTGGCGCGTGCCGTCCGTACGAAGTCCTGCCCGAGGATCTCGAGCATGTCGCCGCGCACCATGCGCGTGATGATGGCCATCGCGCCGATTGACTGCACGAAGGCGGGCAGGATCAGGTGCTGGAAGGCCGTCCACAACAGCGGCAGATTGCCGACCAGCAGGCTGTCGACCAGGACCATGCCGGTCACCCGATGTGGCGGCGCCGTCAGCGTCGGCAGCTGGCCGTCGACGGGCAGCAGCCCCAGCGTGAAGGCGATCGTCAGCTGCAGGATGATCGCGAACCAGAAGCTCGGCAGGCTGACGAAGGAGATCGTGAACAGGCGCGACAGGTGATCGGGCCAGCGGTTCTGCGAGACCGCCGCGATGACTCCCAGCGGGACCCCGACGCCAATGGCGATGGTCATCGAGGCCAGCACCAGTTCGAGCGTGTTCGGGAGGTACAGGCGCAGGTCGGTCAGCACCGGATGCTGGCTGATGATCGACGTGCCCCAGTTTCCGCGCAGCAGGTCCCGCACGTAGGTCACGTACTGCACGGAGAGCGGCCGGTCCAGCCCGTACTCGTGCCGGATCGTCTGGACCATGTCGGCGGTCGCGCGTGGTCCGGCCGCCAGCTTGGCCGGGTCGGCCGGCATCAGGTGCGACACGACGAAGGTCAGGATCGACAGCCCGACCAGGGTCGGGACGATCAGCAGCACGCGTCGAACGACGTAGCGCCCCAATCGACGTCCTCTCTGGCACGCCGGCGCGGCGCGGTCTCAGGCCTTCATGGCGATGTCGTACCACCACGGCGACGAGCCCATCACCGGGCTGTAGAGCGACCCGGAGAGGGAGTTACGGTAGGGCAACCCGCCGGCCTGGACCATCGCGAAGACCTCGACCGCGTCGTCGAGGATGGTCTTCTGCGCCTGCTCGTAGAGCGTGTTGCGCTGCGTCTGATCCGTCGTCGAGCGGGCCTGCACCAGCAACTGGTCGACCTGCGGGTTCTTGTACCAGCTCGCGCCGCTCCAGGTCCCGGCCGATCCGGAGTAGAACGACGACCACAGGAACGCGTCCGGATCCGGGAAATCGCTGGCGGAGTAGATCGGGAACATCAGCGGCGACTTGTTCGGGTCCGAGAACGTGGCAACGGCGTTGACCCACTCCACGGCGACGATGTTGACCTTGATATTCAGCTTGGCGAGCTGGTTGAGCAGAATGAGTCCCGTCGTGCGCTCCTCGTCGAGTCCGGTGACGTAGGTGAAGTCGATCGAGAATCCGTCCTTGTACTGCGCGGATAGCGCCAGTTCCGCCTTCGCCTTGGTGAGATCGGTGTCATAGTAGGTGAGGTCCTTCGAGAACTGGATCGGAGGCGGAAGCGGCCCGGTGGCGGACACGGCGCGACCCTGCATGTAGTCGAGCAGCGCCTTGTAGTCCATGGCGTAGGCGATCGCGCGCCGGACGTGCACGTCCGATGTCGGGCCGCGCTGGTTGTTGAGCTTGATCGAGTAGACCGAGAGACTCGGGAAGCTCGGGACGACGACCCCCTGCGTCTGCTGCAGCAGCTTCATGTCGTTGACCGACAGCCAGTTGGCCATCTGGATCTTGTCCTGCTGCAGCGACAGGCGCTCGGTCGCCGACTCGCGGATCAGCTGGTAGACCCAGCTCGAGACGTGCGGCGTCGGCCAGCCGCGCCAGTAGTTCGGATCGGCGTCGAACTGGTAGATCGTGCCCTGCTGCCAGTTCTTGATCACGAAGGGGCCGGACCCGGCGGCGTTGGTCGTCAGCCACTTCTTTCCCTGGTCGCCGCTCTGCTCATTCTTCTTCACCATGGCCGAGTTCAGGATGAAGATCCAGGTCGTGGCGTGCAGGAACGGCGCGTAGGGGTTGTCGAGGGTGAACTTCACCGTGTGGTCGTCGACGGCTTGCACGCCGCTCGAGCTCAGGACCCCCTTGAACATGTAGGCCGTTCCCTGGTTGATGCTCAGGAGGCGCTGCGTCGAGTAGACGACGTCGTTGGCCGTCACCGGAGTGCCGTCCTGGAACTTGGCCCGCGAGTCGAGGTGGAACGTCCACTGCTTCGCGTCCTGACTGACCTCGTTGCCCGTCGCCAGCCACGGCACGAGCTGCACCGGGTTGCCGATGTGACGATAGAGCGAGTCGTAGACGTGCTTCTGGAGGTTCGACGTGGCGCCGTCGTGGCCGACGGCCGGGTCGAGGTTGGCGAAGTCGACGGAGCTCGCCGTGATGGCCGTGCCCTGGCCCGGCACAGTCGCCGCCGCGGGCGAAGCGCTGGCGGCAGGGGTGCTCGCCGTGGCGGCCGCCGAGGTTGCCTGCGTGCTCTGCGTGGCCGTGGCCGCCGGGGCCTGGGTGCTCTGCGCGCTCCCTCCGGTCGACGCGGTCGACGCCCCGCCGCTGGCCGGCGTCTGGCCGGCCGTGCTCCCGCCACAGGCCGCCAGGAGCGCTGGTGCTGCCGCGGCCGCCACCGAGCCGGCGATCAGCCGGAGGAACGAACGGCGGCTCACCCCCGGCGATGCGGTCGGATCTCCGGAGTGCTCGCTCAGACGGGGACGCTGCATCGAGAGCCTCCTCACCATGTGCGTGTCGCGTCAGCTGCGCGTACGCCCGAACCGGTCACCGGCGCTGTCGCATGGCTGTACCGTCCCTGGATCGTGGATCGCCCGGATTATCCCGTGGGCTGTGCCGGCGCGGCAAGAGACCGTGGGGACATATTCGCGGCCGCTGACTTGTCCTCCTGAGCTAATTCACGAGGAACGAGTCGGCGAGCAGTGCGGTGAGAAGGCCGATCGAACGGGCTATCCCGTCAGCAGTTGATGGCCCTTCAGTGCCAGGTGGAGCCCGAGCCGGCGGTTGGGGTCGCTGAGGGCCCCGTCGCCCAGAAGCTCGCGGATCCGGGCGATCCGGTACTTGACGGTGTTCGGGTGTACCGACAGCGCCGCGGCCGCCGCGCGGTGGCTGCCCTCCGCGTCGAGGTACGCCTGCAGGGTATCGATCAGTTCCTCGGAGGCGCGCGCGGCGAGGAGCGGCGCCAAGGTCTGCCGGCAGTAGCGCTCCAGCGGAGGGCCGTTCAACTGACCCAGGAACTGGAAGACCCCGAGCGTGTCGTGCCGCGCGATCCGATGAGCGTCGGGCCCGGCCGGTGCCCGCCAGGATCCGGCCTGCTCCGCCACCGCCAGGGCCACGCGGGACTCCGTCAGGGAGCCCGGCAGCCCCAGCACCCCGTCGGCGACCTCACCCAGCCCCACGGCGGGCAGGCGTGCCGGAGTGCGCACGGCGTCGACCACACGGGTCAGGATCTCAACCGCGGCGTCGAGGGGAGCCGGGCACTCGTCGCCCACGACCAGCACCGCGACCAACGCGCCGTCGTGGAGCACGCCGACGCTGCCGGGCCAGCGCTGGAGCTCGCGCAGCGCGGCGGCGGTCAGGTGGGCCCCGGCCCCCAGGCTGGCCACGATGTATCGGGAGGCCAGGCGCACCCCCGCCTGCCAGGCGCGGTGCTCCGCCTCCTCGAGCGTGGCGAAGGACCCGCCGAGCGCGGCACCGTAGAAGTCCTTCTGCACCCGCTGCTCCGCCTCGCGGACCGCGCGCTCCTTGAGCACCTCGAGTCCAACCGCGGTGCAGGCGTGCGCGAGGACGGTGAAGTCCAGCTCCGCGAGAGTCCCGTAGACCTCCCAGGTCACCAGGTAGGCGCACACCTCGTCGCGGGTGGTGACCGGCGCCGCGACCTGTTTCACCTCACCCCACGGCGAGGCGATCATCGCGGTCTGGACCTGCCCCGGCCCGCGGATGTTGAGCGCCGCGGGAACCGGGGAGTCGGCGCCCCCCGCGTCCGCCCGGCAGGCGGCCCGCTGCTCGAGGAGCTCGCGGAGCCGGTGGTCGGGGTCGCTCGCCTTCCCACTGTGTGCCAGGACGTCGATGCCGTCCGCCGCGACCACGGCCACCGGCTGATGCGTTCGCCGCGCCACCGCCCGGCAGATGTCATCGAGCCCACCGCCGCGCAGCGCGACCTGAATCAGCTCGCGGTTGACCGCGGCCGAGCGCTCCAGCATCGCCGCCTGCCGGCCGAGCAGCCCGCCCATGACGGCGTCGGTGACCACGGTGTAGGGCATGTCCTCGGGCATCAGGATCAGCGGGAGTCGGAGCTCGTCGGCGACCGTCGTCATGGTGTCCAGACAGCGGAAGCCGACGAGCCCCGGGTGCAGCATGAGCGCGGCGGCATCGTGGTCGACGAGCGTGCGCATGACCTCGGCGTACGCGTCGCAGCCGGCGTCACGCAGGATGTGGAGTGTCGTCATGAAGAGCTCGCCGCCACGCCACCAATGCCCCGGGCCTCCGACCACCTCGAGCACGGAGACGCGCGTAACCTGCCGGTCGAGCCCCTGACTGCCGGCGATGAGGTGCAACTCGCGGAGGGGCGGCAGCGCGAGCACCTCGCTCACGGTGAGATACATCGATCACTCCTCACCGCCGGGGATCGCCGCGACGGCGTGCGGCGGGCCCGCGGAGTGCCGGGCCGAGTTGTCCTGGTCCGCGCGAGCCCTATTATCGCGATACCGGCCGGTGCGCGCATCCTGGAGCCGCCATGTCGCCCGCGATGGTGCCGCCCGGCGGGATCATCGGATAGACTGCGTCGCGTGCGGCAGGCGATCCGAGCAGGCAGCGGGGACGGCAGCGCACCGAAAGGGGTGGGAGCATGGTCGGCGAGCAGGGAGCCGGTGCGGTCCAGGTCATCGTCGAGACAGAACTGGGGCCGATCGCGATCGAGGTCGACGCGGCGCACGCATCGATCACGGCCGCCAACTTCCTGCGCTACGTCGACGCGGGTTTCTACGACGGCGGGCGCTTCCACCGCACCGTCACCCTGGACAACCAGCCGAACAACGATGTGAAGATCGAGGTGATCCAGGCGAGCATCGACCCGGCGCGGGTCGAGGAAGCCTACCCGCCGATTCCCCTGGAGCGAACGACGGTGACGGGGCTGTCGCACCGGGACGGGAGCGTGTCGATGGCGCGCTTCGCGGTGGACAGCGCGAACTACGACTTCTTCATCTGCATCGGGGATCAGCCGGAGCTGAACTTTGGCGGCCGGCGCTACGCCGACGGCCAGGGGTTCGCCGCGTTCGGGCAGGTGGTGCGGGGGATGGACGTGGTCCGGGCGATCCAGGGACGTCCGGTCGAGGGGCAGAAGCTGACGCCGCCCATCGCCATCCGCGCGGCGCGCCGCGCGTAACAGGCGCGCCGGACATGGCGGCTCGGCGATACCATGGAGCGAGGCGCAGTTGTGACCGACACCCGCTCAGGTGAACCGCGTGGTCGCGCGCCGGTGCGCGTCTACCGGAACCAGCATATGGTCGTGAGATCCTGTCCGGGAGCGAGCGGGCGGACGGCGCGGCCGGGTCTCCCATCCGCGGCTGTTCCCACTGTGTCACCGGCGCTGTCTCCCTCATAGGGTAACCCTTTCCCCGACCACTGACATCTATCGCACCACCGTTGACACAGCCCGCCCGGCGTCCTATCATCGAAGTGCAGGTGATCCATACGCGAGCACTGGTGTGGGACGCGCCCGGGCTCCTTTTGTCGGCGTCTGCGCAGGTTGTTCTTTGCGCAACGTCGCGGAGTTCGGGGTGT
>DATKRJ010000185.1:0-6793 GCA_035532355.1 Thermomicrobiaceae bacterium | reverse complement strand
GGGCGAATCGCTCGGAGAACTGCGCCGAGAAGTGCGGGTCGAGCGTCTTCGCGTCGAGGTTGCGGGCGTACACCAGCGTGCCGCCCCGCACCGGCTGTCCGGCCTGCGTCGCCTGCGTCGACGAGGCCTGGGGGGATGCCGACGGAGATGCCACGGTGATGGCGGTGGTCGCGGTGGTGGCCTGCGAGCCGCCGGAGGCCGGCTGCGTCGACGCCGCCGCGGTCGTGCCGGTCGGCGCGGACGTCGTCCCGCCGCAGGCGCTCAAGAGCGCCACCGCGAGTCCGGTCCCGCCCAGCTGCGCGAGCCGGCGGCGTGAGAGCACGAGGGCCGCCGGCGCCTGCTGGGCTCCTTCGTCGTGGCTCGTCGACTGATCCGTGCTCTGCGTACCCTGCATGCTCTGCTCCCCTCCTCGGACGTCCGCGACGCGTCGACCCGGTGGCCCACCCGCCGCCAGCACGAGATTCCGCTCAGCGATGCGTCCGGCCTCCAACGCCGCGGACGCGTCAGGTCCACCGCCTGGGATCGATGGCTTGGGCTTGGCTACTGGAATACATCGTATACATCTGAACCAGTTCGTCAAGGGCCCTGGCCAGGATTCGTGGTTCCCGCGCGCCACCTGGGCGTCGAGTCCGTCCGCCCGCGTCCGGGTAGGCTCCGGCCGGTTCTCGCGCTATCCCGTATCATCGTTGCGAAAACAGCAGGCTGGATGAGCGTGTGCCGTGAACCGGCCGATCCGCCGCCCGCGCCAACGCGGAGGCGTACGTCTCGCGGCGGCTCTTGTCAGCCGGACGCGGTCGCGCTACGATGGACGCAACGTGAGTACAGTGTATACAGCAGGGCGGGCGATGACGGGCATGCCCGGCTGCTGTCGGTGGACGAGAGAGAAGGGGAAGGCTGTGCCGAGACGTGTGCGCATCCGGGTTGGTGACGTGGTGGCCGAGGCCACGCTCTACGACGACGCGGCCCCCAGGACGACCGCCGCGCTGTGGGATCGCCTGCCGATCAGCGACCGCACCATCCAGACGCGCTGGTCGGGAGATGCCTGGCGCACCGAGGGAAACCACGAGCTGCTGCCGGACGGGACCCCCGTCGAGAACGTGGCGGGACACCTGAGCGCGGGCGACATGATCTACTACCCCGGCTATCGCAGCCAGCTGATCAAGGTCGGCATCGCCTACGGGCAGGCACAATGGCTCGCTCCCTTCTGCGTCCCGATCGACGTCGCCCTGATCGGCAAGATCGACATGAACCTCGATGCCTTCGTCGCGCGCTGCTCGCGAATCATCTTCGAGGGGCCGCTCGAGGTGGAGATCAGCCGCATCGAGGCCTGAGGGCCGCGCGAAGGGAACGTCGCGGTGCAGTACGGGCTCGGGATCCCGACATGTCGCGAGGGGCTGGCCTACCCGAGCGGGTTCGCCGACCTGGCGGCGATCGCCGAGATCGCCCGCGAGGCGGAGCGGCTGGGGTTCGACGCCCTCTGGGGCAACGACCACCTGGCCACCCAGCGGGTGGTGATGGACACGCTGCCTCAGCCCCCCAACTTTTACGAGCCGCTGATCACGCTCGCCTTCCTCGCGGGCCAGACGTCCCGCATCCGCCTGGTGGTGGGGACGGTCGTCGCGCCGCTGCGCGCCACGGTGCTGCTGGCGAAGCAGGCGGCGACGCTCGACCGGGCATCGGGCGGCCGGCTGGTGCTCGGGATCGGTATCGGCGCCTACCGCGAGGAGTTCGAGGCCATCGCGAACCCACCGCCGAAGGCCAACCGTGGGCGGTGGATGGAGGAGACCGTCCAGGCGCTGCGACTCCTCTTCGAGGAGCGCCGCGCAAGCTTCAATGGCCGTTATGTCCACTTCAGCGAGATCGAGGTGTATCCCAAGCCGGTCCAGCAGCCGCTGCCGCTCTACCTGTCGGGCAACAGCGCCGACGCGGTGCGGCGGGCGGGCCGGCTGGCCGACGGGTTGATCGTGGCGGGACTCTCGCCGGAGCAGGCCCAGGAGCAGGCCGGTCTCTTCCGCGCGGCGGCGCGCGCGGCCGGGCGCGACCCCACGCGCCTCGCGGTCTGCGCCCAGGTCTGGGTGGGCATCGGCGAGACGGCGCGGGATGCCCGGGACACGCTGGAGCGCTCGCAGCACTTCCGGCGCATGACGGCGCTCTCGCCGGACTCCGACCGCGAGGATCTGGTCCGCGCGTTCACGCGCGGGAACCTCCTCGGCACCGCGGACGAGGTCGCCGCCCGGATCGCCGCCTACGCGGCGGCCGGCGTCGACCATCTGGCGTTGATCTTCCTGGCGCGGGACGTCGACGATCTGCTGCGCGGTGCCCGCCTCTTCGGCCGGGAGATCATCGGGCGGAACAACGTTGACGGGTAGGGGCGGGTTTCAAACCCGCCCGCTCGACCTGTAGTGGCGCGATCCATCGCGTCCGACCATCTCGAGCGTTGCGAGCCACGCCGCAACGCAGCGGCGGAAGCGTGTGGGAATGGAGCGGCCCGTGAAGTTCATCGACGTCGAGCTGGACGGCCTGACCTACCGGGCGCGCCTGCTCGAGGAGCGCTCGCCGCGCGCGACGCGTGCGCTCTGGGAGGCGCTGCCCTTCGAGGGGCGCGCGGTCCATGGCATCTGGAGCGGGGACGTCTTCCGTATGCTGGAGGACGCGCCGTTCGCGCCGCCGCCCGGTGATGCCGGCGCTGGGTTCCAGTATCCGGGGCTGGTCGTGCTCGAGCCGTCGAGTCGCGAGCTGGCGATCTGCTACGGGCAGGGACGGCTCAACCTTCCGACCGGCCCGGCGAACCCTATCCCGCTGGCCGAGCTCGGCGGCGACCTCGCCCCGCTGGCGCGGCGCGCCACTCAACTGCAGTTCGATGGCGCGCGCCCGATCCGCTGGCGGCGCTCGGACGACCAGACCTCGCCGCTGGCCGGGCCGCCCGCGGCGCGCGGTCGCACGATTGAGGTCGAGTTCGACGGTGCCCTGCTGTCGGCCACGCTGCTCAAGGAGCTGGCGCCGCGCACGGCCGACGCGTTTGCGCGGGCGCTGCCCCTGGCCGGTCGCGCGACCAACACGCACTCGAGCGGCACGCTGGCCCGCTTCTGGAACGACGAGGGCGGAGACGAGGGCGAGACGCCGCTGGACATCGACGACGGCGGACCCTTCCACATCATCCTGTACCCCGGCACCCTGTATTATCTGCCCAGCAGGCCGTGGCGCGGCATTCGCATCCCCTACGAGACCACGGCGATGGGCGGGGCGGCGAGCCGCGGCACCACGCGGCTCGTGCCGTTCGCGCGCTTCGACGGCGACTGGTCGGCCTTCCGCGAGCGCGCCATGCGCTTGAGCGTTGACGGAGCCAAGCCGCTGGCGTTCCGGCTGCGCGGCTGAGCGATTCCGACCGGGTACGGGATAGAGGGAGAGCGGGAGATGGGGAGTAACGGGTACGACGTGGTCGTGGTGGGCGCCGGCAACGCTGCCATGTGCGCGGCGATGGCCGTCGCCGGACCCGGCCGCCGCGTGCTGGTGCTGGAGAAGGCGCCCGCGAGTGAGCGGGGCGGCAACAGCTACTTCACCGGCGGCGGCTACCGCTTCGCCTACGACGGCATGGATCAGGTGCACCCCCTCATCCCCGACCTGTCCGACTGGGACCTGGCCCACACCGACGTCGGCAGCTACACCGAGGATCAGTACTACGACGACATGCTGCGGGTCACCGAGTATCAGACCGATCCGGAGCTGGCCAATTTCCTGGTGACCCGGTCCTACCCGGCCATGCGCTGGATGCAGCAGCAGGGCATGACCTACGCGCTCATGACCGGCCGCCAGGCGTTCAAGGTCGGCGACGTCTTCCGCTTCTGGGGCGGGCTGACCGTCGAGGGGGCCGGCGGTGGGCCCGGCATCTCGGACCGCTGGTTCGCCCTGGCGAAGCCGCGCGGCATCCCCGTGTCCTACGAAACGCGAGCGCGCAAGCTGCTCCAGGACCGGCGCGGCACGGTGACCGGCGTGGAGGTCGAGACGCGGGACGGCCGCGAGGAGATCCCGGCCAAGGCCGTCGTGATCGCCAGCGGCGGCTTCGAGGCGAACCCCGCCCTGCGGTCGCAGTGGCTCGGGCCGCGCTGGGATCAGGCGAAGGTGCGCGGCACCCGGCACAACGTCGGCGACGGCATCCTGATGGCGCTCGAGGCCGGTGCGCAGCCGTACGGCAACTGGTCCGGCTGCCACGCGGTGGCCTGGGATCTCAACGCCCCGACCTTCGGCGACCGCAAGGTCGGCGACGGCTTCCAGAAGCACTCCTACCCGTTCGGTCTGATCGTCAACCTCCACGGCGAGCGCTTCGTCGACGAGGGCGCCGACTTCCGGAACTACACCTACGCCAAGTACGGCCGCGATATCCTGCAGCAGCCGGAGCGCACGGCCTTCCAGCTGTTCGATCAGAAGGTGATGGACCTGCTGCGGGCCGAGTACCGCATTCCGCAGATCACGAAAGCGTCGGCCGGCACGATCGGGGAGCTGGCGGACAAGCTGGGGATCGACCGGGCCGGGCTGGAGCGCACGGTGGCGGACTACAACGCGGCCGTGCTGGACGGCGACTTCAACCCCACCGTCAAGGACGGCAAGTCCACGGCGGGTATCGCGCCGCCCAAGACCAACTGGGCACAGCGACTCGACACGCCGCCGTACGAGGGGTACGCGGTGACCTGCGGTATCACCTTCACCTTTGGTGGGCTCAAGGTGAACACCCGGGCCGAGGTGCTCGATATGGACGACCGGCCCATCCGCGGCCTGTACGCCGCCGGGGAGCTGGTGGGCGGGCTCTTCGCCGGCAACTACCCGGGCGGCGCCGGGCTGATGTCGGGCTCGGTCTTCGGCCGCGCGGCCGGCGAATCGGCGGTCGAGTACCTGGCGCGGAGCTGACCGCTTCGCCACGACGTTGCCGGTGTATCGGCGCGTCTCCTCGCGCCCGCACTTCCTCGCGGCGCGGAGGTGTGTGCCGAAAAACGCTGCAGGTTCCATTCACCTCGCGGCGCGCAGCCGCCGCGCCATGTGCTCGCCAATCGTGATGCAGGTCAGGTTCGTGTTGGCCCGGGGTACGTCGGGCATGATCGAGCCGTCGATCACGCGCAGCCCGTCGATCCCCAGCACCCGGCAGTCGGGATCGACCACGCTCCGCGGGTCGCCGGGCGCGCCCATGCGGCAGGTGCCGACGAGGTGGTAGGTGTCGCGCACCGTCGCCAGCAGCCAGGCGTCGAGCGCGCGGTCGTCGTCAAGCTCCTCCATGGCCGGCATCGGGCCGGTGGCGAACCCCGGCGCCAGGACCACCGACTCGGTGATGGCCCGCACCGCCGGGTGGCGGGCGATCTCGACCAGGCGTCGAGCGCCGGCCCGCAGGCGCACCAGGTCGCGCTCGTCGGAGAGCATCCGCTCGTCGATCTCGGGCATGGCGAGCGGGTCCGGGTCGACGACCCGCAGCACGCCGCGGGAGAAGGCCTGCCACAGGCATGCCCGGATGCCGCCGGAGACCAGCCCCGCCTCGTCGTAGCCGCCCAGGTTGCGCACCGAGATCATCATGTCGTTGTCGCCGGCGCCGGCCAGCCCCGAGCTGTAGCGGATGTAGCAGTTGATATACAGGTCGTCCCAGCGGCGCGCATGCGCCTCGGAGCGCAGCAGCAGGTGGAGGCCCGCCGAGGCGTGGTCGGCGAGGTTGTGGCCGACCGACAGGTCCTGTCGGACCGGGATGCCCAGCGACTGCAGGTCGTCGGCGGGCCCGATCCCCGAGCGGATGAGGATGGTCGGGCTGAAGACCGAGCCCGCCGACAGGATGTTCTCCCGGCCGGAGAAGGTCGTCACCAGGCCGTCCCGGATCGCCTGCACGCCGGTGGCCCGCCGGCCGTCGAAGAGCACCCGATCGACGTGGGTGTTGCCGAGGACCGTCAGATTCGCGCGCCCGCGCGCCGGCTCGAGATACGCGTCGTTGGTGGAGACGCGGCCGTCGGCGACGCGGTTCATGGGCAGCGATGAGATGCCGGTCGAGCCGGGCGCGTTCAGGTCGGCGCACCAGGGATAGCCCAGCTCCAGCCCGGCCTGGAGCACGGCCAGCGGAACCGTGCCCCACACCGAGATCGGTGGCCGGGAGATCGTCACCGGGCCCTGGCGCCCGTGGTAGAAGGCGTCGCCGAAGTCGAGGTCGGTCTCCAGCCGGTTCATGGCCGGCAGCAGCTCCTCGCCCGACCAGCCGTCGCAGCCCTGCTCGGCCCAGCGGTCGTAGTCCTCGAGCATCGCGCGGTGCGCCACCATCCCGTTGATCGCGGAGCTCCCGCCCGCGCCGCGACCGCGCTCGTAGAGCGCGGGTTCCTGGCCGGCGGCGCGCCGTGCCCTCAGCGCCGGCCACTGGTAGCTCGGCTGACGCAGCGGGTCGATGATCCCCAGCCAGTTGGGGCTGCGCATCTCGTCGGGGATGTCGCCGGAGCGGTAGTCGCGGCCCGCCTCGAGCAGGAGCACCGTCGTGTTCGGGTCCTCGCTCAGGCGTCCGGCGAGCACCGCGCCGGAGGAGCCGGCTCCGACGATCACATAGTCGTACTGGGCGCGCAGCTCGCTGCTCATCGCCGAGTCCCCCTCCCGAGAACCTGCCGGAACCGCTCCGTGCGGACGCGCGCAACGGGCCGTGTGCCATCCATCGTCCGTCCGGCCGTCGTACCCGTGTGGCAGCGGTCCGGACGATCAGCCCGTTTTCGCCGTCCCCTCGCGGAAAACGATCGTCCGACCCATCGTCCGGCCCGCGAGCTCCTCGTCCGCGGTGGCGCAGGCG
>DATKRJ010000184.1:0-7815 GCA_035532355.1 Thermomicrobiaceae bacterium | reverse complement strand
GGCTACGCCCTGTTCGCCTTCGTCCTCGGCGTCACCGTTGGCGTGCTCGCCCCGCGGATCCTGCCGGCCATGGCGATCACCCTCGTCGTCTTCGTCGGCGCGCGCTACGCGGTGACGACCTGGGTGCGACCGCACCTGATGACGCCGCTACAGCAGACCCAGACGATCACCTATTCGCCGGGCTTCGGCCTGGCACAGGGGGCGGACGCGGGGTCGGGGCTCTTCCTCATCCCGCCGGACCCCAATCTGCCGAACGCCTGGGTCTACGCGAACGTGGCGGTCGACCAGGCCGGGCAGCCTCCGTCGAGCCAGTTCCTCCAGAGTGCCTGCCCGTGGGCCACCGGGGGCGGCGGGGATGGTGGAAGTGGAAGCACCGGCACCAGTCAGGGCAGCGGGAACGTCACGACGGGACCCAGCGCGAGTGGCGGGCCAACCGCTGACCAGCTCCACGCCTGCTTGTCGGCGATCGACGCGAGGTTCCACGACGTCGTGACCTACCAGCCGGCCGATCGCTACTGGACGTTCCAGGGGGTCGAGACGGCGGTCTATGCGGGTCTGTCCCTGGTCCTGGCCTGGCTCTGCCTCTGGTGGGTCCGCCAGCGCATCGCCTGAGCGGACCCCGGTGCCCCGCCGTCATGAACCGCGGGGCGCGCACGTCCAACCCTCAACGCGCGCGGCTGGACGAGCGCGGCCGGTGTCCGGCGGGCACCCGGTGGACCGCGCCGCGAGTTGCGGCACAGGAGAGGACTTCATGAGCGTATCCGACGGGTTCAGCATCGCGTTCCGGGCGCTGGCCGCCAACAAGGGGCTCGATCGTGCTGGCGTTCGCGGTGTCGGCGGCGAGCGGGTTCTTCTTCGGGCTCTACCCGGCGCTGCGGGCGTCGTCGCTCAACCCCATCGAGGCCCTGCGCTACGAGTGAGGTGACGCCGGTCCCCAGTGCGAGACACGCCACGGGCGCCCGCTCGCCGCGCTACAATCGCCGGTGGCGTTCGCACGAGGGAGGACCGAAGGAGCTCATGGACACCTGGCTGCCACTCATCGATACGATCCTGATCGGGATCAGCGCCGTCGCGGCGACGATCGGGTACCTGTTCATTCGCACGAACAGCCGGCGCTTTCGCACGACGAAGGTGCGCTACCACCGCGCCAGCATGATCACGGCGGCGGCGTTCGCGGCGGCCTTCCTCTTCCTCTACGTGTACCGCTGGGCGTTCCTGGGGACCAAGTTCTTCACCGGGCACGGGCTGGCCCGCGGCGTCTACCTGTCGGTGCTGGCCACGCACATCGTGCTGGCCACGGTGCTCGGCCCGCTGGTGCTGGTCGTGCTCTACCGGGCGCTGACGCGCCAGTTCCCGCGCCACAAGCACCTGGCCCGGCGCACGCTGCCGATCTGGATCTACGTGGCCGCCACCGGCTGGCTGATCTACCTGATGCTCTACCAGATCAGCTGGACGGCGAGCACGCAGGCGCGCCGCTGACGCGTCGCGACGTGGTCACCGCCACGGCGGCATCGAACCGCCACCGCGGCCGCGTGCTGGTCCCGCCCCACGGCGCAGCGGTCGTGATGACCGGCAGCGACGCGGTGCCCAAGGCCGTGCTCTTGGTCCTGGTCATCTTCGGCAACGTCTCCGTCTTCCAGAAGCCAATCAGTGCCGGCAGCCCGCCGACAGTCTTCGAAAGTGCCTCATCCCGCTGATGTTCCTGACCGGGCTGTGGGTGTCGTTGCCGGTCATGCCGGCCACCCTGCGCAGGATCGGCGATTAAACCCGGCCGGCGGCCGGGGGTGATGCGCTTCTTCCGCTGGGAGCAGCCGCGCGGCGACGACCTCAGTCTCGTCAGCGGACCTCGAAGACGAGCGCCACCAGCAGCAGCGGGCCGACCAGGAGCACCTTCCCGATATCTCCAGCGGTCGGCCGAGATTCACGGTCAACCCCATACCAACGTGCTTGGGCACGAGCAGATCGGGATCGTCGGGGATATTGTGGATCAGGCTGCCAAGCCGGTAGCGCTCGTCGTCGCGGTAGCTGGTCCCCGTGGGACGGCCGTCGGCAAACCTGCTCGCTCGGGACCGGGCGCTCCGCGTCGGCCGGAGCAGGACGAAGATCAGCAGCCCCTCAGGCGTCACGCCAGCAAAGCAGCAGGCCGCCGAGGAGGAGCGCGGCGGCGGCCCAGGCTGCGACGATCCCGAGGCCGACCCACGGGCGGACCGGCAGGCTAGCGAGGTCGGTGGTGGACTGGATGGCGAGCCCGGCCGACATCGGCCCAATCTGCTGCAGGTGCCGCTGCCAGGTCTGGTTGCCGACCAGGCTGGCGAAGATCGGGAAGAGGTAGAGCAGACCGAGCACCACGCCGACCGCCGCGGCGGCGTCGCGCACGATGGCGGCGATGCCCAGGCTGAGCAGGGCGATCAGCGCGAGATAGAGGACCGAGCCGGCGGCGGCGCGCAGGGTCGGCGCGTCAGCCAGCGAGAGCAGCGCGTAGCCGTGCGCCGGGATGAAGCCGTGGCCGGGCAGGAGCAGCCGCCCGGCGAGCAGGCTGCCGCCGACGGCGACGACCCCGGCCGCCAGCGCCAGGCCGCCGACCAGCGCCGCCTTGGCCGCCAGCACGGCGGGCCGGCCCGGCATCGCGGCCAGGGTGATGTGGATCAGGCCGCTGCCGTACTCGCCGGAGAGTGCCAGCACGGCCAGGATGGCGACGACTGCTTGGCCCAGGTCGATCCCGGTCAGGCTGAGCTTAGGGGGGTCCTGGCCGGGCCCTCCGCCCGCGCTCACGGCGGCGCAGACGGCGGCGCTCAGGCCCACGGTCAGGACGACGGCGGCGAGCAGGAGCCAGCCGGTGCTCGTCACGGTGCGGAACTTGGTCCACTCGGCGTGGAGCGTCCGGCTCATGCGTCCCCCCGTCGCAGCTGGGCGGCGACGACGCCCAGGCCGAGCGCGACCCAGCCGCAGATGAGCAGCAGGCCCAGGCCGAGGGCGACGACCATCGCGGCGGCCAGCAGTTCCGCCGGGCCGGCGTCGAACCGGAGGTCGGGGAGCTGGCTCACCGGGTAGATGACGGCGCCGTTGACGCTCATGGCCCGCTCGGCCAGCGGAGCGCCGACGGCGGCGGCGGCGACCCCGGCGGCGAAGATGGCGGCGCCGATCGCACCGACCACCAGAGCCGCGGCGGCGATCGTCGCGACCAGCCAGCCGCGCAGGGTGAGGAATTCGGCCCACCGGGCATGGAATATCCGGCTCATACGTCGCTCCGATTCAGTTGAAAGGCGGCGAGACCCAGGGCGAGGGCGGTCCAGCCGCAGAGCACGGCGAAGCCGGCCCAGGGCGGCAGCGGGTAGTAGCCGGCCGCGGGGGCGTAGACGTTGTCGACCTGCGCGTACTGGGGCATGGTCTGCTGGACGGCGAAGGCGGCGGCCGGCGCGAAGCGCAGCAGCCAGCGCGCCGCCCCGACCGGCAGGATGGAGATGGCGAGCAGGTAGGGCAGCACGATCACCACCACCGCGGCGGCGACCGCCGCCCCACCACGGCGCAGCACGGTGCCGAGCGCCAGAGCCAGCACCGCCGACATCGCCAGCACCGCCGCCGTGCCCACGATCACCCGCAGCTCGGTCGCGGTCGACGCCGGGTAGACGTAGATGCCGCTGGCGCGCAGCACCCGCGTGCCGAGCGGGACGGCGACGACCGCGGCGGCCAGCCCGGCGAGGAAGGTGACGACGCCGACCACGACGGCCTTGGCCGCGAGCACCCGGCCGCGGCGCGGGTCGGCGGCGAAGGTGATGCAGATCAGCCCGCGCCGGAACTCGGCCGTGACGAAGAGCGTGGCGACCACGACCACCACGATCAGCCCGAGGAAGATGCCGGCGAGGGCCTGGGCGACCGTCGTGCCGAAGCCGCTGGCGCCGGTCACGGCCGGGGCGATGTCGCCGGAACCGGAGACGGTGTAGGTGCCGCCAGCCTGCTGGAAGGCGCCGCGTTGCACGGGAGGTGCATTCCCGGGCGCGCCGACGTCGTCGCGGGTCCAGGCGGCGTCGGACCAGTTGCCCGCGAGAGCGAGGTGGTCGAAGGTCCCGGTCGCCTGGGTGGGGCCGCTGAACAGCCCGAAGCCGAGGGCCATCACCTGCGCGGACTGCGGCGAGGTGGCGAAGAGGCCGGCCTGGATGGTGGCCGGCAGCCCGGCCAGGTGGACCGTGCCGACGGTTGTCCAGTGGACGCCGTCGACCGACTCCGCGCCGGCGAGCGTGCCACCGGTGCGGGTCAGGCGCAGCCAGCGCGGTGAGGACGGGGAGACGATGCCGGGCAGGCCAGCGACGTCGCCGGTGAAGTCGGACTGCAGGCGGACGCCGTGGTCGCCGGTGACGAGCATGGCGGCGTAGGCCGAGCCCTGCGCCGTGCCGTCCTTGACGAGGATGCCCGCTTTGGCCCAGGGCATGACGCCGGACCGCAGGCCAGGGGGCGCGTCCCTGATACCGCTCGAATACTCCGGGAGCTTCCCGGCCAGGTCGGTCACGCGGACGGTGAGGCTGCCGTCGCCGACCAGCGGCCGGTGGACGAAGGTGAACTGGTCGGTCACCGGCTCGCCGCCCGGCCCCAGCGGCACGGTGCAGGCCGAGTTCGGGCCGTTCGTGCCGCAGGTGCCGTGCATGCTCGGAGCCAAGGCGAGTCCGGCGATGACCAGACCCGCCGCGACGACGGCGAGCACCCAGCCGCGGACGGTGCGGAACTTGGTCCACTCGGCGTGGAGCGTCCGCGCGAAGCCGACGTGCCCGGCCGGTGGTACGGAGCGATCGGGCGTGGTCGTGCCGCTCATCGCGCCCCCTCGATCGCCGCCTCGGCGGCCTCGCCGCGGTACTCGACCGCGTCGCCGGTGAGCGCCAGGTAGGCATCCTCGAGCGTGGCCCGGTGCGCCGCCACCTCGGAGAAGGGCACCCGCTGCTCGCCGAGCAGGGCCACGACGCGACCGGGGCCCAGCCCGGAGACGGTGAGGGTGTCGGGGTCGGTGCCGACCACGATGGCGCCCGCGCCCGACAGCACCGAGGCCGCCTGGGCCGGCTCGACCGTGCGCAGGGTGACCCGGTCGCCGGAGGCGGCCGCGATCAGTGCGGCCACGCTGGTGTCGGCCACGACCCGGCCGCGCCCGACCACCACCAGGTGTCCGGCCACGTCCTCGAGCTCGCTCATCAGGTGGCTGGAGATCAGGATGGCGCGGCCCTCGACGGCCAGCGCGCGCAGCAGGCCGCGCATCCAGACGATCCCCTCCGGGTCCATGCCGTTGAAGGGCTCGTCGAGCATGAGGATAGGTGGATCGCCGAGCAGGGCCGCCGCGATGCCGAGCCGCTGGCGCATGCCGAGCGAGTAGCCGCCGGCCCGGCGCCGCGCGGCCGACGTCAGTCCGACCTGCTCGAGCGCCGCGTCGACGCGCCGGGTCGGCAGGCCCTGCGAGTGCGCCAGCCAGAGGAGGTGGTTGCGGCCGCTGCGGGCCGGCTCCAGGGCGCCGGCATCCAGCAGGGCGCTGCCCGCGTCGGGCGCGTCCAGCCCGAGGATCACCCGCATGGTGGTCGACTTGCCGGCGCCGTTGGGGCCGACGAAGCCGGTCACCTCCCCCGGGCTCACGGTGAAGGTCATGCCGTCCAGCGCCACGGTCGAGCCGAAGCGCTTGCGCAGCCCGTCGACGGTGATGACTGCCTCACGCGGTTGATCCATGTGGTCTCCTTTCTCCGGTCGGTCGATGCCGCTGGTTCCGGTGTACGCCGCGGCCGGTGTCAGCCCGGTGTCGGCCGTCGACACCCGGTTGACACCGGCCGCCTGGCATCCTTTGATCGGAGCGACGTCGTCTCGCTGCGCGAACGGAGCCTGCCGTGCGGGTGCTGGTGGTCGAGGACTTCGCGGTGCTGGCGCGCGCCATCGGGACGGGGCTGCGGCGCGAGGGGATGGCGGTCGACGTCGTGCTCGATGGTGACGCCGCGCTGGTCCACCTGGACGCGACGCGCTACGACGTGGTGGTGCTCGACCGGGACCTACCCGGCGTGCACGGCGACGAGGTCTGCCGGCGACTGGTGGCAGAGCGGGCCGAGACCCGCATCCTGATGCTGACCGCGGCCGGCAGTGTCGCCGAACGGGTGGAGGGCCTGGGGCTAGGCGCCGACGACTACCTGCCGAAGCCCTTCGACTTCAGCGAGCTGGTGGCCCGGGTGCGCGCGCTGGGACGGCGCGCCGTGGCGCCGCTACCCCCGATCCTCACCCGCGGCGACGTGAGCCTCGACCCCAACCGGCGGGTCGCGTTCCGCGCCGGGCGTCGCCTCGACCTCAGCCCGAAGGAGTTCGCGCTGCTGGAGTGCCTGCTGGCGTCCGGCGACCGGGTAGTCCCGGCCGAGGAGCTGCTGGAGCGGGTGTGGGACGAGGCGGCCGACCCCTTCACCACGACGGTCAAGACAACGATCCGGCGGCTGCGGGCCAAGCTCGGCGCGCCGCCGATCATCCACACGGTGCGCGAGGGCGGCTACCGGATCGGCGGCGCGCCGTGAGCGGTCCCGACGGCAGGCGATCGGGGTTTCGCCTGCCCCGGCGCCCGCTGCAGCTGCAGCTCGCCCTGCTCTACACCGGGCTCTTCTTCGCCTGCGCGCTGGTCCTGCTCGCCGTCCTGGACGTGGCCTTCCTGGGCACGAGCAAGACGGAACCGGCGCCCAATCAGCCGCCCGGAAACAGCGCGCTGGTGTCCCCGGACCCGACTTTCGCCACCTCACCACATGCCGAGGATTTCCACCGGCTGGCCCTCGCCAGCCTGGCCGCGCTGCCAATCGCGGTCCTGCTGGCCCTCGGGCTCGGCTGGCTGGTCGCCGGACGGCTGCTGCGCCCGCTACGCACGATCACGGCGACGGCCCGCGATATCTCCGCCACCAACCTGCACCGGCGCCTGGCGCTCGGCCGTCCCGACGACGAACTGACGGAGCTGGGACAGACGCTCGACGACCTGTTCGGGCGGCTGGAGGCGGCGTTCACGTCGCAGCGGCACTTCGTGGCCAATGCCGCGCACGAGCTACGCACACCGCTCACCGCCGAGCGCACCCTGCTCCAGGTAACGCTGGCCGATCCCGACGTCAGCGCCGAGACGCTGCGCGCGGCCTGCGCGGAGGTGCTGTCGCTGGGCGAGCAGCAGGCGCGCCTGATCGACGCCCTGCTGACGCTGGCGACGAGCGAGCGGGGCATCGAGCGCTGGGAGCCGGTGGACCTGGCCGCCGTCGTACAGGCGGTCGTGCTGGGGCGGCGAGAGGAAGCCGAGCGGCTGGGAGTCCGGATCGACCCCACGCTCGGCGAGGCATGGACAACCGGTGACCCACGGCTGCTGGAGAGCCTGACGGCCAACCTGGTGGACAACGCGCTGCGCTACAACGTCGCCGGGGGTCGAGTGGAGGTCGCGACGGCGACGCGGGACGGCCAGGCGGCGCTCGTGGTGAGCAACACCGGGCCGGTGATCCCCGGGGAGGAGATCGAGCGGCTATTCCAGCCGTTCCAGCGGCTGGGCGACGCGCGCGTCCGTCAGCGCGACGAGCATGGGCACGGGCTGGGTCTGGCCATCGTGCGGGCCATCGCCGAGGCGCACGGGGCGTCCCTCTCGGCGCGCGCCCGGCCGGGCGGCGGGCTGGACGTCGACGTCACCTTTCCGCCCGGCGCGACGGCAACGCCGCTCGCGGTTCGCGGCTGAGCGGGCGTGCCGGCCGACGACGGTGGACCGCCGCGTCACCAGCCATGCCCGAGCCTTCACGCCTCACACCGGCCCGGTACGCCGCTATGCGCGCGGCCTCCACTCGGCGGAAAACGCCG
>DATKRJ010000183.1:0-4387 GCA_035532355.1 Thermomicrobiaceae bacterium | reverse complement strand
TGGACCCGAGTCGCAGCGGCGAGACGGCCGCCGCCATGGTCGCGCACCTGCGTCCGGATCGGTCGCGCGAGCTGGTCGTGACCGTCTGGACCGCGTTCGGCTCTCCCTGCCTGAGCGTGTTCCGGCCCGTCTACCCGTTCGATTTGGGCCTGCCGCCGGAGCTCGATCGCGGCCACCGCCGGTACGATTCCGAGTCCCCCTGGTGGGCGTTCGAGCGCCTGCAACGCGTCGTCGCCCAGGCCCCGGCACTGGCGCCGGTTGCGCGGGAAGCGCTCGGGCACCTCGAGGCCGGCTTTCGGGCCGAGGCGGCGCGAACTGAGGACGAGACGGCGCGTTTGCTGGAGGCCGGACGGCGGGACGAGGCGCTGGCGCTGCTGCGCACACTCGTCGACTCCACCGGCGAGCGCGCCGTCGCGCTGGCTCGCCGGCTTACGGTGGAACTGGAGCCACGCGCCGTCGAGCTGGCGGTGCCGGCGATGGTCACGGCCTGGGCCGGCCCGAACGAGGAGGTCGGGGTCCCGCTGCTGACCTGGTCCCACGACACGTCGGCCGCGCGTCGCTGAGCGACGTCGCCCGAACGGTCCTCATCCGGCGCGCTCCGTGGCCTCCCGCAGCCAAACGCCGACCTCGTCGTCAAGCTCCGCGACGGCACGGACCTCCAGGTGATGTATCCAGTGCCGCGGCGATACCCGCAAGCGCCTCGACTCGTCGCGGTGGCCGAGCTCGATCGACAGCACGACCACGCGAGCCGCGTGTTCGATGTACTTCCCGGGCAGCCACAGGTCGGCGAAGCCATGCCGGCGCCCGAACGCGATCTGGCTCGTCGAGGCGCGCCCGTCATAGGGCCCCAGACGGTCCAGGAGCTGACACCTGCGCGCAGACCGAGATCGCCTGCGGCTGCCCGCGCAGGTAGTCCTCGGGCTCCACGTCGGCGCCTTCTTCGGGTGATCTGCCGCCACCCAACCCGCATCGGCTCGACGTTGCGACCGAGCCAGATCGCACCTCACCCGCGGCGCTCGCGCGCTTCCCGGCAGCGCTCCACCGTATACGAGACGAACCTCAGCGTCTCCGATAGGTCATCGAGGTGGTGGTCGTGGCGCCAGCCCAGCGCCCGCTCGACCTGCGGCACCCACTCCGCATCGAGTACCTCGCGAGACCAGGCGGCGGCCACCGGCTTCGAGGCGATCGCACCGTGCTCCAGCGTATAGAGGATGCGGCACATCGTCAGAATCGCGAACGCCTGGTACTCCCGCGTCCGCAGCCACTCCGGCTCCGGCCCCTCCAGCTGGTGCGCCCAGAAGCCGATCGCCGTCTCCACCACCGCACGGCGTAGCTCGTCCGGCGGCACTGGGTCGATCAGGTCGGCAGGCGGCGGTCCCCAGACCACGACGCCCTGCTCGCGCACGATATGTCGCTGGATGACCCAGTCGGCGCCGAGATCCGCGGGGCCAAAGTCCCAGTCGACCCCGATCGTCGGGTGGCTCAGGTCCGCAGGGTCGTGGCGGCGTAGCGCCTGTGGCGGCAGATACCAACCCTCCAGCCGGCGCGACCAGGGTAGCCCGCTCGCGGCGATCTCCGCGTGGACGCGCGCCAGCGCCCGCACCGTCTCGTCCGGGAGCGTTCGCGCCGTGGCTACCACGAAGTCGACGTCGCTGCTGTCCGGGTCGAAGTCGCCGGACGACAGCGAGCCGTAGAGGTAGATCCCCACCAGGTTGGGACCCAGCGCCGCTCGCGCCCGGTCCAGCAGCAACTGGAGCAGGGCGTTGACGTCGGCGTACGGTGTCGATCCGGTAGGTTGCGCGTCAGTCATCGGCTTGGTCGACCAATGAGGGTACCACGGGAGGCAACCCGCCGGTTTCTCTCCGTGCTCCGCCAAGACCGTGGCAGACCGTCAACAATGTTGACCGGCCACGAAGCGTGGGGCTATTCTGGCCAGCGGCTCGGCAGGACGAGCATATGGCGCTCGGCCAGGCCGAGCGCACCGAAGACTTGCCGATGGACCGGAGGAAGGAAACGCGCGCATGGACAGGCGAGGGAACGGCACCGTCGCGGCGACGGATCCGGCGAACTGGCATGGGCTCAACTGGCGGCTGATCGGTCCCTTCCGGGCCGGGCGGGTCGTCGCGGTGTCCGGCCACCCCACCGAGGTCGGCACCTTCTATTTCGGCTCGACCGGCGGCGGTGTCTGGAAGACCAACGATGCCGGCGTGACCTGGCGCAATACCTCCGACGGTGCCTTCCAGCGCGCCTCGGTCGGCGCCATCGCCGTTGCCCCGTCCGACCCGAACGTGATCTACGTCGGCATGGGCGAGGCCCACATCCGCGGCAACGTCTCCCACGGCGACGGGGTCTACCGGTCGACCGACGGCGGGCAGACCTGGCAGCAGATGGGCCTCGCCGAGACGCGCAACATCGCCCGCGTTCTCGTCGATCCTCACGACCCCGACACCGTCTACGTCGCCGCCCTCGGTCACGCCCACGGCCCCAACCCGGAGCGCGGCGTCTTCAAGTCGTCCGACGGTGGACGGAGTTGGCGCCGCGTCCTCTTCCGCAACGAGCAGACCGGCGCCATCGACCTGACGATCGACCCGACCAATTCGCGCGTGCTCTATGCCGCGCTCTGGCAGGCCATCCGCCGCCCGCACGAGCTCGTAAGCGGCGGACCCGGTAGCGGAATCTTCCGCTCCACCGACGGCGGCGAGACCTGGCAGGAGATCAGCCGCACGCCGGGGATGTCGCAGGGGGTGCTGGGCAAGATCGGCCTGGGCGCCGCGCCGAGACCCGGCCGCCTCTACGCGCTGGTCGAGGCCGAGGACGGGGCGGTCTTCCGCTCCGACGACAACGGCGACACCTGGACTCGTCAGTCCGAGGACCGCAACCTCCGCCAGCGCGCCTGGTACTTCAACCACCTGTTCGCCGACCCGTCGGACCCCGACACCGTCTGGGTGCTCAGCTTCGTGACCTGGAAGTCGGTCGACGGCGGCAAGAGCTTCTCGCTGATCCCTACGCCCCACGCCGACAACCACGACCTGTGGATCGATCCGGCCAACTCCAACCGCATGATCGCCGGGCATGACGGTGGCGCCACCGTAACCCTCAACGGCGCCGAGACCTGGTCCACCGTCCTCAATCAGCCCACGGTCGAGTTCTACCACGTGACTGCCGACAACCAGGTGCCCTACCGGGTGTATGGCGCTCAGCAGGACAACACCACTATCAGCGTCGCCAGCCGCTCCAATCTGGCCGGCATCACCCAGGCGGACTGGTTCGAGGTCGGTGGCGGCGAGTCGGGCTATATCGCGGTCAGCCCCACCGACGCGAACATCGTCTTCGCTGGTAGCTACGCGGGCGTGCTCACGCGCTTCGACCGTCGCACCGGCCAGCGGCAGAACATCTCGCCGTGGCCGGAGTCCTCCCCGGGCCACGGCGCCAAGGACGTGCGCTACCGTTTCCAGTGGACCTACCCCATCTTGCTCTCGCCGCACGACCCGAACGTGCTCTACGTCACCTCCAACCACGTCCACCGCTCCACCGACGAGGGCATGTCCTGGGAGGTCATCTCCCCCGACCTCACCCGCAACGACCCGGCCAAGCAGCAGCCCTCCGGCGGCCCCATCACCCGCGACAACACCGGCGCCGAGTACTACGACACCATCTTCGCCTTCGCCGAGTCCCCCCGGCAGCCGGGTCTCCTCTGGGCCGGCGCCGACGACGGCCTCGTCCACCGCTCAAGCGACGGCGGCGCCTCCTGGCAGGACGTCACCCCGCCCGCCGCCCTCCTGCCCGACTGGGCCCTCATCTCCATCATCGAGCCCTCGCCCCACGACCCCGCTACCGCCTACCTGGCCGCCACGCGCTACAAGCACGACGACTTCCGCCCCTACCTGCTCAAGACCGCCGACTACGGGGCGTCCTGGCAGGTCATCACCGGCGGCATCGGGGCCGACGACTTCAGCCGGGTGATCCGGGAGGACCCGGTACGGCGGGGGCTGCTGTATGCCGGGACGGAGACGGGGCTGTACCTGTCGTTCGACGACGGGGCGCACTGGCACCGACTGGGCGGAAACCTGCCGGTGGTGCCGATCCACGACCTGGTGGTCAAGGACGACGACCTGGTGCTGGCCACCCACGGCCGCTCCTTCTGGATCCTCGACGACTTGACCCCGGTGCGCCAGCTGGCCGCCGCAGCGCAGGCTCCGGCCACGCTCTTCCCGCCGCGGCCGACCGTACGGTTCTGGACGAACACGGGCTTCGGCCACGGCATGGAGCCGGGCAACGCCAACTACTGGATGACCGGATCCACCATGGTCGCCTACGACGTGGTCGAGACGGCCACCGGCGCGAAGGCCGAGCGCTTCCTCGATGCCGGCCAGAACCCGCCGGACGG
>DATKRJ010000182.1:0-6012 GCA_035532355.1 Thermomicrobiaceae bacterium | reverse complement strand
GAGGCCATCACCTCCTGGTAGCCGATCTCGGGGTGGAGGCGGATGGTCTCGGCGAGGTCGAGGATCTGGTCGCGCTGCTGGTCGATGGCGGCGATGATGCGCGCGCGGAGTTCGTCCCGGCTGGCCATGCCCGCTCCTCTCGTGCTGCACGAGCGGGCGGGGCAACCCCGGCTCCGCTCGACCATTTCCGACTGACCGAGGCACCATAGCACCGGCTTTGTCGCCCGCCAAATCGCTCCCGGCGATTCCCGCTCCAGAACTGGAGCACTACAATGGCGGTACACGGCTCAAGCTGGTGTGTGGCGCGCGGATGCCACCGTGGTCGCGGGGACGGTCGAACGGAGGAGTTGCGGTGGGCGCCAGAACCTCTGGCCCGGATTCGCTGTCGGAGCGTGTCCGCGACGAGATGGCACAGTGGGAGGTCCCCGGACTCGCCGTCGGAATCCTGCAGCATGGCGCGGCGGAAACGGCGGGGTTCGGCCTGTCCAGCGTGGAGACCGGTTACCCGGTCCGCCCTGACGCGCTCTTTCAGATCGGCTCGATCACCAAGGTGTTCACGGCGACGCTGGTGATGCGTCTGGAGGATGAGGGCAGACTGTCGCTGGACGCGCCGGTGATCGAGTACCTGCCGGACCTGCGCCTGGCCGACGCGGACGCGAGGGAGCGAATCACGCTTCGTCACCTCCTGACCCACACCAGCGGGCTGGAAGGCGATCATTTCAACTTCGTCGGGCCGCAGTACGGGTTTGGCGACGACGCCATCTGGCGGGAGATCGCCGACTTCCCGGTTCTGCGACAGATGACCCGACCCGGTGAGCTGTGGGCCTACTGCAACGCGGGCTTCCACCTGGCCGGTGCGATCGCCGCCCGTGTCACCGGCCAGACCTACGAGGCGACCATGCGGGAGATGCTGTTCGAGCCTCTCGGACTCGAGCGGACGTTCCTCTTCGCCCACGAGGCCATCGTCTACCCCGTGGCCGTCGGTCACAACCAGCTGCCGGGTGGAACGCCCCGGGTGGCGCGCGTCTATCCCCGACCGCGCTCGTGTCACCCGGCTGGCGCCATCATCTCGACCGTCGGCGACCTGCTAAAGTTCGCTCACTTCCACCTGGATGGCGGTACGGTGGACGGCACGCAGGTCCTGTCCGCCGGGTCGGTCGCAGCGATGCAGCAGCCGCAGACAGTCGCGGGCAACTTCGCGGAGCACTACGGCCTCGGCTGGGCGCTGCACACGCTGGGCGGCGAGCGGGTCGTAGGCCACGGCGGGACGACCAACGGCTTTCAGGCACAGCTCCAACTGGTTCCCACGCGCGACTTCGCCATCGCCGTGCTTACCAACAGCAACCGGGGCTCGGCCGCGGCGCGCCGGATTATCGACGGGGTCATCGAGGAACGGCTCGGGCTTTGCGAGGACGAGCGGTCGACCTTCCCGCTGAGCGAAACCGACCTCGCGGCGCTCGCCGGACATTACTGGCGTCCGCGGATCGAGGTCGACGTCATGGCGCAGGGGCAGGGATTGGTCGCGGAAGTCACCGCGGACGCACCCGACGGGTCGGGCCCGCTGCGCAACCCGCCCGTTCACCTGCGCCCGATCGGGCCGCGAGAGTTCATGATCGAAGACGGGGAGATGGCCGGCGGGCGCGTCGACTTTCCGGCCGGCTCATCGTCCGGTTCGGCGCTCATCCGCTTTGGGGGGCGCCTCGCCGAGCGGGAGGATTGAGCGCCGATGGGGGCGCTTCAGCGACGTCCGTGAACTGCAGGAGGATCCCGCCGTGCCCCCAGACGACTCCGCGCTCGATCACTCTCATCCCAAAGCGCACTACTGGCTGATCCAGCGGATCGCCTACGCGATTGCCGGGCGGGGAGTGAAGGATCGATTCCTCCAGGACCGCGCGGAGGGGATGATGCGCGACAGCGGGCTGCTGCCGTACTTGCGGGACGGTGGGATCTACGCGGACGTCGGCAGCGGCTTCGGCCACATCGTCGAGAAGGCGACGATGACGACGGAAGGACGCACGCGCTGGCTGGCGATCGATCCCGCCATCCGCCCGTCGCGCAAGGTGCGGGGTCGCCTGAACTTGAGCGCACCGGGGCGCGTGTCATTTGTCAGCGCGCTTGGAGAGATGCTGCCGCTCCGCGGCGGTTCGATGGATGGGGTGGTGCTGTTCTTCGTGCTGCACCACGTGCCGCGTCCGCTGCAGGCGACGGTGCTCGGGGAGGCACGGCGCGTCCTCAAGCCGGGTGGCTTGGTGTTCGTGATCGAGGACACTCCCGAGGGCGCGGAGGAGCAGGACCGCGTGGTCCAGTGGGACCGTCGGGTGAACTGGGAGTCGCGGCGGGCCGAGCACAACTACCGGAGCGTACTGGAATGGGAGGCGTTGGTGGGAGAGCTGGGCTTTGGGCTGGTGGAGCGAGTCGCCTTCCGTGACATATCCCCAAAGCGCGTGGAAGGCGTCATCCCGCACAGTACCTTCGTGCTCCGCTAACGGGACGAGGATGAGCTGTCGAACGCGAGCGGCGTGAGGAGTGAGTGGGGTGGCCGGTCGTCGAGTCCTGCGGGCGTTGCTGGTGGTCGTGGTGCTGGTCGTTGGCCTGGCACTGGGGGTCAGCGCGCTCTCACGACAGCAACCGACCAACACCGGCCCCGACGAATCACAGACGTTCGCGAACGTGCCGACGGTGCCGTCCGGCGCGAACGCCAGTGCAGCCGCCGCCGCAATCCCGGCCGGAGCGCGACCGACTCCACGGGAGGAGACGTTCCAGGGTTGCCCGCCGGGCGGCGATGGGACCGATCCGCAGTTGAACCAACTCAAGAATCGGATCGACACCGTCACCGGCCCGTTGGCCACGTCGATCGACACCTTGCTCCACCTGCCATGGCCGTCCGGCGTCAACGGTCGGCGCATGGCGCAGTGGTCCGCGTCTGATCGGGCGCAGGTCGACCGCAGCAACGGCGCGGGGCTCGACGTGGATGCCTACCTGACGCGCGTTCAGGCCGAGGGTGCGGAATCGACGAACTGCCATTCGACGCTCGACATCGACTTTCACATGTGGATCGCGGCGCAGCCACAGAACGACCGGACTCAGGCGGTGATCGTCGAGATCACGCCGCGGATGCGTGCCCTGCATCCCGGTTGGACACTGGCTGCCTTCCAGCAACTGGCTCGCGAGAAGGCGCGGGTGCGGGTCACGGGCTGGCTGATGCTCGATCCCGATCACCCCGACCAGGTCGGCAAGACGCGCGGCACGATCTGGGAACTGCACCCGGTGACGAAGGTCGAGGTGTTCCGAAACGGCGGATGGGTCGACCTCGACACACTGAAGCCGGCGGCGTAGGCAGCGCGTGGCCCAGCCTCAAGATCGTGTGGTGTCTGGCGCCGTGGGCCCGCTCTTCCCGGGTGAGGCACGTCGGCAGGTGACCCGATGGGACGCGGTCACGGCGCGAGCAAATGTCGGTAGAGCTCCAGCGTGCGCTGGGCGATCGCGTTCCAGGAGAAATGCTCCTCAACTCGACGACGCCCGCTCAGGCCGAAGCGGCGCGCCAGGTCCGGGTCGGCGGCCACCTCGTTGATGGCACGCGCCAGTTCCTGAGAGAAGGCGGCGGGATCCGCCGGGTCGAACGTGTCGGTCAGCAGGTGAGGGTCGACGAGCGTGCCGGTCTCGCCGGGCACGACCACCTCGGGGATACCGCCAACCGCGGAGGCCACGACCGGCGTCTCGCAGGCCATGGCTTCCAGGTTGATGATCCCGAAGGGCTCGTAGACCGAGGGGCAGCAGAAAACGGTGGCGTGCGAGTAGAACTGGATTACCTCCTCGCGCGGCAGCATCTCACGGATCCAGGTCACGCCGGGCCGGTCGGCGCTGACCGCCTCGACCCGCTCCGCCATCTCCCGTCCGATCTCCGGGGTATCGGGCGCGCCGGCGCAGAGCACGACCTGGATGCGTGGATCGATCTGGGGGATGGCGTTCACCAGATGAATGATCCCCTTCTGACGGGTGATCCGTCCGACGAAGAGCACGTAGGGACGCGCCGGGTCGACGCCGTGGCGGGCGACGGCGTCGGACGCGACCGCCCGCCGGTACTGGTCGAGGTCGATGCCGTTGTGGATGACGTGAACGCGCTCCGGCTTAACGTCGAAGAATCTCAGCACGTCATCCCGGGTGCCCCGGGAGACAGCGACGACGGCGTCGGCGTTCTGGATGCCGGTGCGCTCCATCCAGCTGCTGAGGTGGTACCCGGCGCCGAGCTGCTCGACCTTCCAGGGGCGCAGCGGCTCCAGCGAGTGGATGGTGACGACCAGTGGGACGCTCCAGAGCTGCTTGGTCAGGAAGCCGGCGGCGTCGGTGTACCAGGTGTGGCAATGGACAACCGAGGCATCGAACGAGTCCTTCGCCATCGCCAGGTCGCGCGAGAGTGCGTCGAGCGCACCGACGAAACGCGGGTCGGTGTTGCGTTTGACCTCGTCCCAGCCGACGTAGCCGCGCACCGTGAGGTTTCCGTCGTCCACCCGCTGATCACCGAAGCAGCGTACCTCGACCGGCACGGACCGGCTGAGCGCGCGACTCAGGTACTCGACGTGGACTCCGGCGCCGCCGTATACGTTCGGTGGGTACTCGTTGGTAAAGATCGCCACCTTGTTGAGCTCCGACACCGTTCGGGTCCTCCTCACACGCCGCCATGGCGCTCCATTCCGGTCAGCAGGCCACACAGCCCATCGTGGCATCCCCGCAGCCCGTGCGCCGGGGCCGGTCGTGCCACCGGTCGGTCCGATCTAGCGTACGCGAGCGCGGTCGCTCCTGTCTGCCGGACCGATTGGCATGCCACCGTCGTCGGCGCTGGCCCGCGCTAGCATGGCGTACGTCCGGACAGACCGGGTTGGGGAGGGCGAGGAGGCATCGGGGATGAACGCGACTGTCCGCGCGCGGACACCACGTGCGGCGCTGATCGACGTGGACGGCGTGCTTCACCTGGACGACGTCGCGGTTCCGGGCGCCGTCGACGCACTGGGAGCGCTGCGAGCCGACGGGGTGGCATTTCGCCTCCTGACGAACACGACCGTGCGGTCACGCGGTTCGCTCGGCGGGCAGCTCCGCCGCCTCGGCTTCGACGTCGCGGACGAGCAGATCATCACCGCCGGCGTGGCGGCCGCGACATTCGTCCGCCGCCGATATCCCGGGTGGCCCTGCTACCTGCTGGCCACGGACGACGTGCGGGTAGAGTTCGGCGGCATCCCACTGGTCGAGGATTCCAGCGCCCGGGTCGTCGTCGTCGGTGACGCCGGAGAGCGCTTTGACTACCGGACGATGAATCATGCCTTCCGGCTGCTGGTCAATGGCGCTCGTCTGGTGGCGATGCAGCACAACGGCTACTGGCTGACGCGAGAGGGTCCGACATTGGATGCCGGGGCGTGGGTCCGGGCGCTCGAGTACGCGGCGGAGCGGCGCGCGACGGTGGTAGGCAAGCCCTCGGCGCCGTTCTTCCGGGCGGAGCTGCGCTCCCTAAGTTGCCGGCCCGCCGAGGTCGTCATGGTAGGCGACGACGTGCGGCAGGACGTGTTGCCGGCCATGCGCCTCGGCATGGTCGGGGCACTGGTGCGCACCGGTAAGTACCGCGACGGCGATCTGCGCCACGGGCAGCCTGACGCGGTGCTCGACTCCGTGGGGGATTTACCGGCGCTGTTCGGCCGCTATGGCGGGGCGTGACTCGAGTCCGCGGCCTCGGTGTCCCCAGCGCAGGCTTGAGGGGCTGGAGAATCGTCCTTGACGCGGAGTCCACGGACGGGTATACTGCCGAGGTTGCGGTCGAATCGGCCGCTACGGGCGCGTCCGTCCATCGCCCACCTCATGGTGGGCGGTTCCAGTGGAGGATTCGCCGCCGCACCTTGACAACTGACGTGTAGTTCGTCTGCGAGCAGCGCGCACCCGAGCCGGGCGAGGAATCGCGTGGTGCTGGGGGCGCGAGACGCCGGAGACGGGAGACGGACTCGAGTGAGGGCGCCCCGCGACGGGGCA
>DATKRJ010000181.1:0-7846 GCA_035532355.1 Thermomicrobiaceae bacterium | reverse complement strand
GTCACCGAGCACCGGCCGGACGTGATCCACATTCAGAACCACTTCGGGATCGGCCGGTCGCTCGCGGCCGTGGCTCGGGCGCGCGGTATTCCACTGGTGGCCACGAACCATTTCGTGCCGGAGAATTTCGCGGTGCACGTCCATGTGCCGACGCCCATCAAACGCCGCGCGATCGACTGGACCTGGAGCGACGTGGCCAGAGTCCTGAACGGGGCAGCGACCGTCACTACCCCGACCCGGACCTCGGCCGCCCTCCTCCGATCCCACGGTGTGCGATCCCCACTCCGTGTGATCTCCGGTGGCATCGACCTCTCAGTATTCGGCGTCTCGACGTCCGAGCCGCCCGCCACGCTGCCCGGCACCGAACTCAAGACCTGCCTTTTCGTCGGGAGGCTCGAGCCGGAGAAGCACGTCGACGACCTGCTCCGGGCACTTCGGATCCTGCGGGAGCGGTTGGACGCGCGGCTGGTCGTGGTGGGCAACGGCTCCCAGCTCGAGCCGTTGCGGCGCCTCGCCCGACAGCTTGACGTTGACCGGTACGTGGTCTTCACCGGGTTCGTGTCGGAAGCGGCACTGCTCGACTTCTACCGGCAATGCGACATGTTCTGCATGCCCGGCACCGCGGAGCTGCAGTGCCTGGCCGCGCTGGAGGCCATGGCAGCGAGTCGTCCGATCGTCGTGGCCAACGCCCTCGCGCTCCCGGAACTCGTGCGACCCGGCGTGAACGGCTATACGTTCCGCCCGGGAGACGCGGCGGATCTGGCTGGACGCCTGCTCGACTGCCTGGTTGACCCCAACACGACGATCCGAATGGGGCTGATGAGCCGGCAGATGATCGCCTGCCACTCCCTCGACCGCACTATCGAGTCGTTCGAAGCGTGCTATGAGGCGGTCACCTTCGGCACCTCTGGCCGACGAGCATCCTGACCCGCACGAACGTGTCCATTGGCGTAGTCTGACCGCTGCCAGCGTCATGCACCTCCGGAACCGTGCTCGGTACGTCAGACTGCGTTCCCCAGCGAGGAGGTTCTCGCTCTTCAGAGCAGCAGCCGAGGGGCGGCGTCGGGCTTGGCGCCGGAGAGGAGAGCGGCACGGACAATCCAACACGACCGGGTCAGATCGTGATCCTGAACGGCGCCCCACGATCGGGGAAGTCGAGCATTGTCGCGGCGGTCCAGGAGGCGTTCGACGGCGTGTGGGTGAATCTGGGCGCGGATCTGTTCATCCGACACGTCACGCCGCCCCGGTTCCGACCGGGTGTCGGCCTGCGCCCCGGTGGGGAACTCCCGGATCTCGAGCCGCTCGTTGCGGTGCTGTACGCGGCGCTCTACGAGTCGATAGCCGCACATAGCCGGCTGGGCCTGAACGTCGTGGCCGACGTCGGGCACCACGACGCCTACGCTCAGCCGCGCCACATCCTGACCGACTCCGCGCGGCGGCTGGAGGGTCTTCCGGCCCTCTTCGTCGGCGTCCACTGCCCGATCGAGGTGATCATGCAACGGCGCAATGCGGGCCAGGCCGGCCGTGAGGGCGAGTACGCGGTCGGGACCGCTACCGAGCCGATCCCAGCACCGGTGCGGCGCTGGCAGCGCGAGGTCCACCGCCCGGGTGTCTACGACCTGGAGGTCGACACGTCTCGGCTGACGCCGGCGGAATGCGCCGAAGCCATTCGGCGGCACCTCCTGTGCGGTCCTCCCGCATCCGCCTTTCATCACCTGGCTGCCCGTTAGCGCGCTCCCCGGTGGCCCAGAGTCTCACCCAGTCCGGCTCCGGCGGGAGTCAGATCCCGCGGCGTCGCAACGGTGTGCTGCGGCGCTCGAGCCACCGTGGCGGTTGATTCGGCGCCCGAGGACGTTAGAATACCGTTGAGGTTGCTTCCGCCCCAACCTATGTCGGGCGGCCCGCTCGATCGAGGGTGCAGAGTCCAGTATGGCAACGACGCAGCCACAACTGGTGGTCTCGAGACGCGGGGCGCCGTCGTCCGGGGTCGGACTCTGCCCAATTCGGGCCGACGCGCACGCGAGTTCCCTGACTGCGTAGCGAATCCTCGAGTCGACAGGCCGCGGACGAGCGACATCGGTCTCGCCCGTGGCCGTTGGCGTCGTGTCCTCCAAACCGCCGTCGAGACGCCTCGCGGGCAGACGAACGCGTCCCGCCCACGACGGTCGACCGCGCGCCATGACCCTGCGCGAGCCGCGGCCGGCGACAATGGAGGAACAGGGAAATGGACTCACACGCGCACGACAACGGCGGCGCGTCGCTCTGGAGAAACCCCAACTACCTGCTCCTGCAGGGCGGACAACTGGTTTCGTACGTCGGGAATCAGCAGCAGTTCATCGCGATGCCACTCATCGTCCTGGCGCTGACCGGATCCGCCGTCCAGGCCGGCATCGCGGTCAGCCTGAACACGATCGCCGTCATCGTGGTGAGCCCGATCGCCGGGGCGCTGGCGGACGTGTGGAACCGGAAGCACGCCATGCTGCTCTGTGACGCCGGACGCATGCTCGCGACGCTGACGATTCCGGTAGCGTTCTGGCTGCATACACTGACCATGGCACAGGTCTACATCGTCGTCACGATCGCGGGCGCGCTCGGGACGCTCTTCAACGTGACCAACGCGGCGGCGCTCCCCAACGTGGTGACGCCCGCGCAGCTACCGGTCGCGCTATCGCAGTCGCAGGCCGCGTACTCGGGTGTGCGAACGTTTGGCGCCCTGCTCGGCGGCACGCTCTTCAGCCTGGGAGAGTCACTGCCGTTCCTCGCTAACGCGATCTCGTTCGGCGCCTCAGTGCTGTCCCTCAGCCTGATCCGCGGCGACTTCCAACGCCGGCGCTCCGAGTCTGAGCGGCGGCTGCACCAGTCCATCGGCGAGGGCTTCGCCTGGCTGTGGAATCAACCGCTGCTCCGCTTCCTCACCTTCGTCAACGGCGCCGACAGCCTGCGCTACGGGGCGGGCTACCTCGTCATCATGGTGCTGGCGCAGAACCTCCACACGTCCCCGCGCGGCATCGGCGGGATCTTCACTGGAGCAGCAGTCGGCGCACTCGTCGGCAATCTCGCCAGCAATCGGGTGCGGGCGCGCGTCAGCTTCGGCAGGATAGCCATCAGCATGCTCTGGCTCGAAGCGCTGATGTTCCCGCTCTACGCGATCGCGCCGAGCGCGCTGGCGATGGGGTGTATCGCGGCCGCCGAGGAGTTCGTCGGTCCCATGTACAACGTGTCGCTCAGCAGCTACCGGCTGATGGCCACGCCCGATGCCATGCGCGGGCGAACCAGCAGTACCGTGCAGATGGTGACGCAGGGTGCGCAGTCGCTGGGTGCCATCATCGGTGGGGTGCTGATCCAGGCGGTCGGCGCTCGCTGGAGCGCCGTGGCCCTGGGAGGATGGCTCGTCCTGCTCGCGATCGTCACCACGCTGAATGGCCGCGTTCGCCGTGCCACGCTCCCGGTGGCCGAGTCCCCGGTAGCCGTGGACGGGTAAGCGCGGGCGCCGCGTGCTGACAGCAGACCTCTCGCCTCCGTACAATGGGCCAACAGCGAGCCGCGCTGCCGTCGGCTAAGGGGGACCCGTGCGGAGTCTGCGTGAACGTCTCGCCGCGCTGCAGTCGAGTTCGGCTCCGTTCCGGCAGCCCTCCGTCGGTGGTGTCCCGATCGAGCACGTCGAGGAGGGAAGCGATCAGGTCTCCGACCGCGGCACGGTGTTCGTCGTGGAGCAGTTCAGCAGTGCCAACCAGGTACTGAACCTCCTCCAGCACCGACAGCTGACCACGCATCCCTATCTCACCACCAGCGCGACCGTCGCTCCGCACGAGATCCTGTTCCTCGACACGGAGACGACCGGCCTCGCCGGTGGAACGGGAACTCACGCCTTCCTGGTCGGGCTCGGCTACTTCCAGGACGGCCGCTTCGTCCTGCGCCAGCTCTTCATGCGGGGGCCGGCCGACGAAGCCGCGCTGCTCCAACTCCTGCGCGAGAGCCTCGGTCGCTTCCGGATGCTCGTCACCTTCAACGGCCGGACGTTCGACTGGCCTCTGCTCGAGACACGCTTCATCCTGCACGGCTATCGCGAGCGCTTCACCTTCGACCACTTCGACCTGCTGCACCCGGCGCGGCGCCTCTGGAAGGCACGGCTCGAGAGCTGCTCGTTGGGGAACCTCGAGGCGGCGCTCTTCTCGGTTCGCCGTGACGTGGACGTGCCCGGCTTCCTCATCCCGCAGCTGTACTTCGACTACCTCCGCGACGGCGACGGCCGGCGGCTGCGTCCGGTCTTCGCGCACAACCGCGAGGACATCCTCACCATGGTCCGGTTGACGGACTTGCTGCTGCGCGCGGCCGCGGAGCCGACGGCGGTGCTGGAGTACCCGGAGGACCGGGTCGGCATGGCGCTGCTCCTGCTGGCGCGGGGCCAGGTCCTGAGCGGACTCGAGATGCTCGGTGAGGCGGTGACCGACGAGCGCCTGTCGGTCGGGCTGCGACGACGGGCCGAGGTCGAATTCACGCGGGGCCTCAAGCGGCTCGGCCGGACGCCCGAGGCCGTGCCGCTCTGGCTCGCCATGTGCGACCGCAGCGCGCGGCGCCCCTCGCTCGACCTCTACCCGTTTGAGGAACTGGCGAAGTTCTATGAGCACGACGCGCGCGACCTCGACGCCGCCTTACGGGTGGTCGAACGAGCGCAGTTCCTGCTGGAGCTGCGTGGCGGAAGTGCGGCCGACCATGCCGCCCTCACTCACCGCCTGGAGCGACTGACACGGCGACGCGCCGCCCGCCACCGGACTCCGACGGGCAACGGCTCGCGGGATCCCGCCCGCGTTTCCGCGGCCGGGGCATCGTGGCCAATCTGAGCGGAGACACCGCGGCACCGATACGTCTAGGTCTCACGGGAGGAAACCCATGCCATACCGGCCCGTCGTCCTCGCGATCCTAGACGGCTGGGGAATCGGACCCGATTACCCGGGGAACGCGATCCGGGCCGCCGACACGCCGACCATGGATCGCCTGCAGCTGAGCTACCCGGCGACGACGTTGAGGTGCTCAGGGCGCGACGTGGGGCTCCCGGACGGGCAGATGGGTAACTCGGAGGTCGGCCACCTCAACCTGGGCGCCGGGTTCGTGGTCTACCAGTGGATCACCCGCATCGACTCGGCCATCGAGGACGGTAGCTTCTTCGCCAATCCTGTACTGACGGGCGCGATCGACCACGCGCTCGAGCGTGGCACGGCGCTGCACCTGATGGGACTGGTCAGCGACGGCGGCGTCCACAGTCATCAGAGCCACCTCAATGCCCTCCTGGACCTCGCGCGGCGCCGCGAGCTGACGCGGGTCTACGTCCACGCCTTCACCGACGGCCGCGACACGCCTCCCGAGTCCAGCTACGCGTTCCTGAATGAGGCCATGGAGCACATGCGCCGGATTGACACCGGCAGGCTCTCAACCGTCAGCGGCCGCTACTATGCGATGGACCGCGACAAGCGCTGGCAGCGCACCGAGCGGGCCTACGACGCGATCGTCGCCGGGGTCGGCGCGCGCGCGCGGGATCCGCTCGCCGCCATTCGGGCATCGTACGAGGAGCATGTCACCGACGAGTTCATCGCGCCGATCGTGGTGGAGGACGCAGCGGGCCAACCGGTCGGGACCGTCGGCGACGGCGATGCGGTGATCTTCTTCAACTTCCGCGCAGACCGCGCCCGCCAACTCACCCGCGCCATGACGGATCCCGGGTTCGACGGCTTTCCGCGGACGAAGGCTCCACAGCACCTCTATTTCGCAACCATGACCGAGTACGAGAAAGACTTCGACGTTCACGTGGCGTTCGAGTCGCAGGACATCGCCTGGCCCATTGCGCGCGTTCTGTCCGAGGGCGGGCTGACCCAACTCCATACGGCGGAGACCGAGAAGTACGCCCACGTGACCTACTTCTTCAACGGCGGGCGCGAGGAGCCGTTTCCGGGCGAGGAGCGGGTGCTCGTGCCGTCGCCCAAGGTCGCGACCTACGACCTCCAGCCGGAGATGAGCGCGCTGCCGCTCACCGACGGGCTGGTCGCCGCCATTGCGAGCGACAGGTTCGATTTCGTGATCGTGAATTACGCTAACGGAGACATGGTCGGTCACACCGGCGTGTTCGCGGCAGCCGTCGAGGCGGTCGAGACCGTGGATGGCTGCGTGCGGCGGCTGGTGGACGCCGTGCTTGCGCGCGGTGGCGTCGCGTTGGTCACCGCGGACCACGGCAACGCCGACGAGATGCTGGTTCCCGGTACGGACGAGGTCTGGACCGCGCACACCAAGAACCCGGTGCCGTTCGTCGTGGTGGCTCCCGACGACACCCCGCTCCGTCACGCGAGGCTCCGCTCGGGTGGGCGCCTGGCGGACGTCGCCCCGACGATCCTCCAGATTCTCGGAGTCACCCCATCCCCGGACATGACCGGGACGTCGTTGCTCGATTCCGGCACCTGACGCCAACCTCCCTGCCACCGGTCATGGATGCCGTTGGGCGCTTGACAACGCCGGCTGACATTTGGTGTGCTCTGCTCGTACTACGTGACGCGATATAGCGCGCCGCGTACGAGCAGGAAGAGGGTGGAGTCGTGCCATTGACCATTGGCGGGTCGGGAGACCCGTCGTTGCTGATCCTGGCCAGCCTGGCGGGCGGTCCGAAACACGGTTATCTCATCATGGAGGACGTGGAGGAGGTAGCCGGAGTCCGTCTCGGTCCGGGCACGCTCTATGGCGCCATCGCACGCCTCGAGGAGCGGGGCTTGATCGAGCCGCTGCCGACCGAGGAGCGCCGCCGCCCATACCGGCTGACCGCGTCCGGAGCCGCCGTGCTGGCTGAGCAACTCCATGGGTTGCAGCGCGTCGTGCGTACAGGTCTGCAGCGCTTGGAGGCATCGTGAGCAGCCGCCTGATCCGCCTTCTGGTAGCACTCTACCCGCGACCCTGGCGCGAGCGCTACGACGCCGAGTTCACGGCACTCCTCGAGGACCACCCATTGAGCGCCCTCGACGTGCTCGACGTCATGCTGGGCGCGGTCGACGCGCGGGCGAACGCCTATCTGGGTCCCTACACGGGTCCGATCGGAGCCGATGCGGTCGAGGCACTGATACGCGTCCGTGCGGGGACGCTGACCATGTTCGTAGGCTACGTGGGCTTCGTCCTGAGCGGTCTCGCGTTCTACGGTATGGTCGACGACAGCCCGTTCGTTCCGCTGATGCGCGTAAATCTACCGCTGCGCCTGACCTGGCTGAGCGTCGAGGCCGGCGCCGCGCTCGCGTTGCTGACGATCGTCGGCGGCGGGATTCCCATCGCCTTGACGGTCCTTCGTCAGGCCGCCGCCGGTCGTCGCGATCTGCGATTGCTGGTCGCGGCGCCGTTCGCAGCGGCGGTCGCGCTCGCGATGGGCGCGGTCATCGTCACCCTGATCGCCAACGGCAGTCTGCCCGGGCCCGGTTCGCTGCCCGCGCACCGGGTTGCGGTCGTCAGCGGCGTCTCGGGTCTGTTCGTGGTCGCGGCCGCGCTCTCCACGCTTGCGGCCAGCGTCGCGGTGCTGCGGGCCGACCTCGCGCCGCGCCCGGTACCGGAGCGCGGCGGGCCGGCCACGTCTCACCCGTTCACGCTGGCCGCCCCGGCCTCGCTGGTCGGGACGGCGTGCCTGGTCGTTATGCTGGCCAGCACCGTCCTCTGGGGGCTGCTCGCTCGAGTCGGTCTGCCTGGCGCGTTCAACGGCGGCTACCCGGACTCAGGGGTGACACCGCTCCATGCCTGGCTCGCAATCGTGGGCGCGATGGCCGTGGCCGCCACCGTCGCGATCGCCGGCACGTTTCAGACCGTTGGCGCTCGCCCGCGGCGCGCC
>DATKRJ010000180.1:0-5995 GCA_035532355.1 Thermomicrobiaceae bacterium | reverse complement strand
GGGATGTAGTCGCGGCGGCCGCGGCGGCCGAGCGCGATCAGGAGCAGGCCGCCGGCAGCGGCGAGCAGCATGCCGATGAAGATGGCGGGGACGACCTTGCCCAGGCCGGTCATGGCGCCGATGAGTGCGGCGAGCAGGATGTCGCCGAAGCCCAGTGCCTCCTGCCGGTAGATCACCACCGCGAGCGCGAACAGCAGACCGAAGACGAGGCCGGCGCCGGCGGCCGCCAGTAGGGTCGACAGGAGGGTGCCGCCCGAGTGGAGCGCCGCGCCGCCGATGGCCAGCACGAGGCCGGGGACGATGGTCGCGGTGTAGATCAGATGGTGGCGCCAGTCGATGACCAGGATGAGCAGCAGCACCAGGCTGAACAGCGCGCTGGTGACGCCGAGGTAGGACAGGCCACGCAGCAGCAGTGCGAGCACGGCGATCGCGGCGGCGGCGGCCTCGATGGCGCTCTTGCGCAGCGGTGGCGGCGCGCCGCAGGCGGGGCACTCCAGGCGGACACCGGGGATGAGGTGCTCCGGAGGCAGCAGTTGACCGCAGCCCGCGCAGACGGGGCGCCCGAGGGGGCCCAGCGCGGCGGGGAGTCGCACGGTCGTCGCGTAGATCAGCGAGCCGGCGACGGCGCCACCGAGCCCGCCGAGCAGCACCGCCGTGATGATCGATCCCGGATCGTGGAGCATGGTCCGCGTCGCCCCTTCCGCGGCCGGTGCGCGTCGTCGCGCACCTCTCCATCGAGGGTAACAAGCGCGGCCGGTCGGGCACGTGGGAGCAAGGTCCCATTTCGAGTCGCGAGCCGCGGGGCAGGGAGTCAGGCGCGGCGGTCGCGCGCGGACAGCGCTGCCTGCCACATGACCTCGAGGGGCGGCGCCTGGTCGGTCCAGCAGCGAAACGACTCGGCACCCTGGTGGACCAGCATGCGCAGGCCGTCCAGCGTCCCCAGCCCGAGGCCGACGGCGGCGCGCAGCAGGGGAGTCTCGCGGTAGATGAGGTCGTAGACGAGCGCGGTCGGCGGCAGCGCACGCAGCAGGGCGGAGTCGAGGGGCAGCGCGTCGCCCTGCCAGCCGGCAGCGGTCGCGTTGACGAGAAGGCCGGCGCTCTGAAGCGCACCTGCCAGCGTGGCGTCGAGGGCCGCGGTCCGGAGCGATGGGGGAGCGCCGAGCTCGGCGGCGAGGGCCTCGGCCCGCGCGGGGTGGCGGTTGGCGACGGTGATCCCGCCGCAGCCTGCCAGGAGCAGCGCGACGACGACAGCATGGGCCGCGCCGCCCGCTCCGAGGACGACGGCGTGGAGCGAGTGCAGGCGCAGCCCGCGCTCGTCGAGTGGGGCGAGGAACCCGGGGATGTCGGTGTTGTCCCCGTGGAGGCGGCCGTCGCGACTGACGATGGTGTTGACGGCGTGGGCGGCGGCGGCGCGCTCCGTGACGTCGTCGACCAGCGCGAAGGCGGCCTGCTTGTGCGGCAGGGTGACGTTGGCCCCCAGTACGTCGGGCTCGCGGAGGGAGGTGACGCGGGCAGGGAGGTCGACGGCAGAGGTAGGCCAGAGCGCGTAGAGGGCGTCGATGCCGAGCGCGTCGAAAGCGGCCTGCTGGAAGGCAGGCGACAGGCTGTGCTCGACGGGATCGCCGATCAGACCGACGCGAAGCGTCATCCAGCTACCTCCGCGGCCGTCCCGGTTGTCGGGCGCGCTTACCGAGCGGGTGTCACATCCGCGCCACGATGCGGACTGATATGCCGGATAGTCCGGTCTACTGCCCGCCGTACTTCTGGATGTTGTCCAGTTGCTCCTGGTAGGTCGTGGCGAAGGCGTGGCTGCCGCTGCCGTCGTTCTTGGCGACGAAGTACAGGTAGTCGGTCTTGGACGGGTTGAGGGCCGCCTCGATCGAGGCCAGGCTCGGGCTGCAGATCGGGCTCGGCGGCAGGCCGGGCTGGTGGTAGGTGTTGTAGTTGGACGAGTTGTCGAGGGCGGCCTGGGTGACCTTTGGCCACCAGTCGCCGGCCTTGCCGGCCGAGTACTGCACGGTCGGATCGGCCTGCAGCGGCATGTTCTGCTTCATGCGGTTGTAGTAGACCGAGGCGATGATGGGGCGCTCGCCCGGGACGACGGCCTCGCGCTCGACGATGGAGGCGATGATCATCACCTGGTTGAAGTTCAGGCCGAGCGCCTGGGACTTGGCGCGCAGGTCCGGCGGCACCTTGGAGTTGAAGTTCTGCAGCAGCGTGTTGATCACGTCATCGGGCGTGGCGTCGGCGCGGAACTGATAGGTGTCGGGGAAGAGGTACCCTTCGAGGGTCTGGTCGTCGGTACGGCTGGTGAGGAAGTCGAAGTTCCACTGGTTCGACTTCATGGCGTTGAGGAACTGGTCTGGCGTCGAGATGAGGCCGACGGCGACGAGCTTGTCGGCGTACTCCTCGGCGCGCCAGCCCTCCTGGAAGCGGACCTCGATCACTTTGACGCTCTCGGAGGTCGTCAGGGCGGTGATGATCTGGTCGACGGACATGCCCTGATGGAGGATGAACTGCCCGGCCTTCAGCTGCGAGCTGGAGTTGCCGAGGCGCATCTTGAGCTTGAAGTAGGTGGCGGAGCGAATCAGGCCGTCTTGCTGCAGGCGGTTGGACACGCTGTCGACCGTTTCGTTGTTCTGGACGGTGAAGGTGATGGGCTGGTCGCCGGATTGAGCGCTGGCGACGTCAAGGTAGTGGGTGAGGGAGCGCTGGGCAGTGAACAGGACGACGACGGCCAACACGATGACGGCGGCCACCTTGAGCGCCTGGATCATCAGTCTGAGCAAGACCGGACTCCTCCGCTGACCCTCGGGGTCCAGCACGCTGCTGAGAGTCAGGTGATGTGCGCGGTGTCCTCGCAGCCGGACAAGCCCAATCTTATCGCAATCGTTGGGCCAACCGCGGTGGGGAAGACGGCCGCGGCCATCCGCCTGGCGCGGGAGGTCGGCGGCGAGGTGGTGTCCGCCGACTCGCGCTACCTGTACCGCGGGATGGACATCGGCACGGCCAAGCCGACCGAGTCCGAGATGGCCGGCGTGCCTCACCACCTGATCGACGTGGTGGGGCCGGGCCAGGACTTCTCGCTGGCGCTCTACCAACGGCACGCCTACGCCGCGATCGACGACATCCTGCGCCGCGGTCGGGTGCCGATCCTGGCCGGCGGGACCCCGCTCTACGTGAACGCGGTACTGCAAGGCTGGCGGGTCCCGGAGGTGCCGCCGGACCCGGCGTACCGGGCGTCGATGGAGGAGGTCGCGCGCCGCGAGGGTGTCGAGGCGCTCCACGCGCGCCTGGCCGCGGTCGATCCGGCGGCGGCCGCGCGCATCGCGTCGGCGAACGTGCGGCGGGTGATCCGGGCGCTGGAGATCTTCGCCGCGACGGGCCGGCGCATGACCGACCTGGAGGGGCGTCAGGCGCCGCCCTACCGAACACTGGTCGCCGGGCTGGCGCTGCCGCGCGAGGAGATCTACGCGGCGATCGACCGGCGAGTCGCGGAGCAGATCGCGAGCGGGCTCATCGAGGAGGTTCGCCGTCTGCTCGACGCGGGGGTGCCACCGGACGCCCCGGCGATGACCGCCATCGGCTACGGCGAGGTCGTGGCCTACCTGCACGGGCAAGTCACGCTGGCGGACGCGGCGGAGCGGATTCGCTACCACACGCATCGCTACGCGCGGCACCAGCTTACCTGGCTGCGGCGGATGACCGGCGTGCACTGGTTCGACCCGCGCGAGGCGGAATGGTACGAGCGGCTGCGCGAACTGGTGCGGGAGTTCCTGGCGGGGAATGAAACCGACCGGGGTACATCGCCGTAGATTAAGGCGTCGTGAGGATGGAGATTCCTCTCCCCCCGCACGTGAGGAGGAGAAGCGGGACGGCCGCCCGGCCGTCCCGCTTCGTCATGCTACTCGGGTCTCCGGCGCCGGTCGCCGCTGGACGGGCGCGACGGCCCCAACCTACAATTCCGTCAACCACTGAGCGCAAGCGACCGGTACGTCTCCGGTACGGCCACCGCAGTCACGGGCTCTGGTGGCGTTCTGGCTACCCGCGCACAGACGGCAGCGGGGCGCGGCGGAGCCGACCCGGGGAGCCGGCTAGGGGGCGAGCCTGTTCGGATTGGGGAAGGGCGGCGTGAGCGACTACGTCATCGTCGGCGCGGGCTCGGCGGGCTGCGTGTTGGCGGCGCGCCTCAGCGAGGACCCCACGGTTAGCGTCTGCCTGCTCGAGGCGGGCGGACCGGATAGCCGGCGGGAGATCCGCATCCCGGCGGCATTCTCGAAGCTGTTCGGGACGCCGTGCGACTGGGCGTTTGAGACGGAGCCCGAGCCGCACCTGGGCGGGCGGCGGCTGTACTGGCCGCGCGGCAAGCTGCTGGGCGGCTCAAGTTCGCTTAACGCGATGATCTACATGCGCGGCAACCGGCGCGACTACGACGGCTGGCGCGAAGCCGGGAACGTGGGCTGGGGCTTCGAGGACGTGCTGCCCTACTTCAAGCGGGCGGAGCACCAGGAGAGGGGACCGTCCGAGTACCACGGAGTCGGCGGGCCGTTCAACGTGGCCGACCTGCGCTGCGTCAACCCGTTGTCGGCGGCCTTCGTCGCGGCTGGCGTCGAGCGGGGGCTGCCCCGCAACCCGGATTTCAACGGGCCGGAGCAGGACGGCGTGGGCCTCTACCAGGTGACGCAGAAGGGGGGCCGGCGCTGCAGCGCGGCCGACGCCTACCTGCGGCCCGCGTTGCGCCGGGCCAACCTGACGGTGGTGACGGGCGCGCACGCGACGCGGCTGGTGGTCGAGGCGAGCCGGGCGGTCGGTGTCGACTACGTGGCGGACGGCAGGCCGCGGCGGGTGGCCGCCGACCGCGAGATCATCCTGTGCGCGGGCACAGTCGGATCCCCGCACCTGCTGCTACTCTCCGGCATCGGGCCGGCCGACGAGTTGCGGGCGCACGGCGTCCCGGTGGTGCTGGATCTTCCCGGCGTGGGCCAGCACCTGCAGGATCACCCGGCGGCCGGCGTGGCCTACGCCTGCACACAGCCGGTGTCGCTGGCCGGTGCCGCGCAGTTTCGCCACCTCGCGCGCTACCTGGCGCTCAAGCAGGGGCCGCTGACCTCGAACGTGGCGGAGGCGGGCGCCTTCTGCCGGACCGATCCGGCCGCGCCGGCGCCGGACCTGCAGTTCCACTTTGGCCCGACCTACTTCTCGAGCCACGGCCGTGCCAACCCGGCCGGCCACGGGTTCACCCTCGGCGCGACACTGATCCGGCCCCGGAGTACGGGCTCGATCACCCTGCGCTCGGCCGACCCGCTGGCGGCGCCCGCGATCACGGCGAACTACCTGGCCGAGGAGGCCGACCTGCGGGTGCTGACGGCGGGGGTGGAGCTGGCCCGCGAGCTGGCGGCGACCCGGGCCTTCGATCCCTTTCGCGGCGCGGAGACGTCGCCGGGAGCGGAGGTGCGGGGCGCGGCCGCGATCGAGCGGTTCCTGCGCGGCAGCCTGGAGACGCTGTACCACCCGACCGGCACCTGCCGCATGGGCGGAGACGAGCTGGCGGTCGTCGATCCGGCGTTGACGGTGCGCGGACTGGAAGGTCTACGCGTGGTGGACGCGTCGGTGATGCCGGAGACGATCGGCGGCAACACCAACGCGCCGACGATCATGATCGCCGAGCGGGCCGTCGACCTGATCCGGGGCCCGGGGGCGCCGGGTGGGGACGCGCCAACGGTCGCTGGGCTCGCGCGACGGTAGGCCGCTGTGGTCGGAGACGAGGGCGGGCTTCAAACCCGCCCTACACATCAAGTGGGCCGCTTGGCCCGCTACGCCGTGGCGCCGACGGGCTGGCCGCCGACGCCGGCCTGGCGGACGCGGTCGACGAAGCGCAGCCAGTCCAGCTCGCGCGCGGGGTTCGGGCTGCCGGCCGCCTCGAGCGCGGTCAGGGTGAACTCGCGGGCCGGGTCGGTCCACCAGCCACGCTCGCGCACGCTGCCGTCGGCGCCGG
>DATKRJ010000179.1:0-3163 GCA_035532355.1 Thermomicrobiaceae bacterium | reverse complement strand
GAAAGCCGCACTCGGCAACCGCCCGGCGCAGCTGCGCCTGCAGATCGGCCCGCAGGAGCGACCACGCGTCGCCCGAGCCGATCGCGAGCTCCCAGCTGCGGCTCAGTGGCGTGCCGGCGGCCGTCGCATCGACGGTGATGTGGATCGAAGGCGTGGTCATCCCTGCGACCTCCAGACTGTACGGCGACGCGGGGCGCTCAGCCGACCAGGTGTTGCCAGCGTTCCTGCACGCGCCGCTGGTTCCGCGCGTGCGCCCCGGAGCGCACGCTGTCGATGCCGAGTCCCCGGTCCTTCTTCCGGTAGAGCGCGACGAACTCGTCGAGGAAGCCCGGCGGGCCGTAGCGGTCCAGCGAGCGCAGCCAGAGGTCGTAGTCCTCGCAGCAGGAGAGGGACTCGTCCCAGCCGCCGAGGTCCACCAGCGCGGTCCGGCGGTACATCGCCGTGCTGGCGTTCGGGATCATCTCGCTGGAGTAGAACAGGCGGGCGCAACGGGCCGGGTCGAGGCAGAGGGCGTTGATCACGTCCTCGCCGATCAGGTAGCGCCCGCCCTCATCGATCTTCAAGGCGTTCGCGTGTACGGCCCAGCGCTCGGAGTGCTCGAGGAGGTAGCGATGCCGTCGCTCGACCCCGCTCTCGAGCAGCAGGTCGTCGTCGTCCAGGTCGACCACGAACGCGCCACGGGCGGCGGCCAGCGCCGTGTTGCGGGCCGCGGCGACTCCACGCGGTGAGTCGTGGCGCACAGCCCGGATGCGAGGATCGGCCCGGCACTCGGCGGCCAGGTAGTCGGAGGTGTCGTCGGTCGAGCCGTCGTCGACGACGACGTGCTCGTAGGAGCGGCTCCCGCGCAGCGCGCGGACGCTGGCGATGGCCTGCGGCAGGTAGGTGGCGCTCCGGTTCCGGGTCGGTGTCAGGATGGAGATGGTAGGTGGCTCGGACATCCGGCACTCCTTCCGCGCGTCCCCGACCATCAAAGCAGATCCGCGGCCGCGTGGCCAGACACACGCTGCCCGCCATGCCACAGCAGGTGGGTGCGCCCGGCCGGCTTGCGTGTCCGATAATCGGCCCTGTCGAGCAGAGGCGGCGTCGAGGGCGGCGCCCAGGTCTGATCGAGAGGGAGGGACCGATGGATCTCGGACTGCGCGGCAAGGTGGCGCTCGTGCCGGCGTCGAGCTCGGGGCTGGGACGGGCGGTGGCGCTCGTGCTCGCCGATGAGGGTGCGCGGCTGGTCATCTGCAGCCGCGACGCGGCGGCGATCGAGGCGGTGGCGGCCGAGGCTCGGCAGCGCGGGGCCGAGGTGTTGGCCATGACCGCCGACGTCTCCCGGGCACCACAGATCGAGCGGCTCGTGCGGGCCACCGTCGAGCGCTACGGCGGCATCGACGTCCTGGTGACCAACGCGGGCGGGCCGCCGGCCGGCACCTTCGATCGCTTCAGCGACGACGAATGGCAGGCGGCCTTCGAGCTCACCCTGATGAGCGCGGTCCGGCTGATCCGCGCCAGCCTGCCCTCGATGCGCGCCCGAGGCGGCGGCACGATCGTCTGCATGAGCTCCTCCTCGATCAAGCAACCGATCCCGAACCTGCTGCTGTCAAACGTGATGCGGGCGGGCGTGGCTGGGCTGGCCAAGACGCTGGCCGACGAGGTGGCGGACGATCACATCCGGGTGAATACGATCGTACCCGGCCGAATCGCCACGCCGCGGGTGGAGCACCTGGACCGCGTCAACGCCGAGCGCGCCGGCGTCGACGTGGCCGTCGTCGAACAGCGCGAAGCGGCGCGCATCCCGCTGCGTCGCTATGGCAGTCCGGAGGAGTTCGCCGACGCGGTGGCGTTCCTAGCTTCGGAGCGGGCCAGCTACATCACCGGCGCCACGGTGCAGGTCGACGGCGGCATGATCCGCTCCCTCTGGTAGCGCGCGGCGCATCCACTCGAGCACGGCCCCGGTCGGGTGCACCGCCGGGGCCGGCCCCTTCATCCCCCCACCGATGGCCCTCGTCGTGGACACCGAAGGTCATGTCTAACTCGGGACCAGAGTGCGTCCGCGCGTGAGGGCGTCTCCGCCGAGCAGTACCTTAGGGGCACGACGCGCCCGCGCTCCGATTCGTCGATCTGACGACGATAACCGCGTACGGACGCCGATTCCTGCTGAAAGCGGCCATCGTCAGGTACTTTCGTACCCTATCCATTAGCCAGAAGAACCTATTCCACCGCACCGGCGTGTGGTAGGAATAAGGTACCGGCAAAAGAGGGCCGGTGGTCGGGGAAGCAAGGCCAGACCCGGAATAGACGGCAGCGTCGACGCGCGGACTGCAATCTGGGCACCTCGTCCGCGCAGAGCTGGTGGTGCAACCGGCCGGAAGTCACCCGGCCGGTTTCTGCTTTCCGCCCGGTGGATCTCGGGGCCACCGCCCTCGAAGCCACGTCCACAGCCACATCGCCGGGCGACCGTTGGAGGGCGGCGCCGGCAGCGCGACGAGAGCCCGGAGCCCCGGGGAAGAGGAGTACCGATCCGGTGGGGAGGACCCGCGAGCGGCGGGGCACCGGATCGGGTCAGGGAGGGAAACCACGGAAACCATGGAACGCATCCAGGGGCGTCAGCACCCCCTTTTTCTTGGCGACGCGGCGACGACCGCGGTCCGCGAGCCGCCTCCGTCGGAGGCCGTCCTCGCCGGGATAACGACGGCACCGCTCAGCACCACCTCGGTGGCGGAGGAGCTCGCCGCCGGAGCCCGGCACGGCAGCGACGTGATCGAGTTCCTGTATGCCCAGGCCATCCGTGAGCTGGGCGACATGCGGTACGGACGCGTGTACCGGGTGAGCAAGCGGGTGGTGGACGTGGGGGTGGCGAGTCTGGGGCTGCTGGTGCTCAGCCCGCTGCTGCTGCTGCTGGCCCTGCTCATCCGGCTCGACTCCCCCGGCCCGTCGCTCTTCGTCCAGGCGCGCGTCGGCCAGCGCGGCCGCCTGTTCCCCATGCTCAAGTTCCGCACCATGGCCCACGGCAGCCGCCTGCGCCTGGTCGGCTCCCACAAGCGCCCCGACGACGACCGCGTCACCCGCGTCGGCCGCCTCTTGCGCCGCGCCAGCCTCGACGAGCTGCCCCAACTGCTCAACGTGCTCGTCGGGCAGATGAGCCTGGTCGGGCCGCGCCCGGAGCTGCCGGCCA
>DATKRJ010000178.1:0-9273 GCA_035532355.1 Thermomicrobiaceae bacterium | reverse complement strand
CTGAGCGACCTCGACAGTCGCTACCGCTGGGTCAGGGTGGGGCGGGGCGGCGACGTCGGAGACCTGTCGACACGACTGCAGGCGCAGGGGCTGGTGATGGTGACCGGCCAAACGCTGTTGCTGACTCCGGAGCAGGCGGCGAGCCTGCGCTACGAGCTGACCTCCAACCCTCCGGCTACGCCGAAGCCGTGGGCCCCGGCGGGTCAGGTGGTATTCTTCGCGGGGAACGCGGAGATTCTGCGTCTCCCCGTCTACGCGCGCAACACGACCCCGGTGCCGTGAGACGAGATGTTGCCCAATCGGGCGCCTCTTTCCCCCAGTCAGGAGTAGTGTTTGGAACGCTTGCAGAGAGTCCTGGCCTCGCGTGGCGTGACCTCGCGGCGCAAGGCCGAGGAGCTCATCCTCGAGGGGCGTGTCACCGTCAACGGCGAGGTGGTTCGCGAGCTCGGCACCGTGGTCGACCCGGACACGCAGGACATCCGCGTCGACGGGCAGCGGCTGCGGCCCGAGCGTCGCCGCTACGTCATGCTCAACAAGCCCTCCGGCTATATCACGACGATGAGTGACGAGCGCGGACGCCGCACGGTGATGGAGCTCGTCGACGTGCCGGAGCGGGTCGTGCCGGTCGGACGGCTCGATCGCGCCACGTCCGGTCTGTTACTGCTGACCAACGACGGCGACCTTGCCTTCCGCATGACCCATCCGCGCTACGAGCTCCAGAAGGAGTACGAGGCCCTGCTCGACGGGTACCCTCCCCCGGAAGTGCTGCAGCGCCTGCGCGTGGGCGTCTCGGTCGAGGGTCAGCGCGTGGTACCCGATCAGGTGCGTCCGATGCGGGCCGAGGAGGGCGGCACCCTGCTGCGGATCGTGATCCACGAGGGCCGGAACCGAATCGTGCGGCGGATGCTGGACTACGTCGGCTACCCGGCGCTGAGCCTGACGCGGACGCGTATCGGCCCCCTCCACGTGCGCGGCCTGGCGACCGGTGCGTGGCGCGACCTCACCGAAGGCGAGGTGGCGCAGTTGCTCGAGGCGGTGCACCTGGTAGGCGACGAGGCGACGCCGACCAGACGCCCGTCGGCCGGTCCACCGGCCGCCCAGCGGCCGCGTCGGCCCTTCGTCAGCCGTCCCGGCGCGCCGCCGAGCGGGCGAGGGCCACGGGATACCGGCGGCCGCCCCGATGTGCCGCCCGTTGAGCGGCGCGGACCGCGACCGGTAGGGCCCCCCTCAGGCGGCCAGCCCGCGGACGGGCGTGGCCGGGAGCAGCGCGGAGCAGGCCCGGCTCGCCCGCCGTGGCAGCGGGACCGCGAGCAGCAGCCGGCGGCGGCCGAGCATCCCCCGCGACGCCCCGGGCCGGGCCGGCCGTCGCGACCCGGGGAGCGCCCGGTCGGCGAACAGACCGGCAAGCCAGCGCGGGAGGATCGAGGGCGGCCGGGTCCCGGCGGACCGCGCAAGTTCGGACGCCGCCCGGAGGTGGGACGCAACGGAGGTCCGTCCACCTCCAGAGGGCCGCGCCCCGCCGCCGCGCCTCCGGAGCAAACGCCCACCTCGCGCGGCCCCGGCAAGGACGAGCGGCGCCCGGACGATGCGCGCGACCGCAGGCCGGTCGGACCCAGGGGGCCGCGACCCGGTGCCGCGCCTCCGCAGGAGACGACCGGACCGCGCGGACCGCGTCGCTTCGGTCCGGGTAAGGCGGAGGCGGGACCGGCGCGTCCGGGAACACCCGTCCGCGGGCCGGGTCGACGGCCCAATCCCGGTCAGGCCGGTGGGGCTGGGAGATTCGAGCGCGGGCCCGGGCAACCGTCCCGAGGCGGCCAGGGAGCGCCGAACAGTGCGCGCTCTGGGAAGACGGGTCCGGGAGCTCCACCGAGGACGGGCGCGTCTCCGGAGCAGCCTTCACGGGACCGGCGCACGTCTGCCGGCCCCGGTCGTACGCCACGACCGTCCCGCGATCGCGGTCCCGGTGCCGGCAGCGGATCGTCGGCCTCGGGAGTAGAGCGACCCAGGCGGCAGGGGCAGGGCGGTCCCGGTGGTCCGCGACGCAGGTCACCGGGCACGTCCGACGTCGGCAGCGGCCAGAGCCGGCCAAGGCGTGCCCCTGGTGGGCCGAGAGCGGGACGCGGGCGACGCCCGGGCGGCCCGTCGGGGCAGAGTCGCACGTTTGGGAGACGGCGTGGGAGCGACGAGCGGCGCGGCGGACCATCTGGTGGTCGCAATCGACGGCCCGGCGGCGGCCGGCAAGACGACCGTGGCCAGCGCGGCGGCCCGCCGGCTTGACGCCCTGTACTTCGACACGGGAGTGATCTACCGCGCGCTGACGCTGGCGGCGCTCGAGCGCGGCGTCCCGCCGGCCGACGCGCTGCGCCTGGCCGGCCTGGCCCGTCACCTGAAGATCGAAGTTCGGCCCCCGTCGCGCGCTGATGGCCGGCTGTACGACGTGTGGCTCGAGGGGCGGGATGTCACCTGGGACGTCCGGTCGACCGACGTCGATCGCGCCGTCTCCGAGGTTTCGGCGCACCCCGCGGTGCGGCGCGAGCTGCTCGGCATTCAGCGACGCATCGGGCGTTCGGGTCGCGTCGTCCTGACCGGACGCGACGTTGGGACCGCGGTGTTGCCGGAGGCCAACGTCAAGATCTGGCTGGACGCCTCCCTGGACGAGCGGGCCCGGCGTCGGCAGGCGGAGCTCGCGCTGCGCGGCACCGAGCGCGACCTCGCGGTGGTTCGAGCGGAGATGGCGGACCGCGACCGGCTGGACGCCACGCGCTCATCGGCGCCGATGGCGCCCGCCGCGGATGCGGTGCGGCTGGACACCGACGGGCTCACGGTCGACGAGGTGGTCGAGCGGATCGTCGAGCTCGCGGAGGCGGCGGAGCGCGGGCGGGTGCATGGCTGAGCCGAGCTCGTGGCGCCGCTGGCGCCGCATCAAGATCTGGATATTCGAGAATCTGCGCAAGCTGGTCGTTCCCGCGCTGCACCTCGTGATCGGTCTGCGCATCGAGGGGTTGGAGAACGTGCCGCCGGTCGGACCGGCGCTGGTCGTCGCCAACCATCTGCACAACGCGGACCCTATCCTGCTGGTGGCTGCCTACCCGCGGCCGCTCCTCTGGATGGCGAAGAAGGAAGTCTTCGCTGTCCCCGTGATCAGCTGGATCGCGCGGCAGGCCGGGGCATTCCCGGTCGATCGCGGCACGGCGGATCGCGGCGCGCTGCGTCAGGCGGAGTGGCTGCTCGGGGAGGGTCTTTTCGTCGGAGTGTTTCCGGAAGGCACGCGCAGCACCACCGGCGGCCTCAAGGAGGTCTACCCGGGTGTGGCGTTGATCGCGGTCCGGAGCGGAGTCCCGATCCTGCCGACCGCCATCTTCGGCACCGAGGTCCTGCCGTTCAACGGCCAGAAGGGGAGCCGCCCGGGCCACGGTCGCCCCCGGGTGACCGTGCGCATCGGCAAGCCGTTCCACCTGCCAGAGCGGTACCCGGACGAGCGCCGCCCGGATCTCGCCGTGCTGACCTCTCTGATGATGGTGGAGGTAGCTCGACTACTCCCACCGGGCTATCGCGGCGTCTACGCCGAACGCGTGGAGGGTGCGGAAACGCGCGAGACGGCCCCGATTTAGGACCGACATCCCGAACCTCGATTCCCCAGTCTCCCACGTGGCGGAACGCGCCGTCCCACCCCGCGCGGTTGCGGTAACCACGGTGGTGCGTCTCCGAAGTCCACCGAGCGGTAACCGACCGGCGTCGCCCGGCGGCGATCCAAGCCCTCAACTGGCCTTCAACCCCCTTGTACGTACACCTCGAGAGCGCTAGAATGGTGCCCGTGAGTCAAGAGTCGGTTCCCGGTCAAGCATAGGGGTGACCGGGAGAACCGGCCGGACGAGAGGGTGGGGACTCGCCGTCCGGAGATGGCTCTCGATTCGCGGAAACCGGCAAGGGAAGCTGGGATTGGGAGGCCGGCGTGCGTCGGAGACTGTCACCTGCCCTGCCAAAGCTCGGCATGTTGCTGATCACCATCGCGGCGCTGGTAGCCGCCCTGCCGCCGGGGACTACTCTGGCGGCAGGCGCGCCGGTCGTGACCGCGGAGTACGCAACGGTCGTGAACGCGGACACGGGCGAGATACTGTACGACAAGTCGATGAACACCCCGACCGCGCCGGCCAGCCTCACCAAGATCTTTACCGCAGCCGTAGCGCTCGACTCGGCCCCGCTTACACAGCAGCTCACGGTCGACAAGTCTGACCTGGTCGGCGAGGCGTCGATGGGGCTGCAGGCCGGCCAGCAGATCAGCCTGGAGACCGCGCTCTACGGCATGCTCCTGCCGTCCGGCAACGACGCCGCGATGGCGATCGCGAGCAATCTGGGCGCTGCCAGGGGAGACACCCCGCAGCAGGCGGTCCAGAATTTCGTGGACCGGGTCAACCAGACCGCCCAACGGCTGGGATTGACCGGAACCCATCTTCTCAACCCTCATGGGCTGGACCAGAACGGACATCAGACCACCGCGCGCGACATCGCGGCGATCACGATGTACGCCCTGCGCAACCCGGAGTTCCGCAAGATCATCGGCGCCGCCTACTACAGTGGGGACGGGTTTCAACTGTACCAGGCCAACCGCCTGCTGAGTAACTACCCCGGTCTGATCGGCGGCAAGACGGGCATCACCGACAACGCCGGCTACTGCCTGGTGGAGGTAGCCCAGCGCGACGGCCACACGATCATCGCGGTCGTGCTCAAGAGCACGCAGGCCGCCTGGTACCAGGACGCGACCACCCTGCTCGACTACGGGTTCGGCGCACTGGCCGGTCCGGCGCCGGCCGAGGGCTGGCCGAAAATCTCGCTGGTACCGGCCGCACCCGCGGCGGTGCCGGCACCGGAGACGAACAGTCCGGCGCCATCGGTCCCGAACCTGCAGGTCGACCGCATTGCGGCCACCACCGCCGTCGTCCGGCCGACCGGACTGGCAGGGAAGTCCGTCGGCTTCTCCTGGCGCTGGCCGATCGCGGCGGTGGCCAGCATGGGCGTGACCCTGGCGCTGATGGTCAACTACCCGATGCTGCTCGGCCTCGGGGGGCTGGTCCTCGACCGGCGGCGGGCGCGGCGTCTGTCGGCGGTTGCGGCGGCGAGCCGGCGGATGTCGGCGCACCCTCGTGGGCACAGTCACGCACCTCGGCGTGCACACCGAGAGCATGTCGTCTCGCGGGAGGCTGACCGCACCGTGACCGTCGCGGTGCCGGACCATCCTCGGCTGGGCGGCGAGGCGGACTTCCGGGTCGTCCCCTTGAACGCAGCCGAGACCATCGCGGCGCGAGCCGTGCGGCTGGCACAACGCGGTGACTACGAGGCGGCCTCCAACGAGTTCGCGCGGGCCCTGCGGGCGGATGACGGCTTCGACCTGACGCGCTGCCCGGGGTTCTGGACCATGCAGCCGGCCGGCTACGTGGCCGCAGTGCGCGCCTACGTCGTACTCGAGCGGCCGGCGGAGGCGCGCACGCTGGCTACCGTGGTGCAGCTCAGCTTCGGGACCAGCCGGGAGCTGGAGCGTGTTGCCCGCAAGTTCGCCGCTGCGCCCGCCGTCGTCTGAGCCCTCACGGGTACCCCGCCGACACCCATCCGCCCCTGCCTGCTGATCCAGGTTGGGGCGGAGCCGTCTGTCGCGTGCCCGCGCCCTGGGCGTGGTCCGCGACGGCCCGAGGGTGCGCCATACACCTTGATATGGCATGTATAAGCTGATATACTGAGCGCGTATAAGGACGCCGGATGGCCGCGGGAGGTACCATGCGTCAGAACGAGCCACTCTATGTGATCAGTGTGGCGGCGCGCCTGCTGGAGCTGCATCCTCAGACGCTGCGCAAGTACGAGCGAGAGGGCTTCGTCTCGCCGTCCCGCACCACGGGAAACCTCCGGCTCTACTCCGTGGACGACATCGAGCGTCTGCGCCAGGTCAAGCACCTGGTGGAGGATCGCGGCATCAACCTGTCCGGCGTACAGCTGGCGATGGACGTGACCCGCCGGCTACGGCGGTTGCGGCGCGAGTGCGTACAGCGCCCGGAGCGCGTGGCGGCCCGGCTGGACGTCGTCGTCGACGAGCTCGACGTGCTGCTGCAGATGCTTGGGGCAATTCCCGAAGACTAGGCGATTTGCAGAGGAATCGGAGAACCGCCTTGTCGGCGTCGGGCGTGCGGAGCACGCGGAGCACGCGCGCAGGGCCAAAGCCGCCGCGCTGAAGGACGAAGCCCACTGAGGGGGCTGAGTTCCGGCAACTAGTTACGAGAAGTGCTGCAGGCGGCAGTAAGGCGATCGAATCCAGGCCGGGGAGTGCCGGCCGGTATTCTGGAGACTGACGAGAGCATGAACATCCAACGATTCACTGAGAAGGCGCAGGCGGCGCTCGTGGCCGCGCAGCGCGAGGCGGAAGAGCGCAAGCACGCGCAGGTCGACGTCGACCAGCTCCTCTACGCCCTGGTGACGCAGAGCGACGGCGTGGTGCCCCAGGTCCTGAGCCGGCTGGGGCAGGACCCGCGCGCGGTCGCGCAGGAGCTGGAGCGGGTGCTCGAGGCGGCGCCAAAGCTGCAGTACAGCTCGGCGCCCGTCGTGAGCGGCGGCCTGCGGCGGACGCTCGAGCGCGCCGAAGACGAGGCGAAGGCTTTCGGTGACGAGTACGTCAGCACCGAGCACCTCTTGCTGGCGGCGCTCGACGCCACGCCGAACGCGGCGGCCGTCAAGGCGCTGCAGCGGCTGGGGGTCGACCGCGACCGAGTGCTCGCGGCGCTCGGCCAGATTCGCGGCTCGCAGCGGGTGACCGATCAGAACCCGGAGAACACCTATCAGGCGCTCGAGAAGTACGGCCGCGACCTGACCGAGTTGGCCCGTCGCGGGAAGCTCGACCCGGTCATCGGCCGCGACGAGGAGATCCGGCGAGTCATCCAGGTGCTGTCGCGCCGCACCAAGAACAATCCGGTGCTGATCGGTGAGCCGGGTGTCGGCAAGACGGCCATCGTCGAGGGCCTGGCGCAGCGCATCATCCGCGGGGATGTGCCGGAGGGCCTGCAGGACAAGCAGATCGTCCAGCTCGACCTGAGCGCGATGGTAGCCGGGGCGAAGTTCCGCGGCGAGTTCGAGGAGCGTCTCAAGGCCACCCTCAAGGAGATCCAGGAGGCGGAAGGGCAGATCGTCGTCTTCATCGACGAGCTGCACACCGTGGTGGGCGCCGGTGCCGCCGAAGGTGCGATGGACGCCTCGAACATGCTCAAGCCGATGCTGGCGCGCGGCGAGCTGCACGCCATCGGCGCGACGACGCTCGACGAGTACCGCAAGCACATCGAGAAGGATCCGGCGCTGGAGCGGCGGTTCCAGCCGGTGCTCGTCGGTGAGCCCTCGGTCGAGGACACGATCAGCATCCTACGCGGGCTGCGCGAGCGCTACGAGCTGCACCACAAGGTGCGGATCCTGGACTCGGCGCTGGTCTCGGCGGCGGTCCTGTCGCAACGCTACATCACCAACCGCTTCCTGCCGGACAAGGCCATCGACCTGGTCGATGAGGCGGCGTCGCGGCTGCGCATGGAGATTACCAGCATGCCGGTCGAGCTCGACGAGCTCCACCGGCGGATCATGCAGCTGGAGATCGAGCGCGAGGCGCTGCGCAAGGAGCGCGACGACGCCTCCAAGCGGCGGCTCGGGGAGCTCGAGCGCGAGCTGGCGGACCTGCGGGAACGGCAGCAGGTGCTGCAATCGCAGTGGGAGCAGGAGCGCGAGGCGATCAGCCGCATCAGCGAGCTGAAGGGCGAGATCGAGCAGACCCGGATCGAGATCGAGCGCGCCCAGCGTGCCGCCGACTATGCGCGGGCGTCCGAGCTCCAGTACAGCCGGCTGGTCGACCTCGAGCAGCAGGAGCAGGAGGGGGAGCGGCGGCTCGGTCAGATCCAGACCAACGGCAAGCTCCTCAAGGAGGAAGTCGACGCCGACGACATCGCCGAGGTGGTCGCCAAGTGGACCGGCATCCCGGTCACCAGACTGGTCGAGGGCGAGATGGAGAAGCTCGTCCACATGGAGGAGCGACTGCACGCTCGCGTCATCGGCCAGGACGAGGCCGTCGAGGCGGTCAGCAACGCGGTGCGCCGGGCGCGCTCCGGGCTGCAGGATCCGAACCGGCCGCTGGGGAGCTTCATCTTCCTGGGTCCGACCGGCGTTGGGAAGACCGAGCTGGCGCGTGCGCTGGCGGAGTTCCTGTTCGACGACGAGCGGGCCATGGTCCGCATCGACATGTCGGAGTACCAGGAGCGGCACACGGTGGCGCGGCTGATCGGCGCGCCACCCGGCTATGTGGGCTACGAGGAGGGCGGTCAGCTGACCGAGGCGGTTCGTCGCCGGCCCTACTCGGTGGTGCTGTTCGACGAGATCGAGAAGGCGCACCCCGAGGTGTTCAACGTCCTGCTCCAGGTGCTCGACGACGGGCGCCTGACGGACGGCCAGGGACGCACGGTCGACTTCCGGAACGCGGTCATCATCATGACCAGCAACCTGGGGTCGGCCTACATCCAGGCCGCCGCCGGGAGCGGCGAGACCGAGATGCGAGACCGGGTCTTTGAGGCGCTGCGGAACCACTTCCGGCCGGAGTTCCTCAACCGGATCGACGAGATCGTGATCTTCCACGCGCTGACGCGCCAGGATCTCGCGCAGATCGTCGACATCCAACTCCGGGGCGTTCGAGACCGGCTGGCACAGCGCAACGTGACGCTGCAGGTCACGCCGCGGGCGAAAGAGTGGCTAGCGGACCGCGGGTTCGACCCGGTGTTTGGAGCGCGGCCGCTCAAGCGCTCGATCCAGCGCGAGGTGCTGGACCCGTTGGCGCGGCGGATCCTGGCCGGCCAGATCCAGGAGGGCGAGACGGTCACGGTCGATGTCGACGGGGACGGTAACCTCGCCTTCCGCGGGGCGCTCGCCGAGGCGGCGGTCGTGGCCTGAACGGCGCTGGCGGGCGGGAGTCATTCCGTCCGCCCGGGAGCCGTCCGCGCGAGCGGTCTATAATGACCCGGGCCGTTGGCGGCGGGCACGGCACGGGTTTCGCGGCGCCGTGCTGCTGCCGGCCAGGTGGCGACGAAAGGGTGCCCCGCATGAACGTCGTCATGGACCTGATCAAGCTCGTCCTCATCCCGCTCGTGCTGGTGGTGATCCCGATCCTGTTCATCCTCATTTTCGATATCGGGACGCACCTGCGGGAGCTATTCGGGCGGCGCTAGCGCGGTCCGCGCGGGGCACGGCCGTTTTCCGGACACATCGGGA
>DATKRJ010000177.1:0-2732 GCA_035532355.1 Thermomicrobiaceae bacterium | reverse complement strand
GGCGTCGTCACCGTCCCGACCATCTTCCCCCAGGTTGGCCCGAGGCGCCACCTGTTGAGCTTCCACCGCCGGCATCGGCATCACGGACGCGAGCCGCCAAGAGGAGTTCGCGATTGCACCCCGCTTCATCTCTGGTGGCTTTCGCGGACGGCGGCGTGATCCGGCGGTCGCGGACCGGCTCCCGCCGGGTCAGTACCTGACGGGCGACTTCCCGGTGCTCTCGGCCGGGCCGACGCCGCACGCCCCGCTCGACGCCTGGAGCTTGTCGGTCGTCGGATAGGGTGCGCTGCGTCGCGTCGTTGGACCTGGGAGGAGTTCCTGAGTCTCCCCAGCGAGCGCATCACGACCGATATCCACTGCGTCACCCGCTGGTCCAGGCTGGACACGGTCTGGGAGGGCGTGTCGGTCGACACGCTGCTCGCTGGGGTGGAGACCCAGGCCCGCTCCGTGGTGGCCTGCTTCGCCTGGGGTACCCGCCGGGCAGGTCAGGACCGGGCGCTTTGGACCGACCGGCGGGTAGCACGCCGGCTACATACCGCGGCCGTCGACCGCCATCACCGTGCCGTCCGCGACGTCGAAGATGTGCCGGTGCTGGCGGCCAAGGTCGGCACCCAGGACGTGGAGCGAGTAGCTGGGCTCGCCGCCGACTGTCTCGATGCGGTGGATGTCCTCCGGCGGGAGGAGCGGGTAGACCGAGCCGCGCGGTAGGACCTCTTCCTCGATCAGCTCGAGCGTCGCGCGCTCGGGATCGCTGCCGTCGTCGGTGCGCGTGTAGCGGGTCGTGCGCTGCCGGCCGCCGCAGACGCCGATCAGGCCCCAGGTGACGTGATCGTGGACGGGAGTCGGCTGGCCGGGCGCGAACTCGACGACGTAGATCTGGAGCGAGCCGCCCGGCTCGTGATGGTAGAGGTAGCGCGGGCGCCCGTTCTCCGGCTCGGCGCGGAAGCGCTCGTCGAAGAGCCCGTCGTCCCAGACCACCTGCTCCACCAGGGGTCGCAGCTCCCGGACGACGCGCTCGCGATCGCCGTCGGCGGCGCCGAGCACGCGCCGGGCGTCCTCGACGAACGTCTGGATGGTGTACTGGCCGGTCGTCGCCATGGTGTTCCTCCCATCGCCGCGCGGGTGGGCGCGGCCCTCTCCGGGTAGATCGAACGAACCGGCGCAGCGCGTCGACAGGCGCCGGTTGTGCCGCTGTGCAGGCTCGATCCTACGAGGGGAGGCGCGGCGGCGTCAACGAGTGCCGTGACGCCGCCGGAGGCCGTCAGTAGTGGATCCAGACTGTCGTGCCGATAGGCGCCCAGGTGTAGACCCAGCCGGCCGCGTCGGTTGGCAGGTTGACGCAGCCGTGGCTCATGACGTAGCCGAAGTTGTGGTGCCAGTAGGTGCCGTGGATCGCGTACGCCTCGTAGAAGTACATGGTGTACGGGACGTCCGGCAGGTAGTAGGCCTCGGCACCGGCGCCGCCCGCCATGTCGTCGTACAGGTACTTGGCGTAGATGTGGAACGTGCCGGTGGGCGTGTCGTGGCCGGGGACACCGGTCGAGACGTAGGTGCCGAAGACCGGCGTGCCGTACGCCCAGGCGCGCAGGTACTGCGTCGTCAGGTTGACCTCGATCCACTTGCCCAGGTTGGTCGGCGCGCCCGCCGGGATGCTCGCGCTCGGCGCGGTCGTCTCAGAGGATGCCGGCACCGACCACAGCGTCGGGTCGTAGCTCGGGACGCCGGACCCCTGGGCCAGCGGCGCCATCGTCACGTGCGCCTGCTGCGCCGCGGTGGCGCCGAGGCGGCCGAGCTGGATCTCGTACGGCGTGCCCCGGTTCTCCGGGTGCCACTCGAAGCGGGCGCGCTCGAAGTACTGGGCGGTCAGCCCGTTCTCGGTGAACTCCTGGCTGATGGGGTAGCCGAAGACGGCGAGCCCGCCGTGGTCTTCCCAGTAGGCCCGGAAGCCGAAGCTGAGGGTGTGGCCCGTCTGCGGGTAGAAGCTAGTGTTTGCGTTGTCGGCCGCCACGATGGGCCTGAACGGTGCCTCGTTCACCCGCGCGGCGGTCTGGTCGGCGCCGAGCCGCCGCAGTTGGACTTTCCAGCCCTCCGGCGCGCTCGGGTGGTACTCGAAGACGGCGCGCTCGAAGTACTGGACGGTGACGCCGTTCGCCTGGAACTCCTCGGAGATCGGGTAGCCGAAGGTCGCGACCTCGCCGTGGTGGTGCCAGTAGTCGAGGAAACCGTAGGCCAGGTAGTGGCCGGTCTGCGCGAAGTAGACACGGTCGGGCCCCACGTCATTGGTGCTGGCCGCGGCCGCCGGACCGGCGGTGAGCGCCAGCAAGGCAAGCAGGGACACCGCAACCAGCGCGACGAGCAGCCGGCGAGCCGACCGCCTGGGGATACGCTCTAACTGCCGGACGTCTCGATCGATCATGCTCGCTCCCTCTTTTCCCTGTTCCCACCCGGTGGCTTACGTCTCAACGTGGTATCCGCGTCCGTCGACCGACGCCGCCTTCACGGAGATCGGCCCCCAGCGCGCCTCCGGCTCACGGCGCGGGAGCCAGGAGCTGCCGGCCGAGGAGGCCGCCCTCGATGTCCCAGGGGGCCGTGTTCTCCGGGTGGTACTCCAGGCGCGCTCGCTCGAAGTACTGCACCGTCACCCCGTTCTGCCGGAACTCCTCGCTGATCGGGTAGCCCAGGATCTCCAGCCCGCCGTGGGTCTGCCAGTAGCCGCGGAAGCCGAAGCACAG
>DATKRJ010000176.1:0-33016 GCA_035532355.1 Thermomicrobiaceae bacterium | reverse complement strand
GAGTGCAGGTCGAAATGGTCGAAGATCGCGCGGACCTCGTCGAGCCCCTCCGGGGTGACGATGACCAGCATGCGTTCCTGGCTCTCGGACAGCATCACCTCGTAGGCGCTCATGCCCAGTTCGCGGCGCGACACGAGCGCCACGTCGATGTCGATGCCGACCTCGCCCCGGCTGGCGCTCTCGACCGCCGAACTGGTCAGCCCCGCCGCGCCCAGGTCCTGCATGGCCACGACGTGCGGCGTTTTGAGCACCTCGAGGCAGGCCTCGAGCAGCAGCTTCTCGAGGAACGGGTTCCCGACCTGTACCACGCCGCGGTGCGACTTCTCCGGGTCGTCGACTGAGGCGAAGGTCGCCCCGTGGATGCCGTCTCGTCCGGTGTCCGCCCCGACCACCAGCACCAGGTTGCCGACCCCGGACGCCCGCGCCCGCATCAGCTCGTCCCGCCGCGCCACCCCAACGCACATGGCGTTGACCAGCGGGTTCCCCGAGTAGGCCGGGTCAAAATAGATGTCGCCGGCCACGGTCGGGATGCCCAGGCAGTTGCCGTAGCCGCCGATGCCGCCGACGATCCCGGCGAAGAGGTAGCGGTTGCGCGGCTCGGTCAGTGGCCCGAAGTGCAGCGAGTCGAGGATGGCGATCGGTCGCGCGCCCATGGTGAAGATATCGCGCACGATCCCCCCCACCCCGGTCGCCGCGCCCTGGTACGGCTCAACCGCGCTCGGGTGGTTGTGGGACTCGATCTTGAGCACCGCCACCAGGCCGTCACCGATGTCGACGGCCCCAGCGTTCTCGCCCGGACCCTGCGCGACGTACGGCCCGTCGGTCGGAAAGCGCTTGAGGAGCGGCCGCGAGTTCTTGTAGCCGCAGTGCTCGCTCCACATCGCGCCGAACATGCCGAGCTCGACCGGCGTCGGCTCGCGGCCCAGCTTCTCCACGATCAGCCGGTACTCGTTCTCGGTCAGCGCGACCTCGGCCAGGACCTCCGCGGTGACGTTCATGCGTCTCGGATCCCCCGTCTCCCCCACGCGCTCACAAACCACCGACCGCCGTCGCGACGCCTGCGCGCAACACCGCCGAAAGGATCTTGAGCCCGTCGTCACCGCCGATGAGTGGCTCGAAGGCCCGCTCCGGATGCGGCATGAGTCCGACGACGTTGCCGCGCTCGTTCGACACTCCGGCGATGTTGTCGACGGAGCCGTTCGGGTTCCCTTCGGGAGTCGCCTCGCCCCGCGCGTCCACGTAGCGGAACACAACCTGGCCGCGCGCCTCCAGGCGCTTCAGGGTCTCGGGGTCGGCGAAGTACCGCCCCTCGCCGTGGGCGATCGGGAGCCGCAGGGTTTCATCCAGACGCAGCCCCTCCGTCCAGGCAGTGTCGGTATTCTCCACCCGCAGCCGCACCCACGAGGAGTTGAACTTCAGCGAGGCGTTGCGCAAGAGCGCCCCGGGCAGCAGCCCCGCCTCGGTCAGCACCTGGAACCCATTGCAGATACCGAGCACCGGTCCACCGTCGGCGGCGAAGCGCGCCACGGACTCCATCACCGGCGCGAACCTGGCGATGGCCCCGGCGCGCAGGTAGTCCCCGTACGAGAAGCCGCCCGGGATCAGCAGGACGTCGAAGCGCGACAGGTCCGTCTCACGGTACCAGACCGGCTCGACCGGCTGGCCCAGCCCCATCTCGACCGCCATCAGCGCGTCGTGGTCGCCGTTGCTCCCGGGAAATGAGATGACCGCGAAGCGCATCTGCCTACCGCTCCGTTTCTCCGTGCTGGCTATTGGCCGGCGACTCGCTCACCCGAAAGTCGAACTGCTCGATGACCGGGTTGGCCAGCAGGCGTTCGCACATCTCGGCCACCCGGGCCTCGGCCTCGCCGCGGCTGGCCGCGTCCAGCCAGAGCTGGATGTACTTGCCGGCCCGCACCGCGTCGACCTCGGCGTAACCCAGCATGTGCAGTCCGTCGCGCACGGCGAGCCCCTGTGGGTCGTTCACGACCGGCTTGAGCGAGACGAACACCTCCGCTCGCCAGCGCTGCACGGCTGGGGTCACCGCCGACTCGGTCGCCACACTCGGTACCTCCACGATCACGCCCGTCACGCCAGCGGGAAGAGTGGTCGGCCGGTGATCCGCTCGTACGCCTCGCGGTACTTCGCGGCCGTCGCCTCGGCGACGCCGTCCGGCAAAGGCGGCGCGGGCGGCTCACGATCCCAGCCCGCGCTCGTCAGCCAGTCGCGCACGAACTGCTTGTCGAACGACGGCTGCGACGTACCCGGCCGGTACTGCGAGGCGTCCCAGAACCGCGAGCTGTCCGGCGTCAGGATCTCGTCGATGATCGTCACCTTGCCATCGACCCAGCCGAATTCCAGCTTGGTGTCGGCGATGATGATCCCACGCGTACGTGCGTACTCCTCGGCCGCCATGTAGACCCGCAGCGTCGCCGAGCGCAGCTCCTCGGCCAGGTCCTGCCCAACGATATCTGCCATCCGGTCGAAGGTGATGTTCTCGTCGTGCCCCTCGTCGGACTTCATCGCCGGGGTGAAGATCGGCTCCTCCAGCTTCGAGCTGTCCTGCAAGCCGTCGGGTAGGCGGATGCCGCAGGCTGTGCCGTCGCGGCGGTACTCCGCCCAGGCCGATCCGGCCAGGTAGCCCCGCGCCACGCACTCGATGTCGATGCGCTCGGCCTTCCTGACCACCATGGTGCGCCCCTCGAGGCGCTCACGCGCCGCGTCTACCGGCGCCGCCAGACCCGTCAGATCGGTAGTGATCAGGTGGTTCGGCACCAGCCCCGCCGTGCGCTCGAACCAGAAGCGCGACAGCTGCGTCAGCACGATACCCTTGTCTGGGATCCCAGTCGGCAGCACCGAGTCGTAGGCCGAGATCCTGTCGGTGGCGACCATCAGCAGGCGGTCGCCCAGGTCGAAGGTTTCGCGCACCTTGCCGCGCCGGAAGAGCGGCAGCCCCGGGATGTCGACCTGGTCAACTACTGGACGCACCCAGCTCGCTCCTATCGTTGCGCCGTCGCGGGCGCCGTCAAACCCAACCGTCGAAATGCCGCCTCGATATGCTCCGTGTGGTAGCGCGGGTCGAAGATCGCCTCGATCTGCTGGGGGGCAAGCCGCGCACGGACCTCCGGGTCCTCCAGCAGCAGCTCCCGCAGGTGGACGCCGCTGTCCCAGGCGCGACGGGCTTCACGCTGGACGATCTTGTAGGCCGCCTGACGGTCCATGCCCGCCTCGACCAGATCCAGCAGCGCCCGCTGCGAGTAGATCGCGCCGTGGGTCTCCTCCAGATTCGCCAGCATGCGCTCCGGGTAGACGACCCATCCCTCGACGACCTCGGTCATCAACGCCAGCATGTAGTCGACCAGGATGAAGGCGTCCGGGAAGACCACCCGCTCGGCCGAGCTGTTGCTGATGTCGCGCTCGTGCCAGAGCACGACGTTCTCCAACGCCGGAGTCACGAAGCCGCGGACGAGTCGCGCCAACCCGCTGATTCGCTCGCTCTCGTGCGGGTTGCGCTTGTGCGGCATGGCCGACGAGCCCTGGTTGCCCGGGTCGAACGGCTCCTCGACCTCGCGCACCTCGGTACGCTGCAGGTGCCGCACCTCCGTCGAGAACTTGTCCAGCGAACTCGCCAGGATCGCCAGAGTGGTAACCACGTGGGCGTGGCAGTCGCGCTGAACGATCTGGGTCGACACGGGAGCGGCCGCCAACCCCAGCATCGCGCACACGTCGTCCTCGACCTCGGGCGGCACGTTCGCGTGGGTTCCCACCGCCCCGGAGATCTTCCCCACCCGGATATCCTCGCGTGCCGCCTCGAGCCGCATGCGGCTCCTCTGCAGCTCGTCGTACCAGACCGCCAGCTTGAATCCGAACGTGATCGGCTCGGCGTGCACACCGTGGGTGCGGCCAATCATCAACGTGTCGCGGTGCGCCAGCGCCTGGTGCCCAACCGCCTGGATCAGCCGGTCCAGGCCCGTCAGAAGCAGGTCGATCCCCTCGACTGTCTGCAGCGCCAGCGCGGTGTCGACCACGTCTGAACTCGTCAGACCAAGGTGGATGAAGCGAGCCACCTCGCCGACCGTCTCCCCGGTGGCGCGCAGGAAGGCGATCACGTCGTGGTCCGTCTCTCGCTCGATCTCTTTCATCCGGTCGAGGTCGCAGGTCGCCTCGCGGATGGCCGGCATTGCCTCCGCCGGGATCGCGCCGCGTTTGGCCCACGCCTCGGCCACCGCGATCTCCACTCGCAGCCAGAGGTTGATCTTGTGCCGCTCGCTCCAGATATGCCCCATCTCGGGTCGGGTGTAGCGATCGATCACGCGCTGCTCCTAGTGGACGTCGACGGGCGCGCTGGCCAGCACGCCGTCCGCGTGCGGCGCGAGGCCGCGGACGGTGACGATCCGGTTTGCGAGGTCTTCACTGGATTGTACGTACACGCGCAGGTAGTTGGGGGTCAGCCCGCTGCAGAACGTCTGCCCCGTCGGGTCGACACACTCCCGGTGCTCGACCAGCACCGATAGCTCCGCACCCACGTGCTGGGTGACGAACGCCTGTTGCAGCCGGTCGCTGATCTCGCGCAGCTCCGCCGAGCGGCGCTCCTTGACGCGCGGATGTACCTGGTCGGGCATCGACGCGGCGGGCGTGTTCCGCCGTGGCGAGAACGGGAAGACGTGGATCTTCGCGAACGCCATCTCCTCGACAAAGGCGCACGTCTCGGCAAACTCCCCGTCCGTCTCGCCGGGAAACCCGACGATCACGTCGGTCGTCAGCCCGATACCCGGCACCGCCTCGCGCAGCTGCCGCACGGCGCGGCGGAACTGCCGCGTGTTGTACCAGCGTTGCATCCGGCGCAGGACGCTGTCGCTGCCGCTCTGCAATGCCATGTGCAAGTGTGGCGCCATGCGCGGCTGAGTCAGGATGTCGATGAAGCGCGCGTCGATCTCGTGCGGCCCCACCGAGGTGACTCGCAGCCGCTCGATCGTCGTTCCCGCGAGAACGTGCTCCAGCAGATCCGCCAGGCGCCAGACACGATCACCGTCGGGCCACTTGTAGGTCCCAACGTGCGTTCCGGTCAGGACCACCTCCCGGTAGCCCTGGGCGACGGCCGCTCCCACGCGCCGAACAACCTCTTCCGGCGGGACATTCCTCGGAGCACCGCGCGCCTGCGGGATGATGCAGTACGTACAGTGGGCGCGGCATCCCTCCTGGATCTTGACCATACGGCGGGTGCGTGTCCCGAGCTGCGCGAATGTATCGTCGGCGTCGTACGCGGCGTTCGGCCATGCAAAATGGCCCAGGATGTCGTCCACCACCATGAGCTTGTCGAGGGAACCTACCACGAGATCGACCTCTGACATCGCCTCCAACTCGGCCGGGTTGACCGCCGGGTAGCAGCCGATGGCCGCGACGAGCGCCGCCGGGCTTTGGCGACGGGCACGCCGCAACATCTGGCGCGATCGCCGGTCGGCCAGGTGCGTGACGGTGCACGTGTTCACGACGTAGACGTCGGCGGGGTCGCTGAAGGCCACCTCTTGCAGCCCAGCCGTCCGCAGTCCGTGCCGCAGGTCCTCTTCGTCGCTCTGGTTGAGCTTGCAGCCGAGGGTACAGATAGCAAAGCGCGGTGGGCGCGAGGTGAGCGGTGGTGGAGGTCCGAGGGAGTTCGGCGAGTCCATCGTTCCCTTCGAGACGGCGAGAACCGTACTACTGCGAAAGTATACATGAGACGACCTCTTCAAGCCACCGCCGCGGTCCCGGCGTTCGATGTGTTGGCTATGTCCGTACGCACGTCCGTACGCAGAGGTTGCTCATCGCTCGCGCCCGGACGCTCGCGAGACGCCGGCCGCGCGAGTACTTCTGTCTAGTTGCGCCGCCGCGGTCGGGATGCTACAGTCGAGTAGGCGTGGTCGCGCGGGCACCCAGTGCTCGCGGGCCCTCGCTGAACGGGAGCGGGGCGTCAGTTCACGGATCAACAGCGCCAGGGCTCGCCGGCGGAGGTGGCGAGTCGACGCGGTGGAGGCTCAGCGAAAGCGTTCGGCGGGTGGCCTCCCGGCCGGCACGGTCGTCAGAGTCAGGAAAAACCCGTGGAGTGATCGGCGGGACTGAAGCCTGGCTCGGTGCACCCAGTACCCTCATCCCCCCTTTCCCGTTCCGACCGACGAATACGCGTCGACGACTGGTTCGTGCGACCGGCGGTATGCCCGCGTCGAGCGCGAAGCGGCGCGGCGTGCGCTCTGCCAACCGGTCGTCTCGAGTCGGGAAGGGACCCAATCATGTGCGGAATATTTGGCTACGTCGGGCCGGCTCGCCCGACGGCCGGGATGGTGCTCGGTGCACTCCGGAAGCTCGAGTATCGAGGGTATGACTCCTGGGGCGTCGCGGTGGGCGTCAACGGCCACATCGACGTACGCAAGCACGCCGGTCGGATCGCGGACGCGACCGTCGAGCTTCCGGACGCGACCATCGGGTTTGGCCACACGCGCTGGGCCACGCACGGCGGCGTGACCGATCGCAACGCGCATCCTCACCTCGACTGCAGTGGCCGCTTCGCGGTGATCCACAACGGCATCATCGAGAACTTCCGAGCGCTGCGCGCACGCCTGCAGGTCTCTCATACGCTCGTCAGCGAGACCGACACCGAGGTCGTGCCGCACCTCGTCGAGGAGGCGGTCGGCGGGCGCACCGATTCAGATTCCTTCGTCGAGGGCGTGCGCTCCGCCTTCGCCCAACTCCGCGGCCTCAACGCCATCATCGTCATGGACAACCTCACGAAGCAGCTCGTCGCTGTCAAGAACGTCTCCCCGCTGGTCGTCGGTGCGGGTGCCGACGCCTCCTACATAGCGTCGGACGCTATTGCCCTGGTCGGCTACGCCGAGCGCGTCCACTACCTGGACGATGGCGAGGTCGCGGTCCTCGGCGTCGGCGGCGTCCGTTTCCTGGAAGCGGCCACCGGTTCCAGCAGACCGCCCGCGTTCGTGGCACTCCAGCTCGACGCTACTGACACCGCGCTGCATGGCCACGCTCATTACCTTGACAAGGAGATCCACGAGCAGCCACGAGTCCTGCGCAATATCAGCGAGAACTACGCCGAGCCCATCCGCCGTCTGGCAGCCGAGATCCGCGACTCCTACGGAACGTTCCTCATTGGCTGCGGCACCGCCAGCTACGCCGCGCTCACCGGCCAGTATCTTTTCTCGCGCATCGCCCGGCGCCACGTGAATTTCGCGGTCGGCTCGGAGTTCAAATACCAGGAGCACTTCCTGACCGACCGTAGCCTGGTGATCGCGCTGTCTCAGAGCGGTGAGACCGCCGACATCATCGAGGCGGCCATGTCCGCCAAGCGAGTCGGGGCGCGCGTGGCCGCCCTCGTCAACGTCCCCGGCTCGACCCTCGACCGCATGGCGGACTTCAGCCTGCACCTGGGCGCCGGGCCGGAGCAATCCGTCCTGTCGACAAAGGCGTATTCCGCCAAGGTGGCCATTCTGATGCTGACGGCGCACGTCCTCAACGGAAGCGAGCACGTCGGCCGGGAGCACCTCTGGCGGGCCGTCGACGGGGTGGAGCGGGCGGTGTCCGAAGAGTCCGTCGGCCTCATCCGGCACATCGCGGCGCGTATGGTCGATCGCGACCACGCGTTCATCATCGGGCGCGGGCTGTCGTACCCCACCGCGCTGGAGGCGGCGCTCAAGATCAAAGAAGTCAGCTACATCCACGCCGAGGGCTTCGCTGGCGGTGAGCTCAAGCACGGCGTCATCGCGCTGGTCGAGGAGGGGACCCCCTGCATTGTCTTCTCGCCGCTGGATGAGACCCGCGATGATATCCTGTCGGGAGCGATGGAGATGAAGAGTCGTGGTGGCTGGATCATCGGCATCTCCCCCGAGAACGACGACGTGTTCGACGTCCATGTGCGCGTCGAGGATGTCGGTGACGCGTCACCGCTCGTCGGAGTCGCGCCGGCCCAGCTGCTCGGATACCATCTGGCACTCCTGCGGGGGCTCGATCCCGACAAGCCGCGCAATCTCGCCAAGAGCGTCACGGTGAAGTAGCGCGATGCGTCTAGTCGACACCCACTGTCACCTGGACCTGGAGACCTTCGACGCCGATCGCGACGAGGTCTTCACGCGTGCTCGGGATGTGGGTGTCGATCACTTCCTGGTCATCGGTTTCGCGCCGGAGCGCTGGCAGACGACGCTGGCGCTGACCCAGGCACAACCCGGCGTCTTCGCCGCGGTCGGGCTCCATCCGAGCGAGGCCGAGCGCTACTCGCCCAACTTGCTCGTGTCCCTGGACGCCGCGGCGCACGCGGATCGCGTTCGTGCGATAGGCGAGACAGGAATGGACTACCATTGGGACGGTGCCTCGCCGGCGGTGCAGCGCGCGGTCTTCGAGGCGCAGATCGCGCTGGCGAAGTCACTGGGGCTACCCTTCGTCGTGCACCAGCGCGACGCCGAGGCCGACACGGTGGACGTCCTCCGGGCCACGAACCCGCCGCACGCGGGTGTCATGCACTGCTTCACCGGTGACCTGGACTTCGCCGACGAGTGTCTGGCACTGGGCCTGCACCTGGGACTCGGAGGCGCGGTGACGTTCCGCAAGGCGACGGCCCTGCACGAGGTGGTGCGCCGGGCCCCAGTCGACCGCCTCGTGCTGGAGACCGACGCGCCGTTCATGGCACCGTCGCCTCATCGCGGCCGTCGCAACGAGCCCGCGTACGTCGAACTGGTCGCCCGGCGAGTGGCGGAGTTGCGCGAGATCGACGTCGAAGCCGTGGCGACCGTTACCACCCGTAATGCGCGGGTTCTGTTTCACCTGGACAGTACGGAGGGGACGGGGTGACCGGCCGGCGGGAGGATGAACTGACGACGGTTCGTATCGTGCTCGCGTCGAACAACGCGGGCAAGATCGCCGAGCTACGACGACTGCTGCCCGCCTGGGTGGCCGTGCAATCCGCTCGCGACGCGAATGTCACCTTGCCGGAGGAGACCGAATCAAGCTTCGCCGGCAACGCGCTCCTCAAAGCCCGCGCGGCAGTCGGCCAGGCCGGCCGCATTGCGCTTGCCGACGACTCGGGACTGGAGATCGAAGCGTTGGGCGGCGAGCCTGGCGTGCGCTCGGCGCGCTTCGCCGGCGAGCCGAGCGACGATCGAGCCAACAACGCGCTCGTCCTCGAGCGCATGGCGCGGATTACAGGTGCCGGACGCGCAGCGCGGTTCCGATCGGCAGTAGCGATCGTCTTGCCCGATGGCCGCGAGCACGTCTCGGAAGGGTCGGTCGAGGGAGTCATCCTGGACCGGCCCCGTGGGTCGGGGGGATTTGGCTACGATCCCCTGTTTCAACCTCTCGGGCACGAGTGTACGATGGCCCAGCTGAGCGTCGAGGAGAAGAATCGAATCAGCCACCGTGGCCGGGCCTTTCGCGCCGCGGCCTGCTGGCTGCTTCCCATCCTGGAGGCGACGGTGCGTGACCCCCAACCCGTCGAGGGCCACGTGGCGGGCGCGGGCGATGAGAATGGTGAACGGCATGGATGATGTCAAGACGGTTGCCGCGGCGGGTGGCTCCGATCTGGGCGGGCGCCGACCCGTACTGCCACTGGTGGGTGTCGCCGGAACGCGCGGCAAGTCGACCACCGTGTGGCTGTTGGAGTCGATTCTCCAGCGCGCCGGCCGAGCCACTGGCCTCTGGTGCAGCACCGGTGTCTATATAGACGGTCAGCGCCAGGCGGGCGAGCTCGGACCGTGGTCTCGCGTTCTTGGGGCGGTCAGCTCCGGTCATCTCGACGTCGCCCTTCAGGAACTGGAGACGCCGCTGGTCACCGGCGTGGGGCTTCCCGAGAGCATCTACCCGCTGGCCGCGATCACGACCCTCTGCGGCAACAATGAGGATTGCCTGATCAGCCCGGAGTTCACCCAGGGCATGGTCGCCCAGCGCATCGTCGCCCGAGCGGTGCGGCCCGACGGCCTGCTCGTGCTGAACGCCGACGACCTCGCCGTCCTCGAGGCCGCCTCCGAGACGTCCGCCGCGGTCGTGCTGTTTGCGCTGCACCGCGACAACCCCGCGCTCCGGCGTCACCTCGACGACGGCGGGTCGGCGGTCTGGGTGGCCGACGGGCACGTGGTCGTCGGCAACGCGCTCGACCGACGTGCCCTCGTCGCCGTCGACGACGTCCACTTCACGCTCGACGGCGCACTCATCTTTCAGGTGCAGAATCTCCTCTGCGCCGTGGCGCTGGCCGCGGGACTGAATGTCCCGGACGAGGCCATCCGCGCGGGTGTGGGCGCCTTTTCGCCGCGAGCGGACGTGCTACCGGGCAGCTGCAATATCTTCCATGAGAATGGCGCCACCATCCTGCTGGACTCCGCGCGCCAGGTCTGGACGCTGAAATCGCTCATCCGCGGCATTCGTCACCAGCCCCATCGCCGTACGGTGATCGTCGCCAGCACCTTCGCTCACTTGCCCGACGATCAGCTCCTCGAGGCAGGACGTCTGCTCGGACGGCTCGGCGGCGTCGTCGTTCTCCACGCTGAGGCTCCGCGCGATCGCGTCGAACTGCTTAAGGAGGGCATCGCGCAGAACAACATCCCGCCCCTGGTCATCACCCTGCCCACCGAGTCGAAGGCGGTGCGGCACGCGCTGCGCATGCTGGAGCACGGCGACCTTTGCCTGATCATCACCGACCACGTTCGCGAGGCGGTGGCCGCCGTCGCCTGACACCGTGTGCCCCGTCCTCCGGGTGAGCCGACGCGAACCGACATCCGTGGCGATGGTGTCACGCACTCGGCGCGAGAGATGATCTCGTCGATCCGTGTCGGCCGGCTTGGTCCCGAAGCACCGCTTGGGAAGCTCGTGTGCCGTGCCACCCAGTGGCCCGCTCGGCCCCGCTCACGCCGTTCCGTCTGTGGCATCATTTGCCGTCCTGGATGCTGAACCGGTCCGCACAACCAGCTGGGAACACGCGGCGCGGGTCGGTCCGCACGGCAGGCCGGAAGGGAACAACGGTGGTCCTCGACTTTCACACGCACACCTTCTGGAGCGACGGCGAGCTCTCCCCCATGGAGCAGATCCGGCGCGCGGCCGAGCGCGGCTACGAGGCCCTGGGCCTGACCGACCACGTCGGCGTCGGCGGTGTCCGCGAGCTGATCGCCGCGCTCCAAGCCGACCGAGAAGTCGCCGAGCGCTACTGGCCGATCAAGGTGGTCGTCGGCGTCGAGTTGACTCACGTGCCAGCCGAGGCCATAGCGGAGGCGGCAGTGTTCGCGCGCAATGCCGGTGCGGAGATCGTCGTCCTTCACGGTGAGACGCCGGTCGAGCCGGTACCGTCCGGTTCCGACCACGCCGCCATTGTGAGCGGTGCCGTCGACGTGATCGGACACCCCGGCCACATCGTCGAAGACGACGTGCGAGAGGCCGCCCGTCGCGGTGTCTATCTTGAGATCAGCGCGCGCCGGGGACACAGCCTCACTAATGGCCACGTCGCCCGGCTCGGCCAGCTCCACGGTGCTCGGCTGATCGTTAGCAGCGACGCTCACGCGCCCTCCGACCTCCTCAGCCCGGAGTTCCAGCGGTCCGTCGCGCTCGGTGCCGGGATCGATCCCGGGCTCCTTGGCGACGTCCTCCACGCGTGGCCCGACGAGTTGCTCGCACGCATCCTCGCCCGCCGCGAGCGCTGACGGGATGAACAACCACGAGATCGCCGAGCACCTGCGGCAGTTCGCCGACGTGCTCGAGATCAAAGGAGAGAGCGTCTTCCGCGTCGTCGCCTATCGGCGCGGTGCGGAGACGATCGACCATCTGCCGGACGCGGCCGCGGACCTGGTCGCGCAGGACCGGCTGACCGACGTTGCGGGGATCGGCCCGGGCCTGTCTGCCGCCGTCCGGGAACTGGTCGAGACCGGCCACTACTCCGCCATGGAGGAGGTCCTCGGCGAGGTCCCGTCCACGCTGCTCACGCTGCTCGGCATCCCCGGCGTCGGTCCGAAGTCGGTCGGGCGCTTCTACCGCGAGCTCGGCATCACCAGCCTCTCCCAGCTCGAATCGTCCGCGCGAGCGGGCCAGCTCCGCGCGCTCAAGGGGTTCGGCGCCAAACAGGAGGCGCGCATCCTCGAGGGGATCGCCTTCCTCAATCGCCGCACCAACCGACTCTCCATCGGGACCGCCCTGCCGGTCGCCGAGCGCATCGCCGACGCCCTCCGCGAGACGCTCGGCACGCGGGTCGAGATCGCCGGCAGCATCCGCCGCCGCTGTGAGACCGTCGGTAATCTCGACCTGCTCGCTGCCGTGGCGAGCACCGAGGCGATCGCCACCGCCCTTGGCGTCGCGCCGTTCGTCGCCGAGGTCGAGCAGGCAGACTCCGCCTTTGTCATCGCCGCGCTGCACATCGGCGCGACGCTGCGGGTGGTGGCTGCGCATCCATCACGCTTCGGCACCGAGATGATCCGGTGGACCGGGAGCCGGGAGCACGTCGCGACGCTTACCTCCCTCGCCGGCGGCGATCTGCCGTCGGACGGTACTGAGGAGGCAGTCTATGAGTCGCTCGGACTTCCCTGGATTCCACCTGAGCTCCGCGAGGCGCGCGGCGAGATCGAGGCCGCGGGGCGTATTGGCCTCCCGCCACTCGTGACGGTGTCCGATCTACAGGGCGACCTCCATCTCCACTCCGAGTGGAGCGACGGCCGCGCGACCATACCTGAACTCGCCGAGGCCGCCCGCGCTCGCGGCTACCAGTACTTGAGCGTGAGCGACCACTCGGGTGGACTCCAAATCGCCCGGGGACTCGACCGCCAGCGCCTGCGTCAGCAGCGCGCCGAGATCGACCGCGTCAATGGTCTTGTCCCCGAGGTCCGGCTGCTGCGCTCGGCGGAGGTCGAAGTCCATCGTGACGGGCGGCTCGACTTCCCCGACGAGGTCCTCGCCGAGCTCGACATCGTCGTCGCGTCGATGCACTCGGGCCTGCGTCAGACCACCCGTGAGCAACTGACCGCGCGCCTCGTCGGCGTCCTGCGGAATCCACACGTCGACATCGTCGCCCACCCGACCGGCCGCATCATCGAGCGTCGACCCGGCGCGGACTACGACTGGAACGAGGTCTTCCGCATTGCCCGGGAGACCGGCACCGCCATCGAGATAAACGGGGATCCGGCGCGACTCGACATGGACGAGACCCACGCCCGCGCCGCCGCGGAGGCGGGCGTTCTCATCTCGATCGACTCGGACGCCCACGAGCTCGCGTCGTTAGACCAGGTGCGCTACGGCGTGGGGATCGCGCGCCGGGCCTGGATTGGACCGGGCTCGGTCGTCAACACCCGGCATCTGCCCGAACTACTGGCGTGGCTAGGCCGTTAGAAGTCGGATGGGCTCCGCGCGAGTCTGCCGAACCTCGACCTCGTCCACGCTCACCCCATCCGCTCCCACCAGCTCTTCGAGCGCCGTCGCCAGGTCGGGGCACCAGTCGACGCGCACTCCAGCGCGCATGACGACCTCCCGCCCGCGTGCCGGCACCGTCAGGTAGACCACGTCCGAGCCGGGAAACTCGTCGAACAGGTCCCGCATGCGGTGCATGAGCTGCACGTCGCAGTCGACGCTGCACGTGCCGGGGAGCCGCACCCGCACCTCGGACGTCATCACGGGCTCCGCCTCCTCGACGGTGCTCACCGCCGCGACCGACTGCGCTACGAACTGAATCCGGTCGTTGCGCTGGTCGACGCGCGCCGTCACCCGCACGATCGAGTCCTCGGTCAGCAGCTCTGCCTTCGCTTCGAACAGGTCCGGGAAGACCACCATCTCGATCGTGCCGGTCTGATCCTCGAGCTGGCAGACGGCCATCGTGCGGTTCGTCTTGGTGTTGATCTTCCGCACCCCGGTGATCATCGCCAGCGCCTCGACCTGCTGGCCCGCCGTCTCCTCGTCAATCTCGGCCAGCGGCACGAATACGCCCTGGCGGATCAGCGCGATGAAGGCGTTCAACGGGTGTGCGCTGAGGTACAGCCCCAGGTGCTCCTTCTCCCAGGCGAGCAGTGTGGCCTGCGGGATCGAGTCCACCGCCGCCGGTGCCGCCAGCGTCAGCGTCGACGCGGCTTCCGGGACCAGCGCGAAGAGGTCGATCTGTCCCCTGCGCGCCGCCTTCTGGCGCGACTGGGCGGCGGTGATGCCCGGCTCCAGTAGCGCCAGCAGCGTCGTCCGATCACTGAACGCGTCGAGCGCGCCGCACTTGATCAGGCTCTCCGCAACCCGGCGGTTCACCGCTCCCCAGTCGACCGTGTCGCAGAACTGCTCGAAGCTGGCGAACCGGCGACCGGGCAGCGCGTCTCGGGCTGCTACGATAGAGGCCACCGCCATCTCACCCGCGTTCTTGACGATCGCCAGCCCGAAGCGGATTGCCAGCGATCCCTCCGCGGTCCGCTCGACATTGAAGTTCACGCCGCTGCGGTTGACGTCCGGCGGCAGCACCGGGATCCCCAGCTTCTGGCACTCGGCGACGGCGGCGGCCACGCGCTGCGCCGCACCGCTCGGGTGGCTGGGCGCGAGACGCAGTACCGCCGTCATGTACTCGGCCGGGAAGTTTGCCTTCAGATAGGCCGTCTGGTAGGAGATCGTCCCGTAGCAGACCGCGTGCGCCTTGTTGAAGGCGTAGCCAGCGAACGGCTCGATCAGATTGAAAATGGTCTGCGCGTCGCCCTCGCCATAGCCCTTCTCCCGCGCCCCCTGGATGAAGCGAGCCCGCTCGGCCGCCATCTTCTCCGGGATCTTCTTGCCCATCGCCTTGCGCATGATGTCCGCTTCGCCCAGTGTGTAGCCGGCGAACTTGCGGGCGATGAGCAGCACCTGGTCCTGGTAGACGATCACGCCGTAGGTCTCGTCCAGAATCTCGGCCAGGTCTGGGTGGGGGTAGCGGATCGGCTCCTGTCCGTGCTTGGCGCGGCAGTAGGTCGGGATGTGCTGCATCGGGCCCGGGCGGTAGAGCGCCACCATTGCCGCCAGCTCGGCGACGGTGCCGGGCCGCAGCTCACGAATGTAGCGCCGCATCCCCGCGCTCTCGAGCTGGAAGACCCCGAACGTCTCGCCCTTGGACAGCATCTGGTACGTCGGTCCGTCGCCGTCCGGCAGATCCTTGGGGTCCAGCTCCACCCCGGTGGTCTCGCGGATGACGTCGACCGCCTCGCCCAGGATCGTCAGATTGGCGAGGCCCAGGAAGTCCATCTTGAGCAGGCCTATCTCGGCGACCGTCTCCATCGTGAACTGCGTGGTCGGAAGCGCCCCCTCCTCCGAGCGAGCCGGGCGCTGCAATGGCAGGTGCTCCACCAGCGGGTCCGACGCGATCACCACGCCCGCGGCGTGGGTGCCGGCATGGCGGGAGATCCCCTCGAGCCGCTTGGCATGGTCGACGAGGTCGCGGCAGCGCGGGTCCGACTCATACTGCCGCCGCAGCTCGCTGCTTTCCTGCAGCGCCCGGTCGAGGCTCATGTTCAGCGCCGGTGGGATGAGGCGTGCTACCCGGTCTACGTCGTTGTAGGCCCAGCCCATCGCGCGTCCGGTGTCGCGGAGCGATGCCTTGGCGCCCATCGTCCCGAAGGTGATGATCTGCGCCACGCGGTCGTGCCCGTATTTGTTGGCGACGTAGTCGATCACCTCGCCGCGACGGTTGTCGGCGAAGTCCATGTCGATGTCCGGCATCTCGCGCCGCTCGATGTTCAGGAAGCGCTCGAAGACCAACCGGTTGGCCAGCGGATCGATGTCGGTGATCGCCAGGGTGAAGAGGACGATGCTGGCGGCGGCGCTGCCACGCACTCCGAACGGGATGCGGCGCTGGCGCGCGAACTGGGCGAAGTCCCGTACGATCAGCATGTAGCTGGAGAACCCGGTCTGCTCGATCACGTCGAGCTCGTAGTCCAGCCGCTGCCGCACCTCGTCCGTCACCTCCGGGTAGCAGCGCGGCAGGCCCTCCCAGCAGAGCCGGGTCAGGTACTGGTGCGCGCTCATCCCATCCGGAATGCCGGGGTCAGGCAGGTGCAGTCGTCCGAAGTCGAGGTCGACGTTGCAGCGCTCGGCGATGCGCAGCGTGTTCTCGAGTGCTTCGGGGACGTCGCCGAAGATGCGCCACATCTCGTCCGGGCTCTTGAAGTACAGCTCGTCCGACTCCATGCGCATGCGCTTGGGGTCGCTCAGCGTGGTGTTGGTCTGGATGCAGACCAGCAGCTCCTGGGCCGGCGCGTCGCCGCGGTCGACGTAGTGCACGTCGTTGCTCGCCACCAGCGGCAGGTCCAGGCGTCGCGCCAGCTCGACCAGCTGTGGGTTGGTCGCGTGCTGGCCCTCGATGCCGTGGTCCTGGATCTCGACGTAGAAGTGCGCCGGGCCAAACATCTCCTTGAGCAGGCCGGCCATGCGCACGGCCTCCTCATCGCGGCCGTTCAGGAAGTTGTTCGCGACCGGGCCGCCCAGGCAGGCCGATGTGGCGATGATCCCGTCGCGCAGGCCGTTGAGCATGTCGAGGTCGACGCGCGGCTTGTAGTAGAAGCCGTCGAGGCTGGCGCGGCTCGCAAGTTTGAGCAGGTTACGGTAACCTCGCTCGTTCTCGGCCAGCAGCAGCAGGTGGTAGGACGACTTGTCCCGGTCCTCGATCCGGTTGGGGGCCAGGTAGGCCTCGATCCCCAGGATCGGGTGGAGGTCGTTGGCGCGGGCCGCCTTGTACCAGTCGACCACGCCGTACATGACGCCGTGGTCGGTGATCGCCAGGTGCTCCATCCCGTACTCGCGTGCTCGCGCCATGTAGTCGGGGATGCGCCCCATCCCGTCGAGCAGCGAGTACTCCGTGTGCAGGTGCAAGTGCGCGAACGAACGCACGCGAGGCCACCTCCCGATCCGACCGGTCCGCCGTGCGGGCGACCCGCCCGCGCCACCTCTCTAGTGTAGCGTCAACCGCCGCCCGCCCCCAGGTCTCCGACCTCCCGGCCGTCTGCACGCGGCCGGGGCCAATTCCTCAGGTTCAGTCCGCGGCGATAGCGTCGGGCGTCGGGCCGGAGCCGTCCGGCCAACCGGCGGCGGCCCAGCGCGCCTGGCGCACCACGAGCTGCAGCATCTCCCGCACGTCACGGCGCACCGCCTCGGGGACGTCGCGGCTCTGGAGCAGGCGAAGTACCTCGGTCAGCACCGGCTCGTCGGCCAGCAGGCTCTCGACGCGCTGCGGCATGTAGCCCGCCGCCGCCAGCAGGCTGTCCCGCTGCCCGGGTCCGAGCCCGAGCGCCTCGGCGAGCTTGGTGACCGCCTCGCGCGTCGGCGTCCGGTTGCCGCTCTCAAGTCGGCTCACGTAGCTGTGATCAAATCCGGCGATCTCCGCCAGCCGGCTCTGAGAGACCCGTCCGCTCTCGCGGTACTGCTTGAGGAGTTGCGCGAAGTCCTGCTCGCCGCCCGCACCGACGTCCATGAGTGCAACCCCTTCCGTCTGCCTCTAGCAGATTCCCGATCGTCCCCCGACGACCGTCCGACAGCCCTACTATAGAGATCGCGTGCCAGCGTGTCAATAGGTTTCCCCGTTGTCCACATCGCCGTGCCTACTAGGCACCTCTTGTGTCTCTCGGAGCATTAATGCGCCAGGATCCCGCCATCAGGCGATAGGGATTCGGGATGGAACCCGCCGGTGCTATACTGGCCGAGGCGATAATCCGCGCCGCGGCGGGCCTTTTCGCGGCGCGTTGCCTGACAGGAGGCCGTCTCTGGAATCCGGACAATCGGCGTCGGGATCGGTCGTGGATCAGTCGATTCGACGCTTCATCGCCGGCCTGGCTGATCCAAACCTCTTCTCCGGCGGTGGCGCGGTCGCCGCCGTCACCCTCGCCGAATCGCTCGCCATCACCCGGCTCGTGGTCACGCTCGCCGCCCGACGCAGGTCGCTCGCCAACCGCCGACCCGAGCTCGAGTCGCTGCTCGCGGCCCTCGAGGGGCTCGAGCCGTCGCTCCTCGGCGCGGCGGACCGGGACATGGCCGCGCTCGCGTCGCTTCTGGACGCGCAGCGGGCGGCGCGATTCGCCACGCCCGAGCAAAGGGCGGCTGCTCAGGCCGAGGTGGCCACCGCGCTCGGCCGGGCCGCGGTCGTCCCCGCCGAGACCGCCGAGCACGCGCTCGAGCTCCTGCGGCTCATCCGACGCGCCGTCCCGTTCGCCACCCGCTTTACCGTGAGCGACCTCGGTGCCGCCGCCGCCCTGGCGAGCGGCGCGGCCGAGGCCTCGCTGCTGATGTGCGAGGTGAACCTGGCGCTCATCGGCAACGACGCCGACTTCGCCGACCTCCACGCGCGGGTCGCCGGCATCCGCCAGCAGGCGCCGGCCATCGCCGGCGAGGTCGTCGAACTGACCCGGGCCCGGATCTCCGGCGCCCTGCCCGAGGAGGGGCCCCATGGCCACGATGCTTGACGGTCGCGCCGTGGCGCGTGCCGTACTGCGGGACGTGCGTGCCGAGTCTGCCGAATTCACCACGCGAACCGGCAAGCACCCCGGGCTGGCCGCGGTGCTTGCCGGCCACGAGGAGAGCGCCTACGCGTATTTCCTCGCCATCCAGCGATCGTTCCGCGCCGCGGAGCTCGCCGTCCGCCCGATCGACCTCCCCGTGACCGTCTCGGAGTCGCAGCTCCGCCACGTGCTCGAGGAGCTCAATAGGGATCCAGCCGTCAACGGCGTGATCGTGCTGCAGCCGCTGCCACCCCAGGTCCCCGCCGACCTACCGTCGGAGCTGCTCGATCCGGCCAAGGATGTTGATGGCATCACCCCCGAGAGCGCCGGCCGCCTTGCGCTCGGACTCGACCATCTGCCGCCCAGCACGCCGGCCGGCGGCATGGCCATCCTCCGCCACTACCAGATCCCGCTGGTCGGCCGGCATGCGGTCGTGATCGGTCGCAGCCCGGTCGTCGGCAAGCCGATGGCGCTCCTCCTCCTGGCCGCCAACGCCACCGTCACCATCTGCCACAGCCACAGTCGCGATCTGCCCCGGATCGCCCGCGGCGCCGACATCCTGGTGGCCGCCGCCGGACAGCCGGGCATGGTCACACCCGACTTCGTCAAGCCGGGGGCGACGGTGATCGACTTTGGAGTTACCTTTGTCGACGGTAGGCTCGTCGGAGACGTCGATCCGGCCGTGGCCGACGTCGCGGGCGCGCTCACGCCGGTGCCCGGCGGCACCGGCGTGGTCACGAACGCGATGCTTGCACTGAACACGGTTCGGGCGGCGGCGCGACAGCGCGCCGCGTCCTCCACGGCTACCGCGGGCGTGCAGTGAGCCCAAACGCGGAGAGGGTACGATGCTGACCGATCTGGAGATTGCCAGCGGCGTGGCGCCAAAGCCGATCGTCGAGATCGCCGAGTCCCTCGGGCTGGCCCCGGACGAGATCGAGCTCTACGGCCGCTACAAGGCCAAAATCGATTTGAACGTGCGACGGCGCCTGCTGGATCGGCCGACCGGCAAGTACGTCGTCGTCACCGCTATTACCCCGACGCCGCTCGGCGAGGGCAAGACGACCGTGACCGTCGGCCTGGGCGAGGCCTTCGGGCGGATCGGTCTCCGCTCCATCGTCGCCATCCGGCAACCGTCGCTCGGCCCGGTGTTCGGGATCAAGGGCGGTGCGGCCGGCGGCGGCTTCGCCCAGATCATCCCGATGGAGGACTTCAATCTCCACCTGACCGGCGACTTCCACGCGGTCACCGCGGCGCACAACCTCTGCGCGGCCTTCCTGGACAACTCCCTTTTCCACGGCAACCCACTCGACATCGAACCCACGGCCGTCAACTGGCGCCGCGTCCTCGACGTCAACGATCGCTCGCTGAGAGACATCGTCATCGGGCTCGGCGACGGGAATGGCATCCCGCGCCAGTCCGGCTTTGACATCACCTCGGCGTCCGAGGTCATGGCCATCCTGGCCCTCGCGACCGACCACCGTGACCTGCGGGCGCGCCTCGGTCGCATCGTGGTGGCGCTCAACCGCAAGCGACAGCCGGTCACCGCCGAGGACATCGGCGTCGCGGGCGCCATGGCCGCCCTGCTCAGCGACGCCCTCAAGCCCAACCTGCTGCAGACCCTCGAGCACACGCCGGCCATGGTCCACGCCGGGCCGTTCGGCAACATCGCCCACGGTAACAGCTCGGTGCTGGCGGACCTTATCGGCCTCAAACTCGCCGACGTCGTCGTCACAGAGGCCGGCTTCGGCGCCGACCTCGGCTTCGAGAAGTTCGCCGACATCAAGTGCCGTGTCAGCGGGCTCGCACCCGATGCCGCCGTGGTCGTCGCGACCATCCGCGCGCTCAAGGCGCACAGCGGTCGATTCAAGATCGTGGCCGGCAAGCCGCTCGACGCCGGGCTCCTCGCGGAGGACCTGGACGCACTCGAGGCCGGCATGCCCAACCTGATCAAGCAGATCGAGAACGTGCGCCGCTTCGGCGTGCCGGTCGTCGTCTCGATCAATCAGTTTCCGGCCGACACCGACGCGGAGATCGCGGCTGTCCGGCGGGCCGCGCTCGCGGCCGGCGCGGTGGACGCCGTGCCGACGCGCGTCTTTACCGAGGGCGGCGAAGGCGGTGTCGATCTGGCCCGGGCAATCCTCCGGGCGACCGAGGAACCCAACGCCTTTCACCCGCTCTACGACCTGGACGCGTCGCTCAAGGAGAAGATCGAGACGATAGCCACCGAGATCTACGGTGCCGGGTCGGTGGCCTTCCTGCCGGCCGCCGAGCGCGCGATCCGGACCTTCTCCCGGCTGGGCTACGGCACCCTGCCAATCTGCGTCGCCAAGACCCACCTGTCACTCAGCGGTGACCCCGACGTCAAGGGCCGACCCGAGGGTTTCGAGCTCACCGTCCGGGAGGTCCGCCTCTCGGCCGGCGCCGGCTTTGTCTACCCCATCATGGGCGAGATGCGGACGATGCCGGGCCTCGGCAGCCACCCCGGCGGCCTCGGGGTCGACATCGACGACGACGGGCGCATCCGCGGGCTGTTCTAATACGTCACCGCGGCGGGCCCCGGGGTGGGCTCGCCGCCGTCGCGTGCCTGGCAGAGGGAGAGGCGATGGGGCAGTCCACGCTCGCGGCACTGCTCTGGCTGGCGGCCGGCACCATAGTCCCGTGGCTCGTCAGCCGGCTGACCGGTGCCGATTCACGCGCCGCGCTGATCGAAGCCGCGATCTTCGCGGCGTTCGGTCTCCTGATCTATCCCACGATGTTCGCCTTGATCATCGCCCGGTTCGTGTCCCAGCCCAATATCAACCTGCTCTACCTGCTCGGATTCGTGGCCGCCGCGCTGACGGTGTATGGCTACCGCGTGCGCATCGCGACCGCCGGGCGGCGGTAACGTCTGGCGGGTGGCACCGGCTCGCCTACTCTGCACGTCGCGGCGCGCCGAGGTCCCAATCGGCTCCCGGGCCGAACCCCTGCTCGGTCTGCTGTTTCTCGCGGTAGCACTCGACCATCTCCAGCACGGCCACGGCCGGATCGTCGGTAACGGTAATCAGGCGCCGTTCCTGCGGGCTGATCTTGCTCCCGCCGAGCAGGTCCGAGTCGATCCACGCGAGGAGCCCACCCCAGAACGCGGTGCCGAACAGCACCACCGGAAAGCGGCCCAGCTTCCCCGTCTGGATCAGTGTGAGCGCCTCGAACAGCTCGTCGAGCGTCCCGAACCCACCCGGGAAGATAATGAACCCCTCGGAGTACTTGGCGAACATGGTCTTCCGCACGAAGAAGTAGCGAAAGTTCAGCGGCAGCGTGACGTATGGATTCAACCCCTGCTCCACCGGCAGTTCGATATTCGCCCCGATCGAGACCCCGCCGGCCTCGTAGGCACCGCGGTTCGCCGCCTCCATGATCCCCGGCCCTCCGCCGGTGATGGTGGCGAACCCCGCCTCGGACAGGCGCCTCCCGACCTCCCGAGCCGCGCCATAGATCGGATCGTCTGCTCCGGAGCGGGCTGAGCCAAAGACCGCCACGGCCGGGCCAATGCCCGCCAGTTCATCGAATCCGGCGATGAACTCCCCGGTGATCCGCAGCACCCGCCACGACTCGGTATGCGTGAAGGCGGCCGCGCGGGCGCGGTCGTGTGGGGTCCAGCGCAGGAGCATGCGGTCCTCTGTCGGGCGACCAGCTCGTGCCGCGCGGTTGAGCGTCGGGTTGGGGATCATGCTGCCCGGTTGGGGCGACTCGGGCGGCGGCTGTCGATCCATACCCACCTCGTGTTCCCTTCGACTACCCGGTGTGGCGGCAACGGACGCGGTTCACCGTGCGCGACCCCGAGCCTCAGCGTACCCGATCCGCACCAAATCCAATAAGACGCACGTGGGCGCCGCCAGTCGACACTGCCTGGATCAAGCGCTGCGGCCTCCAGCATGACTATCCAGGCCGCGGGTGATCGCCATAGCTAACGCCCACGGCGTCCGAGATCGAACCGCCTTCGTCGCTCGAACACCGTCCGCGGCTGCCGGTTCCGATCGAGGGATGCCTGGCATGTCCGGCTGCTGGACGCCGTCCCCAGCACGGCAAGCGGACCATGGCACGTGACCGGCGGAGCGCTGCTGGCGGGAACTACCACGCTGGGGTGCTCACGTTCGAGTCGTCAAGCGCGGCCGCACCTGTGCGAGCCGACAGCATCTCCGATCTACTTCGTCCGCGGTTTCCCGCGCAGAAACGGCGCGAATCCGACCCAGCGGGCCAGTGTCCAGCAAACACTTGAGAGATACACTTCCGCGGAGGTTACCGTTGAACGAACCGCAGTTGGCCGCGGTGCGCGTGCCCGACCCTGTCGTGTCGTAGTCGCATGGCTGCACTGCGATGGCGAGGTTCGTCATCAGTCGCTCGACGGAGGTAGTTCCATGGTGGTCCATCGTGCGCCGGCGCTCAGTCGCGGCGAGGCTCTCGAGCTCCATCGTCAGGCGCTCGTGATCGACAGCCAGCAACCTCCGGTCACGGCCGGACTGCTCGTCTCCGAAGAGATGAGTCGGGCGCTCGATAAGCTGGTAGCGCGGGGGAGGACGCGGTCGGAAGCGGCGCCCGCCCTCGAGGCTATGGCCGCGCGGCAGATCCATTCGTCGCCCGCGGCCCGCGCCACATACCTCGACGTGTGGGACCGGTCCGGCGTTACCGTCGCCTGTCGCACGTTCGCCTCAACCGGCCGTATCTCCGAGGCGTTCGAGTGCGGGTTCCGCCGGATCGCCCACGGGCGCGCGATCATCGACGCCCTCCCCGATCGCATGGCACTGATCCGCACCGCTGCCGACATCGAGCGAGCCCATGCCGATGGCAAGCACGGCGTCATCGTCGACTTCCAGGACACCATTGCGTTCGTCGATGACTCAAGCCAGATTCAGGTCTTCCACGACCTCGGCCTCCGCATGGTTCAGTTGACCTACAACCGGCAGAACCTGGTAGGTGACGGCTGCACCGAGAATCCCCAGGGCGTGCTAACCTGTGGTACGGCCGTGAAGTCGCGCGACGGCTGAACGACCTGAACATCCTGATCGATGTCAGTCAGTGCAGCGAGCAGGTCGGACGAGATGCGCGGCAGGTCTCCACGTCGCCGGTGATCGACTCTCACTCGGCGAGCAAAGCGGTCTGCTTCCACGACCGCGCCAAGACCGACGACTTCGCACGGGCCGTGGCCGAACGTGGTGGCTATTTTGGGGTGGTCATCGTGCCCGGCTTCGTCCGGGACACCCCCGGGGCAACCATCCAGGATTTCGTGCGCCACATGGAGCACCTGGTGGACGTGTGCGGGATCGATCGCGTGGGAGTCGGCACCGACAAGGCCGGACCCGGCCCGTCGACCGGCTCGCTGATCGAGTACCCGTCCTCCATACCTGCATCTGTCCGCGGAGATTTCGACTGGGTGGGCTTCCGCAACCCGGAGCATCGGCTGACGGACGACTACCGCCTTAGTGGGTACGACAATTTCGGCGACTGGCCGACTATCACGGTCGCGCTGGCAGCGGCCGGCTTCGACGAGCACGCGCTCCGCAAGCTGGTCAGCCGGGACTTCCTGCGCGTCTTCCGGGTGGTCGTGGGCTGACCCGCCGAGGTCAGCGTGGCGCATGGTGCGGAGGCGGAGGCGGAGGCGGAGGTCGCCGCTTTCGACGAATGCGGCGACCTCCTAGGTGGAGGGAATGGCCGTGACCGTAGGTGGTAGCCAGGACGGCCGCGGCAGAAGGGAGTTCGGGGATCCAACGCGGAGTCACGCTTACCACTGACAACACTGTAGCGTCGTTCCCGCCCAGGTCTAAGGTCCACTGGTCCCGGGAAGATCCGGTGCCCGGGTCCGGTTAATGGCCCGCCAGACGTCGGACCGGCTGGGTAGCGACGGGCTCGCCGGTTGTCCGAGCAGCCCTAGCACGCCGAATCCAATTACCTGAGGCGGCACGGGTCCATGGCGCGATCGTTCACGCGTGGGTTGGAGATCGTCCGGCTTGCCCGGCACTATCGAATTGCCCGCGCCTCGGCGCTGTGGCGTCGGTCGTCCGTCTGAGGCTGTCTGCGCCCTGGGATTTGTCAGACTCAACGGCCGAGCGTCCCTTTGAGCTGCCCGCGAATCGGCGCGGCTCAGTGTGGGGCCCACCACCGGTCAAGGGTAACGAAGACACAAATAGAGCCCCGGCGTCCGTGCCGGGGCCTATCCGCGTTGACGTGGCTGGGGAGCAGGGATTCGAACCCCAACTGGCTGATCCAGAGTCAGCTGTCCTACCGTTAGACGACTCCCCATTGCGGCCGCTCTCGCGGCGCACGCAGTATACCAGGATCCGCCCTCGCCTTCAAATCGCGTCACCGCGGTGGCAACCCCACCGCGCCCGGCAGACACCAGTACGACAGTTTGACAGGGCGTAAGAACCCGGTTGGCGGGCCCGCGGCGCGATGGCTTCGCTACCTTCACTCGCTCGCGCTACCACCGACGTCGACCGGCGATGCGTCGGCGTCGGCTCTCGCGCCGGCGGGTGCGCCCACCGTCGAGTCACTCTTCATTCCTGCGCGGGACGTCGTCCACCGGGAGCAACTCGCCGGTCCGTGCCTCCATGAGCGGTAGACGGCTCAGCGATGGCCGATCGAGCAGGGCACGGTCTGTCGCCGTGATTAGAAGCTGGCACTGCGCCACGCCCAGTGCGGTCAGCAACCGCTCTTGATGCACTGGATCGAGCTCCGAGAGAACGTCGTCCAGCAGCAATACCGGCCGCTCTCCCGCGAGCGCCATCACCTCACTCAGCTCCGCCAGCTTCGTCGCCACCACCGCCAGCCGCTGCTGACCCCGTGAGCCGTACGAGGACAACTCACGGCCACCCAGCAGGAACCGCACGTCGTCTCGATGCGGCCCCACCAGCGTGATCCCGCGACGCAGTTCGTCCTCCCGCCCACGACGCAGATCAGCCTCGAACGCGCGCGACACCAGTGCCTGCGCGTCGCCCATGGTCCCGGTAACCACGCGCTCGATCGCGGCGTCCGGGAGCGATATCGTACCGGTATAGCGCAGCCCGAGTTCGGCGTCGGTGCGCGCCAGCGCGTCGAACTCGAGCGTCGCGCGGCGCTCGACCTCATGCAGGTAACGGAGCCGCGCCGCGACCAGGTACGAGCCGCGCGTGATGATCTCACCGTCCCAGAAGGCGAGTTGCTCGTCCGCGCTCGCCTCGCCGGTGCGCGGCCGGCGAGCCAGGTCCTTGAGCAGGCTGTTGCGCTGCTCGAGCACCCGACCATAATGGCTGAGTGCCTGCAAGTAGGTGTGATCGATCTGCGAGATGGAGATGTCCAGATAGCGACGGCGCACGCTCGGCGCGCCCAACACCAGGCTCAGGTCCTCTGGGGCGAAGAGCACGACCTTGAGCGTCCCCACGGCGTCGAGGGCGCGGCGCGCTCGCCCATCGAGCTTCACCCGCTTGCGAACCGCGTTCCCCTGCGGGCGGCCCTCGTCGACAGCCAGTACCACCTCGATCTCGCGCGCCTCGCCTTCTTCCATTACGTCCGCGCGCACTCGGGCGTATGGGGGCAACGCGTACTCGACCGCGCTCTCCCAGTTGATCATCTCGCGCTCGAGCGACGCCCGCGGCGAGCGCATCGTCGCCATCAGGTACACCGCCTCCAGGAGGGAGGTCTTGCCCGACGCGTTGCGGCCGAAGATTCGCAGCCCGGCATCCGGCACGGACAGCGTCGTCCGCCGGTAGCAGCGAAACTCCTCCAGATCGACCCGCGTGAGTCTCATCGCGTTTGGTGGAGCGGTCCCGCGGGGAGCGTCTGGAGCCGGGCGCGGGCCACCCGAGGCAGGGAGTGGCGACGCGGTTCATGGACCGGTAATGGCATCAATTCCCGATGACCATGGGCATGATGACATGGGTGAAGTCGTCGTTGCCGATCGGCCTGAAGACCCCGGCAGCGTTGGCGCCGGTCATCTCGAGCACCACTTCGGTGCCCTTCATCACAGATAGGATGTCCGTGAGGTATCGGCCGTTGAAGGCGATCTGCGTCTGTGGCCCCTCCACTCGCGCCTCGAGGTAATCCTCGTTGTCGCCGGTCTCCGCCGCCTGCGCCGAGATGGTGGCAAATCCGGGGTCCAGCTCGCCGTCGCCCGGATTCGTCTGAATACGGACCACGTCGTTGTTCGACTGCGCGAACAGCTTCGCCCGACGGGCCGCCGCGAGGAAGCCGTCGCGGTCGACGATCAGCCGCGTGCCGAAGGACTGCGGGATAATGTGCCGCACGTCCGGGAAATGGCCATCGATCAGACGGCTCAGGAACTCAATCGCGCCGGCCCGCACCAGCAGTTGGCTGCGGTTAGGTGTCACGGCCAGGTCGATTGGGTCCTGCTGGTCGCCAATCACCCGGGCGAGCTCCTGGAGCGCCCGCGACGGGACGACGATTGAGATCCGCTCGCCCACGGGCTCGCTGAGCTCAGCCCGTCTGACCGATAGCCGGAACCCGTCGGCGGCTGCCAGGGTCAGCATCCCGCCTTCGAACTCCGCCAGGACGCCGGCCAGCACGGGGCGGCTGTCGTCCGAGGCCGCCGCGAATGCCACCTGCGCCACCATCTCGCGGAAGAGCGTCGGTTCGATTCGCGCCGTCGGGGTCGCGTCGCCGATTGTCGCCAGGGTCGGGAAATCCTCGGCGGCGATGCCCTTGATGTGCGCCTTGGAGCGGGCGCAGGACACGGCCATGCTGAGCGCGCGCTTGTCGAGCTCGAACGTCACGCGGTCCTGCGGCAGGCTGGACACGAACTCCGTCAGCAGGTCGGCGCGAACGGTGATCGTTCCCTCCTCCTGAACCTCGGCCGGTAACCAGGCGGTGATCGCGATCTCCAGGTTCGTCGCGACCAGCTTGAGTTGCTGGCCCTCGGCGGCGAGGAGCACGTTGGCGAGCACCGGGAGCGTCGACTTCCGCGACACCGCGCGGGAGACATGGGCTAGCGCGCGCTGCAGTTCGTCTTGTTGGCAGGACAGCCGCACGGCCGCACCCCTTCTGTGTCCGTACACACCCCATCCGCGGACCGATTATAGCACAGCGCTCTTCCGTCCCCGCCGCGGGGATCGACGTCCACCGACGCCTCAATTCGGCCCGCCCAGTCGGCCGAGCCGCCATCGCCCTTGACATCAAGGCATCATTCCGGTAGTATTCAGTAGAACAAACGTTCTGGTACGGGTCACCCGCCCACGGAAGGAGTCGAGTACGATGGCTGAGAAGACCGGGTTCGATGCCAGCAAGTACATCACCAAGGTGAACGGCGGCGACTACCTCGAGGTGAAGTGGCGGCTCGTCTGGTTCCGCACCGATCACCCCGACGGCGAGGTGCAGACCGAGCTCATCCGGCACGAGTCGGGCCACGCGATCTTCCGCGCCCGGGTCGTGATCCCCGGCGGCGGCGCGGCGACCGGTTTCGGCAGCGAGAGCGCGGACGACTTCCGCGACTACATCGAGAAGGCCGAGACCAAGGCGCTCGGCCGGGCACTGGCCGCGCTCGGTTATGGCACCCAGTTCTGCCCGGACTTCGAGTTCGGAGCCCAGCAGAACCGCATCGTCGACTCCCCCATCGATCTGAGTGGCACTCGTGCGCGCCGCGAGCAGCGCGGCGAGTCGACGGCCAACGCGGCCACGCCGCGCCAGATCAAGTTCCTCCTCGCCATCGCCCGCGAGGCAGGGCTGAGCGAGGAGGACCTGGAGTCCGAGACTCAGGAGTCCTTCGGCTGCGCGGTCGACGCGCTTGGGCGTCGCGACGCCTCGGCGCTCATCGAGCGGCTCCAGCAGCGCCGCTCCACGCTGAACCTGGCCTCCTGACCGGCGCTCGACGCCGGTAGCGAGCGACGAGAGGAACGGACATGTCTGCCGCTTTGACGTCCGGTACCCGAGCGGTCGAGGTCGAGGAACTGAGGCGCGAGCGCACCGCGCTCCAGCTGCGTCTCGAGGACGGGTACCAGCGGATCGAGCGCGCGCTCCAGGCAGGCCAGGACGTGACGCGCTGGGAGGATTTCTGGGTCCAGCTCCTCGCCCAGTACGAGCAGGTCTGCGACGCCATCCGCGACCTGGACTGACCCCTCCTCCACTTCCACGCTCCGCCCTTGCGGGCGGAGCGTTCACTATTCCCCGCTGACGACTGTGGCTGACCGTGCCGCCCCGCCGCTCGCGATTGACACGCCGCCGCACCCAGCGCAAGCTACCGGCCAGACCATGGCAGTATTCACAGGATTCAACTGAGTACGGTGCGAGGAGGCGGCGTGGGCACGGATGTGGGCTACGATCTCGACGCAGTGCGACGCGAACTGCCGGTGCTCCAGGAGGTAACGTACCTCAACACTGGAACTATCGGCATCATGGCCGAGCCGGTGCTGGCCCGGCACCTCGCGGCACAGGCGGCCTATGAGCGCGCCGGTCACACCGGTGAGGCGGCCGCGCGCCAGGGGTACGAGCGCGCCCGCGCGGCCCTGTCCGCGCTGATCGGCGCGCGCCCGGATGAGGTTGCACTCACCCGCAACGCAACCGACGGAGTCGACCTCGTCGCGGCCGGCCTACCCCTGAGCCCGGACGACGAGGTCCTCACCACCAACGAGGAGCATCCCGCGGTCATTCTTCCCTGGGCGGCAGCCGAGCGGCGCGGTGGAGGCCGGCTGCGCCTCTTTGCCATCTCGGCCGACCCTGACGAGACGCTGCGCAATTTCGAGGCGGCCCTCACCCCGTCGACCCGCCTGGTGGTGGCCAGCCACGTCTCCTGCGAGACCGGTGTACGCCTCCCGATCGAGGAGATCTGCCGGCGCTGTCGCGAGCGTGGCATCCTGACCCTCGTGGACGGCGCGCAGTCGTTGGGTCAATTCCCGGTCGATGTGGTCACGATCGGCTGTGACTTCATGACCGGCAACGGTCACAAGTGGCTCTGCGGACCCAAGGGCACGGGCTTTCTCTTCGCCCGCGCCGACGTCGTCGGCCGGGTCCAGCCCATCCACGTGGGCGCCGGCTCGACGTTGCCGGGTTTCGACCGCGAGGCGTTCGGCGCGCAGCCCGCCCAGGCCGACTGGGGATGGGAGCCGACGTCGCGCCGCTTCGAGTACGGCACAAGAAACTGGCACTCCTTTGCCGCCCTGGCCGCCGCGATCGACTACCTGGCGGGGCTGGGCTGGACGTCGGTCGAGCGACACTGTGCCGCCACCGCCGCGGCCCTAAAGGTGCGACTGGCCGACACTCCCGGCGTCACCCTGGACTCGCCGCGCGATTGGGAGCGGAGCTGCGGGCTGGTCACCTTCAGCTATACCGGTTGGGCGGGAGTCGACCTGGCCCGCCGCCTGTGGGACGATTACCATGTGATCCAGCGACGCGTTCAGGTCCCGAACGGCGTGCGCATCTCATGCGCCTACTTCACGTCGCCGGAGGATCTCGACCGCCTGTTCGCGGCGCTGGCCTCGCTGCGCCGAGGTTGAGGCGGCCGTGGCCTGTCAGCCCGGCAGGTGAGCATGATCGTTGAAGCTCAAGAGCTGCGAATGGTCGCCCGGTCGCCAGTCGACGACGGTCAGCGCGCAGTTGTCGAAGCGAAAGGCCCAACCTGCCGCCGGCGGAAGGTTCAGCAGCACTGCCAGCAGCGCCCGGAGCGATCCGCCGTGACCGACGATGAGCACGTCGCCCGGCGGCAGCCCGGCCAAGGTCGTCCGCAACTGACGAATGAACCGCTGGACTCGCCTCCGCACGTCGAGCGGGCTCTCACCACCCGGCGGCCTGGCTCGGCTGCTCAGACGTGCGAGGTAGTCGGAGTCCTGGCCGAGGACCTCACCCCAGTCCCGAATCAGTTGTGATTGGAGCACCCCGAGGTGCGCCTCCCGCAGATCGGCCGTCAGGTCGAGGGGAATCCCCCGGGGCAGCGCGACCGCCTCGGCCGTGTGTCGCGCCCGGAGCAGGTCGCTCGACACGCAGCGCACCAGGTCGGCGTCGGTGAGTCGCGCGGCGATCGCCTCCGCCTGCGCCATCCCGAGCAGGTTCAGCGGCACGTCCAGATGCCCCTGGCTCCTCCCCTCGCGATTGAAGTCCGTCTCGCCATGCCGCACCAGCAGCAGTCGCCGCGCCGTCACCGAGTCCTCCCTCGCGCTACGGATCACCTGATTGTCGCGGGCCCCGTTATGTCCTGCGTAGCCTGGGCTGATCACGTCCGTGTGGCCTGCGGTTCGGCACCGGTCAGATCACGTTCGTCCAGGGCTGGGTCGAGCGTCGTTCGTAGCCGATCCTGAGTGGGATCCGCGTGATCGGCCGCTGATTCAGCGTGACGTCGAACCAGTAGACGCCGGTCTTGGCGATGTCGAGCGAGAGGTTCGAAATAATGGTCGCGCGGTGGTCTTCACCCAGTAGCGAGATGGACTGTTCGACCGGTGCCAGGCGCTGGCCGTCGGGCTCGACCGCCGTGACCGTTACAGTGCGCTCACCCCGCGCGTCACCCGAGGCGAAAACCAGCACCAGGTTGGCCTGCAGCCGGAAGGTCGGCATCTCCTCCGGTGCGTTCGGGTCATCGGTGCCCGCGACCAGCTGCTCGAGTACATTGATCACGCTGAACGATCCGTACTGGTCCTGCTGAGCCCGTTGGCAGAGCACCGCCATCAGCAGGTGCGGCTCGGCCTCGATCTCCACGCGCCCGTCTCCTCCCCCTCCCGCCGCGTCCGGTTCCGCGGTGGAACTCTACACGCGCCTCCGTCGTCTTGCCGCATTCACTGGGTAGGTGACGCCCGCTGGCGAGGATTGTTGTAGCGCTGTCGCAACGCGACGGAGCGCGTTGCGGTGCTGTCACGGCGCGCGACTAGAGTGGAGTTGGACGGAGCACGGCCGTCCGAAAGGAGATCGGCGATGTCGTTCCAGGATCCTGCCACCCACGCGCGCGCGCGGCAGCAGTCCGACTTCCGCTACGAGGCCGCGCGCCGTCAGCTCGCCCTGACGATCCACGAGCGCACCCGTTGGCACGGCGAGGGCCACGGCCACCCGTCCGTCGAACGCGACGTCGCCGCGCGACGCGCCACCGTGGCGGAGGCCGTCCCGCTCTATGGCGTGCTGGCCCGCTACGTCCGGCGAGCCCTGGACGACACGATCGACCGTGGATCCGTCGGCCCGTTCAGCATCGCTGAGGATGATGTCGTGCTGGCTACCTTCCTCGCGGCCATCGAGGCCGTCGAGCACATGGCTCCTCCGGTCGCTGTCTATCCATGGCTGCGACGCATCGCGCGCGAGCAGGTCCAGGACGCCGTCGCGCGACAGACCGAGCGCGAGATAACGGAGACGTCACTGGACGCCATTTCCCCGACGAAAGACGAGGAAGGTTGGCCTGAGGAGATGCTGCGGGTCATCGACGTACTCGCCGCGCCAGACGCTCTGATCCCTGAGTCGGCCTTCGAGCACGAGGAAACCCGGCGCACCCTAGACCGGCTCCTGGGCCGCTTGCCCGAGCGCTGGCGTGAGGTCTTTCTCCTCAGCGCCGTCGACGGCTGGCCCGACCCGGAGATCGCCCGGGTGGAAGGCCTGGCCGTCTACGACGTGCGCCCGATCGTGGACGCGAGTCGTGCCTTCCTGCGGGAGTGGCTGCGCAGTGCCGCCGCGGTGGGCGCCATCTAAGGACTGCGCCCGGTCTGCCATCTGACCCGCCTGCCCGGCGAACCGTCTTCCGAAAGGACGTGGCGCGAACTGACACGGGCGGGAGCCCTGGCAACGGGTTCCCGCCCGGATGGCCGACGTCGGCCAACTCACGGTCTGGACGATTTCCCTCTCCTGCGTCCTCTGGGGTGGTCCCCATCTACAGCCATCGTCGCTCGCCCGGCGTCACAAGCGCGACAGCGCAACTCGCCGTGACGCTGCAGTTGCGTGACAGTTCGCCGCGCAATTCGTGCTACCATCGATGACCGGGAGTTGCCGATGGCCGTCGCGTTCGAAGGCGTACGACTCGTGGACGCCCGCGGCGAAGTCGCCCGCGGACGCCTCGACGTTGACGGCGGCAGGCTCGTCGATCCATCCATAGCGGCGTCGACGTTCGACGCCCGCGGCCTGACCATCCTGCCCGGCTTCGTCGAAGTCCACACCCACGGCGGCGGTGGCTTCGCGCTGCAGACACGAGACCCCGACGAGGTTCGCCGCTACGCCGCTTTGGCGCCATCTACCGGCTGCACCGCATTCCTCGCTGCCGTCGTGGGCGTGCCCCACGGCCTGCCCGAAGCGGAGCTGTCCGCCGTCGCCACCGCGGCCGCTTCGCCGGGGCCCGGCGCCGAGCTTCTCGGCGTGCACCTGGAAGGGCCGTTTCTGAATCCGGTGCGGCGGGGCGCGCACCCGGCCGCCTGGTTGCGAACGCCATCTGAGGTCGACGTGGAGCGCTTACTGGCAGCGTCGCGCGGCTGGCTCCGAATCGTCACGCTGGCGCCGGAATTACCGGGTGCCAGCGCTGCGATCCGCCGCTTCACTGCGGCCGGCGTGACCGTTAGCGTCGGCCACACCGACGCCAGCTACGAGCAGACCCGCGCCGCGATCGCGCTCGGGGTCCGTCAGGTCACCCACTGCTTCAACGCCATGTCGCCGCTCCTCCACCGCGCGCCCGGACCGCT